>CAXUGD010000090.1:0-10633 GCA_964250355.1 uncultured Acetobacteraceae bacterium | reverse complement strand
CTATGTCGGCCATGCCGGCCGCGATCTCGTCCAGGCCGATGCGCCAATGCGGCCGCGCGCCGGGCACCAGGTTCTGCAACAGGAAACCGCGGATGGCGGGGTCGGAGATCTCGGCCGCCAGTGCGGTATCGGCCTGGCGCCGGTCCAGGCGCGGGGTCAGCGCCAAACCCTTGAGCGCCGCCGCTACGCGGGCGTTGGCGTGGGCGTAGCGGACGGGTGCGATGTCGGCCACGGCCAGCCGTAGCACCTGCGCGGGCGCCTGCAGCGCCAGCATCATCGCCACCTTGCCGCCCATCGAGTGGCCTAGCACGCAAGCCGGCAACGCGCCGCGGGCCGCAAGCGTTTCCAGCACGTCATCCGCCATGGCAGGGTACTCCATGCCGGCCGCGTGCGGGCTGTCGCCATGGTTTCGCAAGTCGAGCGACAGAACACGGTGGCCGGGCGCCAGCCGGCGCGCCAGACCGCCCAGGTTCTGCGCCCGCCCCCACAGGCCGTGCAGCAGGCAGACCGCCGGGCCATTCCCCTGCTCCAGCGCGTGCAGGATCATTGTCCGGTCAGCCGGTTGTCAGCACGATCTTGCCGACATGCGCGCTGCTTTCCATCAGCGCGTGCGCTTGGGCCGCTTGCGCCAGGGGGAAGGTGGCGTGGATCACCGGGGCGCACGCGCCGGCATCCAGCTTGGGCCACACCTGCGCGCGCAACGCCTCGGCAATCGCGCCCTTCTCCGCCCGCGTGCGCGGCCGCATGGTGGACCCGGTGATGGTCAGCCGCTTCATCATCACCAGGCCAAAATTAAGGTCCGGATCGTGGGTGCCGCCCTGCACGGCGATGATCACGAGCCGGCCGTCGCGCGCCAGCACTTGGGTGTTGCGCGACAGGTAGGAGCCGGCAACCATGTCCAGCACCACATCGACGCCCTGCCCGCCGGTCAGCTCGCCTACCCGGGCCACGAAATCTTCGTGGCGGTAGTCGATCGCCGCCTCGGCGCCCAATCCCACACAGGCCGCGCATTTTTCCGGCAACCCGGCCGTTGCAAGCACCCGTGCGCCGAACGCCCGGGCCAATTGGATGGCAGTGGTGCCGATGCCGCTGCTGCCGCCATGCACCAGCACGATCTCGCCCGCACTCAGCCGGCCCAGGCCGAACAGGTTCGCCCACACGGTGAAGAACGTCTCCGGCAAGGCGGCCGCGCGCACCGCGTCGTAGTCGCGGGGCCAATCAAGGCATTGCACGGCCGGTGCAACGCAGTAGTCGGCATAGCCGCCGCCATTCACCAGGGCACACACCTTTTGGCCAACCGCCAGACCGGCAACGCCGTCGCCCAAAGCGGCCACCTCACCAGCCACCTCCAGCCCCAAGACGGGGCTGGCATCGGCCGGCGGCGGGTACAGGCCGCGGCGCTGCTGGACGTCCGGCCGGTTCACGCCGGCCGCGGCCACCTTGATCAGCACCTCGCCCGCGCCCGGCCGCGGCACGGGCGCCTGCACCAGCGTCATGGCGTCAGGCCCGCCGGGCTTGGCCACGCTGATCTGGTGCATGCTGTCCGGCAGCACCGCCTATCGCCCAGCCTGTATGGGAGCCGCCTGCATCGGGGCATCCGGCGGGTCGGCCGGCACGGGAATGGGGTCCGGCGGCTCCTCGATCGGCACGGGGGCGTCCGGATCGGGGTATTCGAGCGGTGCGAACGGCACCGGATCTGCGGGAACCTGCATGGCGCCACAACACGGCATGCGCGCGCCGGTTGCGCCACGGGCGCCCGCAAGGCTAGCAACGGCCAGCAGGTCGCTGCCGGCCGACGAACAGGATAATGCCGCCAACCCCTACCCCAACGCTGATTTCGGCCCAGCCGCCCGTCGTCCTGCGCCGGCGCCGCGGCCTGGGCGACGTGGCGCTGCATGCGCCGCAGGTCTTGCGCAGCCTGGTGCGTGGGGACGAAGTCTGGCTTGTGGTGGTCGCCGCCCTGCTGGGCGCTGCGGCCGGGCTGCTGGTGGTGGCCATGAACGGGGCCAGCCAGCTGGCGCATGAGTGGCTGTTCGCCTTGACCCCCCGCCAGCGCCTGTCCGGCCAGCCGCAGCTGATTGCCTGGCGCGCACTGGCCGTGCCCGGCGCCGGCGGCCTGTGCATGGGCCTGCTCACCTGGGGGCTGGCCCGTTGGCGGCCGGCGCGCACCGTCGATCCGAGCGAGGCCAATGCGGTGTTCGGCGGCCGGATGTCGGTGCGGGACAGCCTGGTGGTGGTGGCGCAGACGCTGCTCAGCAACGGCGTCGGTGCCTCGGTGGGGCTGGAAGCCGGCTACACGCAGATCGGCGCAGCGGTCGGCTCGCGCGTCGGCCGCCTATTTCGGGTGCGCCGGGCCGACCTGCGGCTGCTGGTGGGCTGCGGGGCGGCCGGCGCCATCGCCAGCGCCTTCAACGCACCGCTGACCGGCGCCTTCTACGCCTTCGAGCTCGTTATCGGCACCTACTCGCTGGCCACGCTAGCGCCCGTGGTAGCGGCTGCGATCAGCGCAGTGATGGTGCAGCGGGTGTTCCTGGGCGGCGAGCCGGGCTACACCGTGACCCTGCCAGCCGCGATCGGCACGGCGGATTTCCTGCCGGTTCTGGCCTTGGGCGTGCTCTGCGCCCTGACCGGCATCATCATCATGTACGGCGTCACGGTTACCGAGCAGGCCTTTACCCGCAGCCGCGTGCCCGTCTGGCTGCGGCCGGCCATCGGCGGGCTGCTGGTGGGCGGGATGGCGCTGCTGACCCCCGCCGTGATGAGCGCCGGGCACGGCGCGCTGCGGGCAGCGCTTTCGGCGGCGTTGCCGCTGCGCGTGCTGTTGCTGCTTCTGGGGCTGAAGGCGGCGGCCTCGGCCATATCGCTCGGATCGGGGTTCCGCGGCGGGCTGTTCTTCGCCTCGCTGTTCCTGGGCGCGCTGCTGGGCAAGGCGTTCGCGGTGCTGGCCCTGCTAGCCTGGCCGGTGCCGGTGTTCCCCGATCCTGTATATGGCCTGATCGGCATGAGCGGCATGGCCGTTGCCATCGTGGGCGGACCGCTGACCATGACCTTCCTGGCGCTGGAGAGTACGGGCAGCCTGCCCGTGACTGTGGCCGTGCTGGCCGCGGCGGTGATCTCGTCGGTGACGGTGCGGCGGACCTTCGGCTACTCCTTCGCCACCTGGCGGTTCCACCTGCGCGGCGAGAGCATACGCAGTGCGGTCGATATCGGCTGGATGCGCAACCTGACGGTGGGCCGGATGATGCGGCGCGACGTGCGGCCGGTCCGCGAGGACACGACCCTGGCCGCCTTCCGCCACGACTACCCGCTGGGATCGGCTAGCCGGGTGGTGGCCGTTGATGCGCAGGACCGCTACGCCGGCATCGTCTGGGTGGCCGACGCCCACGCCCGCGAGGTGACCGCGACGCGCATCTCCGAATTGCTGCACCACACCGCCGCCGTGCTGACCCCGCAGATGACGGTGAAGCAGGCGGCCACCTTGTTCGAGCAGGCCGAGGCCGACGCGCTGGCGGTGGTCGATAGCCTCGAGACGCTGCAGGTGATGGGGCTGCTGACCGAGCAGTTCGCCCTGCGCCGCTACAGCGAGGAGCTGGAGCGGCGCCGGCGTGATCTGAGCGGAGAATGACGTCCGGTCGGCTGACCGGCGATCAACAACAAGCATGAGTTGGCGAGGCCGAGGTGGATTGTCTTGTCGGCTTCGATTCGGCGTGGATGGACAACCCGAAGGCGCCCGGTGCGATCGCCGCGGTCGGTCTTGAGGGCGGGCGGGTCATTGCTTGCCATCTTCCGCGCCTCGTTTCTTTCGACGACGCATTGGCCTTCGTCGAGCACGTGCGATCGAACAGCGGCGTGACGATCGTAGCGATCGATCAGCCGACGGTCGTTACGAACGCGCGCAGCATGCGGCCTGTTGACCGGGCCGCCGCATCGCCCGTCTCCTGGCTGGGCGGAGGCGTTCAGCCGGCAAATACCGGCCGGGTCGGCATGTTTTGCTCGGCAGCACCGATCTGGCGGTTCCTGGCGATGCTCGCCGCTGTTCAAGACCCGGAGATGGCGCGCACTGCGTCTGCAGGGCTTTCGTTATGGAAGTGTTTCCGGCTCTTTCTCTGGCTTCGCTGAACGACGGGTTCTTTGGTCGGCTGGCGGCGCCACGGTACAACCCGGCACGCCGTAAAACCTTCAGGGCTGAGGACTGGGTTGCGGTTGCAAGAACGGCAGCCGCCGAGGCTCGGGCGTTCGGCTGCGGCGATCTCGCGGGGTGGTGTCTCGAGGCGGCTGCGTTGAAGCGGCCGATCAAGGCCGACCAGGATAAGCTGGACGCAATGCTATGCACCCTAGTCGCCCTGCGATGGCGCTGCCGGCCGCGCCAGGACTCGCTTCTGCTGGGCGATCTCGTTTCCGGCTACATGGTTTTGGCGGCCAGTCCCCCCATGCGAGCCCGCCTGACCGAGGCAGCGCGCCTGCGCAGCGTTCCGGTGGACGGAACGCTATTGAAGACGAACGCCTCGCCGCTCAATGCAAGAGAAGCAAGCCCAAGGCGTCGATGTCCCCTTTCTTGACACGTGCCCGCCCCCGCGTGTTCATCCGGCAGCCCCGTCCGGACCCCACCTCCATGCCCGTATTCCAGAAAACCGTCCGTGTGAAAACCGCACAGCCCCCCACCGCCAAGCCGCAGGCCGGGGGCATCCTGGAGACGATCAAGACGCTGGTTTATGCCGGGCTGATCGCCATGGGCATCCGCACCGTGGCGTTCGAGCCGTTCAACATCCCCTCCGGCTCGATGATCCCGACGCTGCTGATTGGGGATTTCGTGTTCGTCAGCAAGTTCAGCTACGGCTACTCACGCTTCTCCATCCCGTTCTCGCCGCCGCTGTTTTCCGGCCGCATTTTCGGCTCCTATCCGCACCGGGGCGACGTGGTGGTGTTCCGCAACACCCGCAACACCAGCGAGGACTGGATCAAGCGGGTGATCGGCCTGCCGGGCGACCACATCCAGGTCAAGGCCGGCCAGCTCTACATCAACGGCACGGAGGTGCCGCGCGCCCCGGCGGGCGATTTCGACTCGTCGGACGAGAACGGCACGCACATCCTGACCAAGGAATACATCGAATCGCTGCCGAACGGGCCCAAGCACCCGTTGTTAAAATACACGGACGACGCGCACATCGTGGCCGACGACCTCGATCCCAACAACACGGACGAGTACGTGGTGCCGGACGGCCACCTGTTTATGATGGGCGACAACCGGGACAACTCGGCCGACAGCCGCTTCATGAACGGCCTGGGCTTCGTGCCGCTCGAAAACGTGATCGGCCGTGCGCAGTTCATCTTCTTCAGCTTCGATGCCGCCCATCCCTGGTGGGAGTTCTGGACGTGGCCGGTGGAAGTGCGCTGGAGCCGCCTGCTGAAGGGCGTAGATTGAGCGCTGCCGAAGCAGCCCGGATACAACAGGCCGAGCAGCTTCTCGGCCACCGTTTTGCCCGGCCGGCGCTGCTGGCCGAGGCGCTGACCCACCGCTCGGCGGCCAGCGGCCGCGCACCCGGCCGCGGCCGCAAGCAGGCCCGCTCGACCGGTGCCGGCTCCAACGAGCGGCTTGAGTTTGTGGGCGACCGCGTGCTGGGCCTGGTGGTGGCCGAATGGGTGGCCGAGCGCTTCCCCGCCGAGCAGGAGGGGGCACTCGGCCCGCGCCACGCCCACCTGGTCTCGCGCGAGGCGGTGTGCGCGGTGGCCGAACGCATCGGGCTGGCCGCCGTGCTGTCGCTGGGCGCCAACGAGGCGCTGACCGGCGTGGGCCGCCTGGCCACCGTGCTGGCCGATGCGATGGAGGCGGCGGTCGGGGCGCTCTACCTCGATGGCGGGCTGCCCGCGGCGCAGGCTTTCGTCCGCACAGCTTGGGCGCCGTTGATGGAGGCGCAGGTGTTGCCGCCCAAAGACCCCAAGACCGCGCTGCAGGAACGCGTGCTGGCCCGCGGCGAGGCGCTGCCGGCCTACACCGTGGTGTCCAGCGCCGGCCCGTCGCACGCACCGCATTTCGTGATCGAGGTGACCGCACGAGGGCAGACGGGAACCGGCGAGGGCAGCACGAAACGTGCCGCCGAGCGTGCCGCGGCTGCGGATTTGCTGCAAAGGTTGGGATGAGAAACTGGATTTGCGGTTCGGGTGGCTGATCTGTTCCCTGTGATCCAGCAAGTAAGTAAGAATGGAACACGAAGACCACCAAGAAGAAGGAAGAACACGAAGAAGTTTTTGAGGCGGATGGGGCGAGATCGACGGTTTTGAAGGCTTGCGGGCAATCCAACGCTCGCGCCCAAAGCTACTGGCCGGCCAGGACTTGGGAGCGCTGTTATGGAGACGAAGCCTCTTCGTGCACTTCCTTTCTTCTTACCGTTCTTCGTGTTCCATCCTTGCTTTATTGCTCCCGGCGCCCGGCCGAAACGTTCACCCCTTGACCACTTTCGGCGGCAGGTCGAGCTTGATCGACAGTTCGCGCAGCCGTGCCGCCGGCACCTCTGCCGGCGCCCCCATCAGCAGGTCCTCGCCCTGCTGATTCAGCGGGAACAGGATCACCTCGCGTATATTGGGCTCGTCGGCGAGCAGCATGACCATGCGGTCGATACCGGGGGCGGAGCCGCCATGCGGGGGCGCGCCGTAGCGGAACGCGTTCAGCATGCCGCCGAAGCGCGCCTCCACGTCGGCCTGGGCATAGCCGGCGATCTCGAAGGCGCGGATCATGATGTCGGGCCGGTGGTTGCGTATGGCGCCGGATGACAGCTCGATGCCGTTGCATACGATGTCGTACTGGTAGGCCTTGATCGTCAGCGGGTCCTGCGATTGCAGCGCCGCCATCTCGCCCTGCGGCATGCTGAACGGGTTGTGGCTGAAGTCGATCTTCCCCGTCTCCTCGTTCAGCTCGTACATTGGGAAATCGACCACCCAGCAGAAGCGGAACACGTCGCGGTCGATCAGCTCGAGCTCGGTGCCGACGCGGGTGCGCACCTGGCCCGCGAACTTCGCGGCCGTCTCGTGCGGGCCGGCGGCGAAGAACACGGCATCGCCCGCCTGCAAGCCGCATTGGGCACGCAGGGCATCCAGCCGGCCGGCCTCCAGGTTCTTGGCGATCGGTCCCTTGGCCCCGCTTTCGTCCCAGGCGACGTAGCCCAGGCCGCCGGCGCCCTCGGCGCGCGCCCACTCGTTTAGCTTGTCGAAGAAGCCGCGCGGCCGGGAGCCCGCGCCGGGGGCCGGGATTGCGCGGACGATGCCGCCGGAGGCTGCGATCCTGGCGAACAGGCCGAAGCCGCTACCGGCGAAATGCTCGGTCACGTCGTGGATGCGGATCGGGTTGCGCAGGTCGGGCTTGTCCGAGCCGTATTGGAGCATCGCCGTGTCGTAGGCGATGCGCTGGAACGGCGGCCGATCGACCGCGCGGCCACGCGAAAACTCCTCGAACAGGCCGGCGATGACGGGTTCGATGGTCGCGAACACGTCTTCCTGCGTCACGTAGCTCATCTCGAAATCGAGCTGGTAGAACTCGCCCGGCGAGCGGTCCGCCCGGCTGGCCTCGTCGCGGAAACAGGGCGCGATCTGGAAGTAGCGGTCGAACCCCGCCACCATCAGCAGCTGCTTGAACTGTTGCGGCGCCTGCGGCAGCGCGTAGAAGCGCCCGGGATGGTTGCGCGCCGGCACCAGGAAGTCGCGCGCGCCCTCCGGCGAGCTGGCAGTCAGGATGGGGGTCTGGAACTCGGTGAAGCCCTGCGCCTGCATTCGGCGGCGCAGGGAGGCGATCACCTCCGCGCGCAGCATCATGTTGGCGTGCACGCGTTCGCGCCGCAGGTCGATGTAGCGGTAGGTCAGGCGGGTCTCGTCGGAGTAGGCCTCGGTGCCCGCCACCTGCATCGGCAGCACGTCGGCCGTCGATTGCACGGTGAGGTCGCGGGCAACCAGCTCCACCGCGCCGGTGGGCAGGCGGGGGTTCACGGTTTCGGGCGCGCGGGCCACCACGTCGCCAGTGACCGTGACGCAGCTTTCCACCCGCAGCGCGTCGGCGGCGGCCAAAGCAGGCGAGCCGTGCGGGAAGACGATCTGCGTCAGGCCGTAATGGTCGCGCAGGTCGATGAAGAGCAGGCCGCCATGGTCGCGCTTGCTGTGGACCCAGCCGGACAGGCGGGCGGGATGGCCTGCGTCGGAAGCGCGCAGCGCCCCGCAGGTGTGGGTCCGGTAGGTGTGCATGGTGGTCCTCGGGTGTTCGTTCTGAAATGCTACTAGGGCGGCCATCTGACGCGCCTTGTCATGTTGAAACGTGCTGTTCGCAAGATGCTTCCGGTGCTCACGGCCTTCAGGCCGCTCCGCTCCGGTTCTCGAAAGACACGCCAGCTGACTCGCCCTAGCGCATTTGAGAACGAACACTTAGCGCAGGTCAGGCCCGAAGATAGCCTCGGCTGTTCCCATAGGGCCTTTGCGCGATGTATGGAACGGGATGCCCCGTCCCCAGCGCGACGCCTTTCCGCGCCCCGTCTTTGTCACCGAAACCCCAGTGCTGGACGACCTCTGCGCCCGCTTGGCCGCCGAGCCGTATGTGACGGTCGATACCGAGTTCATGCGGGAGCGCACCTATTGGCCCGAACTCTGCCTGGTGCAGCTGGCCGGCGCCGGCGACGTGGCGGTCGTCGATGCGCTGGCGCCGGGGCTGGACCTGGCGCCGCTAGGCCGGTTGCTGGCCCACCCGGGCACCACCAAGGTGTTCCACGCGGCCCGACAGGACGTGGAGATCTTCCTGCAGCTGTTCGGCGCCGTGCCGGTGCCGCTGTTCGACACGCAGGTGGCGGCCATGGTGGCCGGCTTTGGCGACCAGGTCGGCTACGAGGGGCTGGTGGCCGGGCTGGCCGGCGGGCAGATCGACAAGGCACACCGGTTCAGCGACTGGTCGGCCAGGCCGCTCAGCCCCGCCCAGCTGGCCTACGCCGCCGCCGACGTGACCCACCTGCGCACCGTGTACGAGCGGCTGACCGCCAGGCTGGAGCGGGAGGGCCGGCTGCCTTGGGTGGCCGAGGAAATGGCCGTGCTGGCCGAGCCGGCCACCTACCGCCCGGACCCCGACACGATGTGGGAGCGTTTGCGTCCGCGCACCAGCAGCCGGCGCATGTTGGGCACGCTTCGGGCGATCGCCGCCTGGCGGGAGCGCGAGGCGCAGCGCATCAACATCCCGCGCCAGCGCGTGGTGCGCGACGAGAGCCTGCTGGAGATCGCAGCCACCGCGCCCCGCGATGCCGAGGCGCTGGAGCGGGTACGCGGGGTGACGCGCGGCTTCGCCGAGGGTGCCGCGGGCGCCTCGCTGCTGGACGCGATTGCCGAGGCATCGGCCTTACCGGAGGGCGCGCTGCCCGAGGCGCGCACGGCCCGTGACGGTGCGCGGCCCTCGCCGGCGCTGGTGGCGCTGCTGAAGGTGCTGCTGGCGGAAAAGGCGGAAAGCCACGATGTGGCCCCCAAGCTGCTGGCCTCCTCCGACGATATCGACCGGCTGGCCTTCGAGGACGAGCCGGACGTGCCGGCGCTGCACGGCTGGCGTCGCCTGGTATTCGGCGAGGACGCGCTGGCGCTGAAGGAGGGCCGCATCGCGCTGGGCGTGGAAGGCAAGCGGATCAGGCTGATACGCCACTGACCGTCGGATATCGGGTCGGCCGCTGTCGAGGCAGCGGGACCGCTAGGACTCGAAAGCGATGCGCACGGGTTCGGCGCCCGCAAAAGCGGTGACGACCTGGGCGCCCACGGGTGCCGCAACCTTGCCGGTCCACGAGCCGCAGGTGACGATCTGGCCGGCTTGCAGGCCGCCGGCCCAGACGGCGCCCTCGTTGGCGAGCCACAGCATCAGCCGCAGCATGTCGCCAGCCGGATTGCCCGTGGCCTGGCGGGCGGGAAGGCCGGCGATCGTCTGCGTTACCGTCAGCGCCGCGAAGTCGGTGGTTCGCCAGCCCTCGACCGGCGCGCCCACGGCGTAGGCACCGTGCTGGATCAGGTCGGCGAGGTTGGCCAGCGCGCCCGCCGCCTCTGGGTCGGCATAGCGCGATTGCAGCACCTCGACGCCGGGGTGGCAGGTGTCGATGGCGCCCAGCACTTCCGCCCCGGTGTAGGGCGTGCGGCGCGGCGGCAGGCCGGCGCGCAGGCGGAAGCAGATCTCCGACTCCACCTCGCGCCGGGTAAAGACGGCCGCGTCGAAGCGGTGGGGCGCCCTTACGATGCCTGTTTGCGGCATCGGCGCGCAGGCCGGCATCGCGTCCGGCCCCGCGGCGCCCACCTTCCATCCGCCGGGGGCCATGCCCAGCCCGGCCAGCACGCGGCGCTGCACGGCGTAGGCCTGCGCCTCGCTGGCCAGCACCGGCGGTTCGGCCAATGGCCCGCCGCGCCAGGCGGCAAGCAGGGCGTTCGCGATCGCCGTCTCGTCCATGATGCGTCCGCTGCGGTGGGGGGCCCCCAAACGGGCCCCCCGGGGGCCCCCCCAAACCCGCCCCCCCCATGGCGCGCGCCGGCCCCCGCCCCCAACACCCCGCCCCAAACCCCCCGCGAAGCCCTCGCCCTTGAAAACAACCTCATCAAGCAGCGCAAGCCACGCTTCAACATCCTGCTGCGCGACGACAAAACC
>CAXUGD010000089.1:0-10664 GCA_964250355.1 uncultured Acetobacteraceae bacterium | reverse complement strand
CCGCCGTCCATCTCACAGCGGCAGTGTGCTACTGGTTATGAGTCTGGAGCCTAGGCCACCTTGCCGCGAGTACGATCGTGGCAGTTACGGGAGTTCCGCTCAGCGATCTGGCCGCAATAGCGTCTAGCGGCTGGTCTCATGTTGAAGTCGCAGTGGCCGACACTGCATCGAACATCGCCGCAGATCTTGCGTCCAACAATTCGGTTTTACTCGCAAACTCCGCTGCCGAGTCTGGCGTCACCCTAACCTCCGGAGGTGTGATAGCAGCGGCAACGCTAACTGCAATGGCCGCTCTGCCAAACTTCCAAACTGCGGGCTGCCCGTTGACCGTTCATGATTCGGCCGTCGCAATACTAAGTCTCAATCCCACAGCACTGAGCTTAGCCTACGCGATTGACGTAGCCGACACCGGATCCATGATCGAGGCTAGTCTTGATACACTTCAGAACACTTTCAATGGTGCGCTTACAATCTCGCTAACCGATCCCAATCCTGCGCTCGTCGTCACTGCCGGGCAGTATAGCAACGATCGAACCACCATAGATGCTGTTACGACCCCTGGAGTGTTCACAGTTGATGGCTCCGCGGCTTCCCTAGCGGCTATAGCTTCAAGTCTAGCTTCAGACGCCGCAATCTCCACCGTCGCCGTCACCGACTCTGCGTTTGACGTCATCAGCAACCTGCCGGCTTTGTCGGTCGCCGGTAGTAAGCTGCGTGTCTTGTTGTCCGACACAAGCATCACCGCCAATCTTGTTACCCCTCTGCTTGGTATTGCGAACCTGAGCCCGGCCGGACTGCCCGTTGTTGATATCGGAAGCCAAATCGCCGCCGTCGCTGAGAGCGGGTCTGTCAGCGCGCTCGCCTATCTCAACACCTACGGCGCCTCGCTTTCGTCGGATAGCGTTGTGAGCGCAGCTGATGCCGCAGCCCTCGAAAACCTAACTTCGTTCAACAAGGCCGGGCATGCGCTTGTGGTGTGGGACACCGCCCAGCACCTGTCGTCGCCAGCCTACGCCACGGCACTCTCTAACGCCTCCATCGACAGCGTTCACCTAAAGACAACTGGTGGGACTGTTTCCGTTACGGCTTTACAGGCCGCTGCTCTGTTCTCGATCACGGGCTTCTCTACCAACAACCCTTCGGGAATGCCAAATACTCTGGTAGTATCTGACACGGCCGCACATATCGAGGCAGAGCTTCCGGTCCTGACCGGTAATGCCGGGCAGATCGCCGCCATTGTCGTCAACAGCAGTGCTGTCGTCAGTGATCAGGTTCTCAGCGACTTACAAGGTCTCGGTGCAACGGCTGCGGCAGGAACTAGTCTGTCCGTCCGAGACACAGCTGGCAACATCGCGGCACACGCACTCTCTCAGGCGACAGGTCATAGTATCTCGCCAGTGTCCTGGGCAATTTCGGGAAGCAGCATGATTTCTCAAACTGATGCCGAAGTTTTGGGCGGCCTATCGCACTTTAGCACTGGCCCGTTCACCCTCACCCTTAACCTGAACGCCAACACATCACTCAGCATCGCGGACGCGAACAAGCTGGGCACGCTGGCCGGAGCCCTCAATCTCAGTGGCTACCAGCTCGATGTTGCCGGCTCCGCCGCCAACCTATCAGCTCTATCCAGCGGTGCGCTACAGATTGTCACCCCTCAGCTCATCGACACCGCCGCCAACATAGCGGCGTTGCCGGCGACTTCGCCTTTGCTTCAAGGAACTGTAGAGGTCATTGGAGGTGAGACGCTTAGTGCGGCTACCGCCAGCGCTCTTCTCAACCTCGTGCATGCCGGTGCCGGGAGTGGGATTGCCGTAAACACCCTAAGCTTCGATCATGTTCACGTCATCGCTGATACTGTGTCGAACCTACGCAGCCTTACATCCAGCGCCGGATGGGTAAATAACGTCAGTACACATAGCGCTTTCCAGCTCGCTGCCCAAGACAGCGTCGCGAACCTAATCGATCCGGGAAATCACTCATACTTGTCGACGCTTACATCAACGACGCTTTTGGGCGACGCTACGATCAGCGGCGCGGCGGCAGATGCTCTGGCCACCGCGGCCGCCGCCATTCATTTCGACCGTGGCAGCTTCCACATCACCGTGCAAGATACCGCATCGAATCTCGTTGATCCCAGCAACACTGGCGGTATCGCGATCGCAGACGCAGTCAAGCTGGCTGGTCCAGATCACGTGGACGCTATGGATGCTGAAACGCTGCTGAGCATCAACCACTTGAACCTGACCACGTCGCTGACGATCGCCGACAGCTCCGTTAACCTACTGGACGGCACGCTTGCGCCCGCTATCGCCAACAGCGGTTTTGGCTCCCACATCACAGTCCAACTTGCCGGTCCCGAGACGCTGGATGCCCAGACTGCCGAAAGCCTTGTCAGTGTTGCGGGATTCTCCGACGTTCATAATCTCACGATCGCGGACGATCCGTCCTACCTTCTCGATAGTGCAAATCTATCGGCAGAGCAGATGGCAGTACAAGTCACATTGCCCAACGACGAGTTAATTTCGGCCAATACCGTTCTTCGCCTGAGTGAGCTGCCGCATTTCACACCCGGAACCGCGCACCTCCTACTTGCTAGCAACGATTTCGCAGATGCGGCGACCTTGAAGGCAATAGCTGATATGGGCGGGGCATTTGATGCGAATGGACACGGCATAACCGTGACTGCAGATGCTCTTAACCTGACACCAGCAGAATTTGCCGCTCTGCAACTCGACAACGTGTCTCTAAATAACCACCTGGTCGGTGTTACACCCGATGCCGTATCAGTTACTGAAACAAGTAACGTAGTTCACGTGAGCGGATCGGACGTGGCGGGCAGCACGATAAAGATATATGCTGCGGATGGTTCCATCATCTCGTCTGGTCTCCAGACAGGTGCTTCCTTCTCGGTGAATGCTGATGATCTAGGGCACGGGCACAACTTCTCCCTAACGGAGTCAGGCGGCGGCGTTGCCAGCGAAGGTGCACCCCTCGTGATCCTCGATTCTGGCTTGGTGGAAAGCTCTGTAGCGGCAGCGGGGGGCAGCTTTGCGTCCACCGGCCAGCTACAGGTGGATACCGGCAAGTTTGTTAATCTCTATCAGTCCAGGTCAATACCAGTCTCCCTTGCCCACGCCGCCTTGGTTTACGATCCCGTCGCGCACACCATAGCGCTGGATATCCCAGGTCAAGGGTCGACAACCTTGATAACACTCGGCGGCAGCACCCATCCGGCTGGCTTGGAAGCCTCGGAAATCCTCTTCAAACTGCACGGTTAGGGGCAGACCATGTTGCCCGTATCGAACCGTCTGGCTTTGAAGACTATTGGAGCGCCTCTGGGCTGGGTGGTGTTTTTCTCATGTTTCTTGAACCTCAGCTACCTCGCTGCACCCCTCTACATGATGCAGGTGTACGACAGGGTCATGCGCAGCCAGAGCATACCGACCCTGTGGTATCTTACCGGCGTAGTCGCTTTGGCCTACATGACCTTTGCGATACTCGACGGAGTTCGCGGACAAGTATTGGCCAGCATAAGTGAAGCCGTCGAGGACAGTCTGGGATCGCAGCTTCTCAGCTGCGCAACCGCACCGCTGCAGCGTGGGCATGTCCGCGCTGGAGCGGCCCAGCTCAGCCGTGATCTGGACATCGTCCGGCAGTTTGCCGCCGGATCTGCCGTTTTAGCCTTCATCGACCTACCTTGGTCACCCATATACATCGCGGTCTCGTTTCTGCTCCATTGGGCGCTGGGCTTGTTCGCCGTCGCAGTTTGCGTCGTTCTACTCGCCTTGAGCGTATTGGGAGAGCGCATGGCGCGCGGTCCCATGCTTCAAGCCGGCGCGGTTGCCGGTCGCGCTTACCAATTTGGGGACGCTGTCACCCGTCATGCCGATTGCGCAAGTACGATGGGCTTGGGTGATCATCTTGCAGGTCGTTGGCAGCAGCTTCGGTCCGACATGCTGTCCGCTCAAAGTCGCGCCAGTCAGCGAGCCGTAGTATTAAGTGCAGTTGCAAAATTTGTTCGAATGCTGGCACAATCGGCAGTACTCGGTCTTGGAGCCTTCCTTGCAATTCATCATCAGATCAGTAGTGGCGCGGTATTTGCTGGCTCGCTTCTGCTAGGTCGCTGTACAGCGCCGGTTGAGGCCGTCGTGGCAAGTTGGCGAAGCACTCTGACAGCGCGTGACGCCTTTAAACGCATCCAGGCTGTCTCCGGACGTGAACAGAACGACTGCATAACCCTGCCATCACCGTCTGGTGAGCTGCACCTTGAGCATGTCACGTGGACGCCGGCCGGTGTCGAGCGCTCTGCCCTGACAGATGTCACATTGCGGATCGAACCTGGTGCCGTCCTTGCAGTCGTTGGTCCAAACGCAGCCGGAAAATCAACCTTGGGGCGAGTATTGGCCGGGGCAATCCGACCGGATGCCGGCATCATCCGCCTAGACGGTGCGGAGTTCGCCAGCTGGGGACCAGCACAGCTCGGTATGGGAATTGGGTATCTACCGCAGAGCTACTCGCTTTTCCCAGGTACAATTCGCGAGAACATAGCTCGTTTCAGCGATGCCTCAGACGAAGTGGTCATTACGGCAGCCCAAGCAGCTCAAGCTCATGACATGATCTTGCGTCTCCCCATGGGGTATCAGACTGTGGTTGATGAGTCATCGTGTTGCTTGTCTGGTGGCCAGCGTCAGCGTGTAGCCTTGGCACGGGCGCTATTGTTCGATCCACCCGTCCTCGTCTTGGACGAGCCGAGCGCCAGCCTGGATTCCGATGGTGAGGCTGCTCTCTTCCGTTGCGTAGCTGCTGCGCGAGAGCGCCGGCGGACGGTGGTTATCATTACGCACAGCACCGCGTTGGTTCGGGTTGCCGATTATGTGGCGACGATGGTGGACGGGCGCCTGTTGCACGTGCAGCGCTCCATGGAGTTTCTAAAGCGTCCCCTACGGACGGCCGCAGGAGAATAATCATGAGCGATCCTACATACACGCAACCGGCATCGAAAGATCTCGGAAATATGCCTGTTCGCATCGGTCTTGCGACAATTTTCCTGTTTTTCGCTGGGTTCGGCGGCTGGGCGGCCTTTGCTCCACTGGACGGGGCTGTCGTGGGCAGTGGTGCGCTCACTGTTCAGGACAAGACGAAGACCGTTCAGCATAAGGAGGGCGGGGTCGTCTCCGCACTGCTGGTTCAGGACGGCGACAGGGTAATGCGCGACCAGGTTCTCATTCGCCTGGACGACACTCAGACACGCGCGATGATGAACGTGCACGCGGCTCAGTTGGCCGGTGATCGCGCCCTCTGTGCCCGAGCCATGGCCGAGCTATCGGGGGAAGACAGCATTCGTTTTCCACTCGAGTTGGGCGGAGGCGATGCCGTTGCAAAATCTGTGGTGGCGAGGGAACAGGTCGTGTTTCGCAGTCACATGGGTCTCCTTGATCAGCAGCTGCGGGTGATCGACCAGCGGCTGGTGCAGTCGCGCCAACAATATGCGGGCGCGGTAGCCCAGCATGAGGCCGCGATGCGTGGCCTGGCTTTCGGCGTCCAGCAGCTACAAGCACTGACCACGTTGGAGCATATGGGCCTATCTGCCCGTAACACAGTTCTGGAGCTGTCTCGCTCGATCGAGGCGCTCCGCGGCGAGACGGGGCAACTTCAATCCGACATCGCCCGTCACGAGGCGGAAGCGGCGGAGTTGGAGGCGGAGAAATTACGCGTTCGCGTTGCCGCTCAGGGCGATGCCACGCGCGAACTACGAGAAGCGCAGTTGCGCATCAACGACGTGCTGCCACGGCTGGTGGCCGACCAAGATCTGCTGAGCCGACTGGAGATTCGCGCACCGGTCAGCGGCCAAGTGGTCGATCTGCAGGTTTTCACGCGCGGCGGCGTGATCGAGCCGGGAAAACCGATCATGCAGATCGTGCCTGACAATCGTCGCATTGTGGCATTGGCCGAAATCAGGCCCGAAGATATCGAGCATCTAAGGGCGGGTCAGGCGGCGCGCATCATAGCCACTGGGTTCAGTGCACGCGAAACTCAACCGATTGACGGGCGTGTCGAGGTGGTGTCAGCGGACCGCATCACCGATCCTCGTAATGGACGGAGCTACTACACTGCCCAAGTCTCGTTACTGGCCGATCATGCCGGCGGATCGCTTCTCCGCCAACTGGGCCCGGGTATGCCGGTTGAGGTCGTCGTGCCTGTCAAGCCAAGAACAGCGCTCGACTACCTGACCGAGCCGTTGACGGTCAGCCTGCGGTCTGCCGGGCGGGAGATGTAGCCGCGCCACGAAGCGTGCGGCCACCCCACAGTCGAGCCATCACTACAACACAGAGCACGGCCGTAAAATGCACGCTGAGATCTTCAATCGTGGCGTCGAAGGGGTGGATCAACGACAGGAGCGTGGCTGCCGCCGCTGCGCTTGCCAAGCCGCCGAGAGCAGCGGTCAAACCTGGCCGCAGCGAATATGCCCTCAGCAACAGCCAGCCCATGAGCGCCAGGAGAGGTATCGATACGAGCAGAACAAAGCGGAAGCAAACCATGGGATGCATGGCCGGTTCAGCTTCGACCCCTCCAATCGGGGAGAGACGGAGGCAACCGGCGGCGCTTGCGCCGAGCCAAGCGGACAAGGTGGGTAGCGGCAACAGGGCCCACAGGTTCGAACGGCCGGGGATGCTGAGTTGCAGAGCCGCCCACCCCGCCAGCACCGCCGTCAAGGCAGCACCGGCCAAGCTGATCCACATGTCGGGTGCGGCAGCAAGGCGCTGCTGCAATGCCCCGAAATCAGAAAACATGGACAGTAGCAGGCCGATCCAAACCACCGCTGCCAACCATTGGGCCAGGCGCTTCCACAAGGCGGGCAGGCGCGCCACAGGCCGCAGGTCGCGCGCCAGGCTTTCGATAATGGCAATTTGGGCGTCAGTCATCGCGCGAAGCGCCGAAGCGGTCCCGCAGAGATCGTATCGCGCGATGCAAGCTGACCTTCAAAGCCACCTTGCTATGCCCGGTCTGCCGGGATGCCTCTTCCAACGAGTGTTCCTTCAGGCCCAGCAACTCCACCGCCTGACGTTGACGAGACGGCAAGGTGGCGATCGCGGCGCGGAGCCTGCGCGCGTCGGCCCGCTCGCCCATCGTCACCTCCGCGTCGTCGTGTTGGCCAGGATGGTTGAGGTAGGCGTCTGAGTCGTGCACCTCACGCGCCCCCTGCCGCCCGTGCAGCCGCATCGTGTCGATCGAGCGCCGGCTGATGATGGCGCGTAGCCACGGCGCAAACGGCCGGGACGGGTCGTAGGTCGGCAACGCGCGATGAACTGTGAGCAAAACATCCTGAACCACATCGTCCACCGCCGCGGGGCGCACGCCCAGCCGTCTGGCTTGGGATGCTGCGATCGGAACGCAGGCCTGCAAAGCAGCCTTATAGGCGGTCGCGTCCCCGTCCTGGGCTGCCGCCATCAAAGCCGCAAGCCGCTTGTCATCCTGCGCGTCCATCCGCCAGTCATAGACACCGTCCGCCCGATCGGCCAAGGCCGCGCTGGTCGGTCACGAGCCGCTGAACCAGTTGTAACCCTGATCCTCCCAGTAACCGCCCGGGTTGGTGTTGCCCACGGTGATCGCAGCGATGTTCTTGGGGTTCTTGAAGCCGAGCTTGGTCGGGATACGAAGCCGCACGGGCGCGCCCCAGGCCGGCGTCAAGGGGGCACCGCCAAAGTCCAGCGCCAGGATGGTCTGCGGGTGCAGGGCCGAAGCCATGTCGATGCTGGATGAATAGTCGTCGAAACACTCGAATCCCACATACCCCGCGCGCAAATCGGCACCAACATGCTGCAGGAACACTCGCAGCGGCACGCCAGACCACTGGCCGATCTGGCTCCAACCCTCCACGCAGATGTGCCGGGTAATCTGTGCCGCCTGCGGCAGGGCACGCAGACGATCCAGCGACCAGGGCGTGTCGTCGCTCACCAGGCCAGACACCTCCAGCCGCCAATCGGGGTCGGGGGAGCGCACCTGGCTGATCGGGTAGTAGGCGTTGAACTTGAACGGGCGCGTGATCTGGTCCGGCCTAAACGTGGCGGCCAGGCGATTGGGGCTGAACAGGGCCGCCTGCATGCGGTCGTTGAACCGAAGCATGCTCCACAGCATGCGGTCGAACACGCCGTCCTTGGTTGAAAGATCGCAGCCGGTCAGCATCGCCAACGCACCCAGCGACAACCCGCCGCGGAGCAGGTGGCGGCGCTCCAGCAAGCGTATTTGTGTCAGGTGATCCTCGCGCCGGATCACGCTCCCGCATCCCGGCGCACAGCCACTCGCCGCCCGCCCGTTACCATTGAAACCAGGGTCGATGGCACCAACGCCACCAGCACGACATGCACGATGAGGAAACCAACGATGGCCGACATCAGGGCAAAGTGGATGCGGCGTGCCACGTCGTAGCCGCCGAACAGCCAGGTCAGGCTGCCCAGCTGCACCGGTTTCCAGATCGACAACCCGCTCAGCACCGCCAGCACAGACGCACCCAGCACCAGAACGTAGAGCAGCTTCTGCACCGCGTTGTAGCTGCCCAGCCGATGCACCAGGCGCAGCGTCAGCGCAGCCCAGAAATCGCGTGCAACGCCCTGCACGCTCAACGGCAGGAAGTCGCGCCGGAAATGGCCGCTCGCCAGACCCCACACCAGGTAGATCAGGCCGTCGGCCATCAGCACCCACATGGCGGCAATGTGCCAGGCGATACCGCCGCCCAGCCACCCGCCCAGCGTGATCGAGGGTGGGATCACAAAGGGCAGGATGGGCGAAGCGTTGTAGATCGCCCAACCACTCAGAATCATTGCAATCATCGCGGCAGCCCCCACCCAATGCGTGATACGCACGATGGCGGGGTGCATGGGCCGCGTGCCGGCCGATGGGTGCTGGGCAGTCATGCCGAAATCCATAACCTTGTATTCGAGCGCCCACGCCTGAAAGTTACGTGCGCGGACCGCAGGGTAACCGCTTGCGCGGCCGGTGCGAAACATCGTGCAAGGCGGCGCACCGGCGACAGGCGCGCGGCCAGGCTGAGGAGTATATCACCCATGACGAGACGCCATCTTCTGGCAGGGGCCGCCTGCCTGGGCCTGATAGGCTGGTTCAGCGGGTTCCGCCACACCGCGCGCGCCACCGAACGGTTCGCCGTCTCCCACACCGACGCCGAATGGCGCAAGCTGCTCTCGCCCGAGGCCTACGCCGTGCTGCGCCAGCAGGGCACGGAGGCGCCGGAGTCCAGCCCGCTCGACCACGAGTTCTCCGCCGGCCGCTACGATTGTGCCGGTTGCGCGCTGCCGCTTTTCGCCTCGGCCACCAAGTTCGACAGCGGCACCGGCTGGCCCAGCTTCTACCAGCCGCTGGACCACGCGGTGTCAACGGAAGCCGACAGCAGCCTGCTGATGGAGCGCACGGAGGTGCACTGCGCACGCTGCGGCGGCCATCTGGGCCACGTGTTCGAAGACGGGCCGAAGCCCACCGGCCTGCGCTACTGCATGAACGGCGTAGCGCTCACATTCCATAAGGGAGCCAGCGCGTGACACTCGTATCCAAGACTGCATGGGGCGGCACGGCGGCCCTGTTGCTGGCAGCCGCCATGCTTTACGCACCGGCCCGCGGCGCCGAAGACGTGCACGTGGTGCCGCCGCCGGCCCAAGACGCGCCACCCACCGCTACGCCGCAAACCGCCGTGCTGTCCGGCGGCTGCTTCTGGGGCGTGCAGGGCGTGTTCGAGCATGTGCGCGGCGTGCAGCGCGTGCTGGCCGGCTACAGCGGCGGCGCGCAATCCACCGCCAATTACGAAACGGTCAGCGGTGGCGAGACCGGTCACGCCGAATCCGTGCAGATCACCTACGACCCCCGGCAGATCAGCTACGGCCGCATCCTGCAGATCTTCTTCAGTGTGGCCCTGGACCCCACGACCAAGGACGCGCAGGGTCCGGACAGCGGCACCCAGTACCGGTCGGAGGTGTTCTACGCCACGCCCGAGCAGCAGGCTGTCGCCACCGCCTACATCGCCCAGCTCAACGCCGCCCACACCTTCCACGCCCCGATCGCCACCAGGGTGGATGCCCTGCATGGCTTCTACCCGGCCGAAGCCTACCACCAGGACTTCCTCGAGACGCATCCCGACTACCCCTACATCGTCGTCAACGACGCGCCCAAGGTGGAAGCGCTGAAAACCCTGTTTCCGGCCGACTACATCGCTCAGGCCAAGACGACGGGCACCAAGTCCTAGCCGAGGGTCACCCCTCCTGCGGCAGGGCCGGGCTGACGAAACACGGCGACAGCCCGCCCATCCAGTAGGCCAGCTCGCGCGGGTGGCCAACGGGCCAGACGGCGAACTCGGCCGCTTGGCCGGCCACCAGCGTGCCAACCTCGCCCGCCAACCCCAGCGCGCGGGCCGCCTCGCGCGTCATGCCCGCCAGCGCCTCTTCCGGCGTCAGGCGAAACAGCGCGCAGGCAAGGTTGGCCGCCATCAGCAGCGAGCACAGCGGCGAGGACCCGGGGTTGCAATCCGTGGCCACCGCCATCCCCACACCATGCGCGCGAAAGGCGGCCACCGGCGGCGGCTGGCGCGCGCCCACGGTGGCGTAGGCGCCCGGCAGCAGCACGGCAACCGTGCCGGCGCGGGCCATGGCGCGCACGCCGGC
>CAXUGD010000088.1:0-10690 GCA_964250355.1 uncultured Acetobacteraceae bacterium | reverse complement strand
CCCCCCCCCCCGCCCGGGGGCGCGGGCGCTTTCTGGCCCCCGCCCCGGCCCCGGGCGCGGGGCGCCCCCGCGGCCAGCACCGTGCCGGTGCTGTTGGGCAGGCCGGGGGCGACGGCTGCGACCTGGTTGAGGACGACCGTGCCGCTGAAGGGCTGCGACACCTCGTTGCCCACGACCGGCTGGACGAAATCGACGACCAGCGTCCAGAGGCCTGGCAAGGGGCTGACCGTGTTGGCGGTCAGCGACTGGCCGTTGCCGCCGATGCCGAGGTTCTGGCCGAAACCTACGGCGACCCCCTGCGGGTTGACAAGGTAGGCGCCCACGGACTGGGCGAAGTCGTTGGTCAGCGAGACGTTCGCCGCGATCGCACTGGTGCCGGCCGGCACGTTAAAGGCGTAGTAGGCTACCTGGCCGGGCACCCCGGCACGGCCGTTGCCGCCCGTCAGCACGCCGCTGAAGGCGCCGCCGTGGGCCACATCGACGAGGCTGCGCAGGGTGATGGCCACGCTGTTGCGCTCGGCGCCGAGATAGGGGTCGCGGCCCGCGCCGGACGCGCTGACCACGACCGACCCCGCGGCGTCGCCAGGCTTGGCAGGTGTGGTGGCGCTCACCTGGACGGTCTGGCTCTGGCCGGGCTGCAGGGTGAGCGACGCGGGGGAGACGGCGCCGAACGGCACCAAGCGCTGGGTGGCCACGCGGTAGGGCACCGCGCCGTTCACGCCGCCGATGGAAGCGAGGCGGCTGAAGATCACGCCCGTCCAGGTGCCGGCAGCGGGCTTGCGCACATCCACCTGGCCGAAATCGCCCAGGCCCTGGGGCAGGGTGTTGGCCGCCATCTTGCCGTGCGGATCGATCAGGATCAGCGTCACCACCTTGCCGGGCGGGTTGGAGGGCGGGAAGGCCACGGCCGCCGTCAGCCGGTCCGCACCGGCAGGCACCTGGAACGGCACCTTTACGTAGTTTTCCTGCAGGCCGGTGAAGCTGGTGAATTGCGGGTTGGCGCCGTCTTGCAGGGTCACCGTGCCGGTCTGCACGTTCTCGTCACGCCCGACCGTCTGCCCGGCCAGCTGCAGGGTCTGGGCGGCGGTGCCGGTGTTGGTCACCTTCACCGGCCAGGTCTCGGCAGTGCCGGGCGCGTCGATGGCGTTCAGCTGGTCCTGCGAGAACAGCAGCGTGCTGCCCGCCGCGGGCGGCGTGCCGTCCCCGGTCTGCACCGACTGGGCCAGCAGCACGGCGTTATAGGTGTTGAGGATGCCGGTGCCCTGCTCGGTCGCGGGCACGCCCAGGTCGCTGGTCGTGCTGGTCAGTATCTGCTTGACCAAAGCGGGCGTGGGCGAGGCGCCGCCATGGGATTTCCGGTAGGCCTCGATCACCAGCGCGGCCGCACCTGCGGTCAGCGGCGCGGACTCGCTGGTCCCGCCGCTGTCGGAGATGCCCGACGGCTGGCCGAGCAGGTTCGTGCAGCCGCCATTGGGGCTGCACGACACCCAGTTCAGGTCGCCCGGCGCCACCAGATCGACCGTGCGCCCGGTTTGCGTGTAGCCGCCGGAGCTGAGCGCGCTGATGTTGTCGTCCAGCCAGCCGGTGGTGGCGAAGTAGCGCGTCGCGGCCTCGTTGATCTGGGCGTAGATGCGGAAGGTGGTGGTGGCCCCCGCGCTGATCACCAGCGGGTCCGACGAGGGGGAGCCGATGGTGTTGGTGGGGCCCGCATCGCCGCTGGAGACGGTGACTGTGACACCGGCCGCCACTGCCGCGTCGTTGAACAGCTTATTCACGTCCAGCGCGGTCGTGTCGGGAATCCCGTTGCCGCCGTAGGACTCGTTGAGCACGTCCACGTGGTCGGTGAACACCGCGTAGTCGATGGCTTCCAGGAAGTTGGAGGTCAGCGTGTCCTCGTTCTCGCCGAACACGTCCAGCCCGAGTAGCGAGGCGCCGGGGGCCACGCCTTCGATACGGATGTTGCAGGCGGCGGGCAGGCCTTGGACGCTGAAGCCGTTGACGTTGTAGGTGACGATGCCCTGGCCGGCGATGGAGTTGGCGTCGAGGAACGCCTCGCCGCCATCGGCATAGCGGCCGGTGCCGTCGCCGGAGAAGTCCTGGTAGTCGAAGAAGACGCTGCCGCCATAGGGGCGGATGAAGTTGGGGTTCTTGGGGTCGATACTGTCGGCGATCCAGGCTACCTTCACGCCGGCGCCGGTGTAACCGAGCGAGCGGGCCGTTTTGGCCTTGGGATTGTCCGAAGCGGTGTTGGTGGTCAGCAGCGCCTCGGGGTTCAGCTGGACGCGACCGTTCGGCAGGCACGAGCCGGGGATGTAGTTCGGCGCCGGCGAGGTGGTGCCGTTCAGCGCCGCCCGGATGGTGTGGGCGAAAGCGTGGGCCGGACGGCGGATGGGCACGTCATCCACCACGGCCGCCACGGCCGGGTTGGCGCGCAACCGCGCCAGCTCGCCTTCCGTCACGGTGGCGGCGAGCGCGTTGACCAGGTGGTAGGGCTTGATCCGGGCGGCGCCGGCCTGCTGCAGCTCGGCCATGAGCGGGGCCTGGTCTGCCTCCGCACGCGCGCCGTTGGCCCGGTTCTTCATGACCACAATCACCGGGTGCCCCGCGGCGGCTATGCGACCGGCGCTGCCGGGCGCCTGCGCCTGCTGTGCCTGGGCGGCGAGGGCAGCGAGCCCGATGGCGGAAAGACCAATCGTCGCGGCAGCGTTCCGGCGCATTGTGCGGCATCCTCAAGGTTTCGGTTACGTCATCACGCTTCGGCGATCCGCGCAACAGGCTTCGCCCGCCAGGCTGGCGCGGCGGAGGTGCTGGCGACCCTGCGAAACGCACTCCGCTCGAAGCAAACAGCACGTCACAATTTTGTGACAATGCACAATCATTTTGCATGCGGATAGACGATTGCGGCGGTCCGGGCCTGTGTTACGGTTTATTCACGGCTATGCCGGATGTCGGCTTGGGGTGTGGCGCGGCCGTGCCCGGGCAGGCAGTTCTCACAGGAGACATGTCGAGTGCTGGGTAAACTGAAATCATCGTTGCTGTGTGCTACCTTGCTGACCGCGGCGGGTTTGGCCGCTCCCCAGTGCGCGGGCGCGTCCGAGGCCGTTGCGCGGGCCGAGCCGGGCCGTCCGGTCGCCTTCGACGTGGTGCTGCCGTTGCGCAACCGCGACAAGCTCGAGGGCTTCGTGGCCGCCCTGCACGACCCTGCCTCGCCCAGCTACCACCACTGGCTGACCCCGGCCCAGTTCGGGCTGCGCTTCGGGCCGGATGCGGCCGCGGTCGAGCGCGTGGCCGCCTCGCTGCGGTCGCGCGGCTTCACGGTAACGGCGCAGACACGCAGCCTGCACGTCACAGGCACGTCCGACCAGGTGGAGCGCAATTTCGGCACCCGTCTCCTGCTGGGCCGCACGCCGGAGGGTGTGACCCACATCATGGGGGAGAGCGCGCTGCGGCTGCCCGCCGAGTTCACCCAGAGCGGCGCGCAGATCTTCAGCTTCTCGCCTCACGTCGCCCATACACATGCCGCCATCACCGGCAAGGTGGACCCGGCGAACCGGTACAGCGAGACCGGCACCTACTGGTTCGACGACCTCAAGCAGGCCTACAGCTATCCGTCCGTGCAGGCCACGGTGACGGTAGGCGGCAAGGTCAAGCCGCTGGACGGAACGGGCGTGACGCTTGGCGTGCTGATGTCGAGCGACATCTTCGATTCCGACATCGCCGCCGTGTTCGATCACGAGAACTGGTCGGCCATCAGCGGCAAGCCCGACCCGGTGCTGGCCGGCCGCGTCTATGTGAACGGCGGCGCCACCACGGCCAGCCCGGCGCTGGACGAGGCGTCGCTCGACACGCAGGAGGAGCTGACCGGCGCCCCGGGCGCCAGCGTGATCCTGTACGACATCCCCGACCTGTCGGACGGCAACATCTTCGCCGGCTACGTGACCATAATCGAGGCGAACACGGTCGATCTGGTCAGCTCGTCCTTCGGCGAGTGCGAGCTGGAATACACCGCCAAGTACAACCACGGCACCAGCCAGCTCGGCATCCTGCAGGCCTATCACGAGCTGTTTCTGCAGGGTAACTCCCAGGGAATCACCTTTCTGGCCAGCTCGGGCGACAGCGCCGGCAAGGAGTGCCCCAGCGTTTCCTACTACCCCGACCTGGGCAACGGCGTGTTCCTGAAGGGCGTGTCCACCCCGGCGGCCGACCCAGCGGTGACCGCGGTGGGCGGCACGAACGTGATCACCGGCTACAACCAGGGCACGCTCGATTCGCCCTATGTGGGCGAGAACGGCTGGTCCGATCCCGAAATCCCGTACGACCCGTTCGGCACCGGCACCACCGCATCGGGCGGCGACTGGGGCGCGGGCAGCGGCTACAGCGCCATCTTCGCCCAGCCGTCCTACCAGACGCTGGTCAACACGGGTTCCACCACGGCGCGTTCGGTGCCCGACATCGGCATGCAGGTGGGCGGCTGCCCCGGCGGCATCTCCAAGCTGCGCCACGTGCCCGGCAAGGGCGAGTTCTGCAACGGCCTGGACAACCCGCGGGACGGCAACGGCAACTCGCAGCGCAGCGCCGTTGTTGTTTCCATTGCGGCCGGCAACGGGGGCGGGTTCTACGGCCTGATCGGCACCAGCGTCTCCTCGCCCGAGTTGGCCGGGGCGACCGCGCTGCTGATCGAGCAGAAGGGACGGATGGGCAACCTGAACACCTACATCTACGGGCTGGCTGCCAAACAAGCTGCCGGAAAAGGCCCGTATTTCCACACCAACATCCCGGGCTTCAACGGCCTGGTGAACACGCAGCTGAACGCGGCCTACGGCCTGACCGCGGGCGTGGGCACGCCGATCGTGGCCGCCTATGTGGGCCAGCCGAAGGCGCCGCTGAGCGGCACGCCGCAGACGCCAAGCAACCCGTAACACCGGGCCACGGGGGCTTCCGGACGCTTGTCCGGAAGCCCCTAACCCACCGAATAGTTGGTGCCGGCCCAGGCACCCGTGGCCGCGCGCCAGGTGAACACCACCGGGCGCCGTGCCGCCTCGATCTCCACCGTATGGATGCCCAGCCCGG
Source organism: uncultured Acetobacteraceae bacterium (assembly GCA_964250355.1). Classification (GTDB taxonomy): domain Bacteria; phylum Pseudomonadota; class Alphaproteobacteria; order Acetobacterales; family Acetobacteraceae; genus BOG-908. Next base: position 5,620 of record CAXUGD010000088.1, on the reverse strand, counting down.
TATCGGTGGTTGGCACCTCCCGCGAAGTGGTCCACCCGTCGTCGCTCCACAACACCGCCGCCGGCTGTCCCAGCTCCACGCGCAGCACCCGGCCGGGCGGCAGGCTGGCCGCCTGGAAATCGGCGCGCCAGGGCACGACCCGGGCCGCCCGCTTCTCCGTCTGGTAGCGCCGCACCGTCTGGGGCGGCATATCGAACACCGCGCCGTCAGCCAGCGAGCGCAGCAGCTTGATGTGCTCCGAATGCGCCCAGACCAGCGGCATGGCCGAGCCGCTGGGCCGGCCGCGGAACAGCTCGCGCTCCGGTATGTCGTCCCCGTCCCATACCTGCTCGGGGATCAGTGCGCCGCGGCTGGTCGAAGCCTCCAGCGTGGCCAGCAGCGCGCGCGCGCCGGCCATGTCGCCGGCCGCGACCGCGACATGCGCACGCTCCCCGGTCAGCAGCGGCCACAGCCTGCCCTGGCCGGTGCCGTCGAACGGGGCGCCGTCGGTGTGCTCGCCATAGCCGTCACCGGTGTAGCGGTACCAGCACGGCCCGGCCGGCATCTCGGCGCGCGTCGCGTGGTCGATGGCGGCCAACGTGCCCCGGATGCGCGGGTCGTCCACCGCGCGCAGGCCGAAGCGCACCAGCGCCAGCGCGTCCGGGCTGATCACCTCGTAAGCGCGGAACAGCCCCTGCCCTTCCGGCCGGTTCTTGATCTGCACCTGTCCGTCCAGGCCGGCCTCCGTGCCCGGCGCACGGGCCGGCGCCATGCGGACGTAGTAGCCGTCCACGCCCAGCGTGCGGGCGAGCGGCGTGTCCCGCGCGAACGTCCAGCCGTCCAGCGCGTCGTTCCAGGCGTCGGCCGTGTCCTGGAGGAAGCGCGCCGCCTCTGCCTCGCCGGCCAGCTGCGCCTGCTCGGCGGCCACCAGCAGGGCCGCGATCTCCACTGCCAGGGTGAAGGTGGAATAGCCCGCGTTCTCCTCCCACCGGTCCTGCCCGGTGACCGGGCCGTGCTTGGCGAGAAAGGCGGCGGCCCCGCGCACCATGGGCCAGAGGCGGGCGCGCTCGGGGTCGGACAGGGCGCCGGCGCGGCTGGCCAGATCGACCAGCAGGATGGGGAAGGCGCACTCGTCCATCTGCACGCCCTGCCAGTAGGACGAGCCGTCCAGCCAGTTGTTCTGCGGCCAGTGGCCGTCCGGCTCCTGGATGGTGCGGAGGTATTCCAGCACGCGCAGCGCCTCAGCATCGGCGCCGGCGGCCAGCAGCCCGCCCGCGGTCTCTACCAGGTCGCGCGGCCAGATCAGGTGATAGCCGCCCAGGTCGTCGTCGCCGCGGGCGGCGCCCCACGGGATGGACAGGCTGGCGATGAAGCCGCCGCGGAAGCTCGGCGCCTCGTGCGTGCGCAGCACCGCGGTGCTGACGCGGTAGGTGTTGTGGCTGCCGGGCGCGCAGGGCTGGTCCAGCGGACGCAGCGTGGCCTGCCAGCTGCGCCAGGCTTCGGCGTAGTCCTGGGCCACCGTCGCGAAATCGTCCTGCAGGCTGGAGCGGGCGCGAAAGGCGGCCTCCGTCGGGCTGCGGCCGAAGCCCAGGGCGAACACGACCGTGCCGTCCGCGGGCAGGTCGATCTCGCCCACCAGCGCCACGTTGCCGGCCACCGCGCGGCCGTACTCCCAGGTGAGCTTGAAGTGGCGCTGCAGGTCATGCCAGCCGTCGCTGACCCCCGCGAACCCCACCGACCGCTTCAGCCAGGGCGCGCCGGCGGCCAAGGCGAGCGCCGCCCCGCCGCCCTCGGCGAACAGCATCTCCTGTCCCTTGTAGTCGCCCAGCCAGGCCGTGTTGCTGTGGCCGGCATTGACCAGGTGCGGCGCCAGCAGCGCGTGCAGGCGCAGCGGCGAGTTGTCCAGCCGTTCCAGCCGCACCTGCTGCAGCACCACGTCGCGCCGCGGGTCGGACAGGATGTGCTTGACGATGCGGAACCGCGGCTTGCTGCCGTCGGTCGGCCGGTGCGTGTTGACCAGCCGGTAGGCCGGCACGCCGTCCGCCACGGAGGTGATGACGCTTTCCGTGTCGCGCTTCTCCTCGGCGAACAGGCCGTAGCCGTCCGTTACGATGAAGCCGAAATCCCGGGTACACGCCTGATCGACGCGCGGGTAGTAGCACTCGTTCAGGATGCCGTGGCTGATGGTGAACCAAACCTGGCTGGTGGCCAGCAACGCGGTGCCCAGCCCGCTCTTGTCCGACGATGTCCAACGTGGGGCGATGCCGGGTGAGCCTGGTGCGTCGGCCAAGGGCGTTTCTCTCCGGCGTTGGTGCAGTGCGATGCTTAGGCCGGGCGACGTCTGGCGGGAAGCTCACGCGTTCCACAAACCAAGGTTTGATCGGGCTGGAAAGCCCCGCGCCAAATCGGCAGGCTTGCTCGCCGGCACGCGCTCTGCCAGTGCCAGGAGAGTTTCGGTTCGGGGATGGGCGATGGGCTACAGGGTTGCGGTGGTGGGCGCCACGGGTGCCGTCGGGCGCGAGATGCTGAAGACGCTGGCCGAGCGGGCGTTTCCGGTGGACGACATCGTGGCGCTGGCCTCCGCGCGGTCGGTGGGCCAGCAGGTGAGCTTCGGCGAGAAGCAGGTGCTGACCGTGCGCAACACCGAGACGTTCGATTTCGCCGGCTGGGACCTGGGCCTGTTCAGCCCGGGCGCTGCCGTCTCGGCCGTGCACGCGCCGCGGGCGGCGGCCGCCGGCTGCATCGTGATCGACAACACCAGCCACTTCCGCATGGAGCCGGACGTGCCGCTGGTGGTGCCGGAGGTGAACCCCCAGGCGCTGGCACGGCACAGCAAGCGGCGTATCATTGCCAACCCGAACTGCAGCACGATCCAGATGGTGATGGCGCTGAAGCCGTTGCACGACCGTTACCGTGTGCGCCGCGTGGTGGTCAGCACCTACCAGTCGGTCTCCGGCGCCGGCAAGGAGGGCATGGACGAGCTGTTCACCAGCAGCAAGGCTTTTTTCGTGAACGACCCGGCGCAGCCGCAGATCTTCACGAAAAACATCGCCTACAACTGCATCCCGCACATTGACAGCTTCCTGGACGACGGCGCCACCAAGGAGGAGTGGAAGATGGCGGTGGAGACACGCAAGATCCTGGACCCCGACATCGCCGTGTTCGCCACCTGCGTGCGCGTTCCGGTGTTCATCGGCCATGCCGAAGCGGTGACCGTGCAGTTCGAGCAGCCGGTCAACACCGGCGAGGCGCGCGACCTGCTGCGCCGCTTTCCCGGCGTGGTGGTGGTGGATAGCCGGGACGATGGCGGGTACATCACCCCGGCCGAATGCCAGGGCGAGGACGCCGTCTATGTCAGCCGCCTGCGCCGCGATCCCACCGTGCCGAACGGGCTCGGTTTCTGGTGCGTATCGGACAATTTGCGCAAGGGTGCGGCGCTGAACGCGGTGCAGATCGCCGAGGCGCTGGTGGCGCAGGGGCTGATGCGGCAGTTGGCAGCCTAGGGTAACGTTCCGAAGCCTTCGCAGGTCACAATCGCGCGGGGCCGCGCGGTTCGGTATGTTGTAAGACTGCCGAAACGACGGTATGCGCCGCGCGTGGGGTGGGAGAGCGTTCATCATGTCGGGCGTGGACGGCAAGGACGGGGTGATGTCGCCGGCGGAGCTGAAGCCGCTGCTGCTGCTGTCCAAACGCGAGCCGGTGAACTGTGCGATCGGGCTGACCCGCGACAAGCAGGGCGCCATCCTGCTCGACAAGCGGGCCAAGCCGCGCAAGGTGGCAGCCCTGTTCAAGAAGGCGGCGCAGGGCAAGAAGATCGAGCTCGAGGCCAGCACGGTCCGCTTCGGCAGGGCCTCCGTCGATACCGAGCGCGACGGCTCGCTGGTGCTGTTCACCGTCAACAAGGACGCGCCCGCGGCGCTGCGGGTGAAGCTGCTGGAGCAGTTGAAGAAGGCGGGCTTCAGCAAGTGCGAGATCAGCGTGGATGCCGCGCTGGAAGACGAGCCGGAGGACGAGGCGAGTGCCGATGCGCCGGACGGTGCGGCGGGTGTGCACGGCAGGGCGGACGGGCCGGCCGAGGCCGCAGCCCCGCCGCAAACCGCCACGCCCCCGGCCGATGCAACGCCGGCATCCGCTTCGGCCGACCAGGCTGCCCCGACGGCGGCCCAGGCAGGTGCCGGCGCCTCCTCGGCCGCCCCTGAGGCGCCGCAGGCGGCCAGTGCGGCCGGTCCGGATGCGGAGGCGTTGCGGACCAGGCTGACCGACCTCGTCAAGAGGATGGTTGCGGCGCTGGCGTCCAACCCGCCGGGCGGCGACGCGATGAAAACGGCGGCCAAGGCGGCGCAGGCCAGCCTGAAGTCGGGCGACCTGGCATCGGCCGCCCGCGACACCGATTCGCTGGAACGCATGCTCGGCGGCAGCCAGGCCGCGGCCTCCGCACCGGCTGCCGAGGCCGGCGCGGGGCATCACCCGATGGGCAGCCCCGTATTCGCCAAGGCGCGCGACGCCTGGGTGGCGACGCGCGCCAAGGTGCAGGGCGAAGTGGACGGCCTGTTCCATGCGGTGTCGGACAGCCTGAAGGGCCACGGCGCGGCGTCGCCGTTCGAGACGGCTTTCAAGGCCAAGATCGGCCCCGCCATGGACCAGCTGGACCACAGCCTGTCCGCCAAGCTCGACGAGGTGGCCAACAACACCGACGCCGGCGCGCACGGCAAGCTGGTGGGCGAGGCGCAGCAGATCCTCTCGCGCTACCAGTCCTACCTGTCCCGCGAGAAGATGCTGACCGAGATCGACCACAATCCATACCGGCCGCTCGCCGTGGGCAAGACTCTGCAGGCGTCCCTGGGCGCGCTGGGCAAGGCGTTGCAGGCACCCGCGGGCGGACAGGCATAGGCGGTGGAGCAGGCGGACAAGCGGCGCCCCACGCCGGAGCAGGCAAGCTGGCTCCACTCCTTCTTGGGCGTGGACATCAGCCAATACGCGGACGAGGCGGAGGCGGGGATCGCGCAGGCCGGCCACACGGTGGCCGAGGGCGCCTCGGCCGCCATGGGCGTCGTCGAGGAAAAGGCGGGTGAGGCCGGCCACGCGATCGCCCACGGCGCGCAGGTGGTGAAAGACGAGGCCGTCCACGTGGCCCATGAGGCGGGCGAGGCAATCGAGGAGGGGATCAGGAAGGCGGTCGCCTTTATGAAGGAGGTGGGCGGGGTTGTTGAGGCGCTATTGACCGAGTTGAAGCATTTAGCTGGTATTGCCAAGCAGGATATGGGTCATTGTCCTGCTCAATTTATTGGAATTGCGACAGCAACCACGATTGCAATAACAGCGGGCGTTACTTGCGTGGGAGCAGTATTTGCAAGCGCGACGCCCGCAGCGCCGGCAGCCATTCCGGCTTTTTTGACCTCTGGCCTTGGATTACTCACTGCCCTTGGCGGTCTTGCTGCAGCAGTGATGTCGTTCGATGACTGTATCGCCTCAGCCATCGAAACAAAGAAGAAAGAGGCCGAGCAAAAAGCGCTTACACAGCAGTCGCAGCAAGATCGGCAAAAAGAAGACAATAACTATCAGTTGATCTTGCAGGAACTGAAGAAATTATACCAACCCGCCTAAAGACTGACACACGCCCACTCGCGGGTGCCGATTGAGG
>CAXUGD010000087.1:0-10712 GCA_964250355.1 uncultured Acetobacteraceae bacterium | reverse complement strand
GCGTGAATCACGTCGCGCAGCCGTTTCGCTAGCCCTAATTGAGTTTGGACCCTAGGCATTCTACCGCCACCTGCATGGGCCGGGCCCGCGTCGTCCAGGCGAATCCGAAGCTTCTCCAGGGGTGCGGATCGTGACTGGCGATCCCGTACAGGCCGAACAACAGGACGGACAAGGCAGCCATTGCAGCTTGCAGTCGCAAGTATCGCCTTCGCACCTGCGGTGCAGCCCCCATCGCCGGGCACGCGGCAACCGTTGGCCAAACGACGGCGACCATCATTGGAAGCCCATAGTAGTCTGTAAGCTCTCCCGCCAGCTCCGACACTGCGACGACGGCCATTGCCAACCACGGCAGGATGGCCACGATACCCAGGATAAGCCGTGCATCGCGTGTGATTGCCGCTATGCTGGCACTCAATAGGATCGGCACCCAAATATACGGCCTATATCGGATTAGATTGGACAATCGGTGTTGTAGGAATGCCAAATCGAGATGCGCCAAAGGAGGCGAGCCCAGATAGACGGTGCTTAGATTTGTTCCGCCCGCCGGGAATAACGCGCGTTGAAAGACCAGGTCAACGATACTGAACAACGCACAAGCCAGTGCCAGCGCCAACCCCGGTCGTGCAACCAACCGACCTTCCCGTGTAAGCCGTAAAATGCCGATGGCGCCGAAGATACCAGCTGCTTGAAAGCCTGCGTCCTCGCGAATGCTTAGCAACAGAATGAGTGGGAGGATCCAGAGATGAACAGCTTTTCGCGGGCGTTTCAGTCCAAGCGCCAACGTCGCAAGAAGCAGGGCCGGTATGGCGACCTCGTAATGCGGAAAGCCGAGCGTAGCCAAGGCAACGCCGTTACCTGCGCCTGCAACGGCAAGCGCTGTGATGGTCCAAGTCCGGGCAAGCGATGAGCAAAGCATCCAGGCCAGAGAGGCACCGATAATCCCATGCCAAAACCCCTGGGAGAGCGCAAAGAATACCGGGCCGGACAGACTTGCGGCAAACCAGCGGTGAACAAGCGCCAGAGCCATGAATATGGGCGACATGTGAAGCGCCATGAAGTCACCGCCGATTGCAGGTGGATTTGGCACTTGCCACCTAGCCGGCTCGATCGACATCGCTGCAAACCACCCCGCGTCCCAAACCGCGCCGCCTCTTCCGTAAAAATAATTGAGCGTATAATTCATTGCGGTTACAAATGGAATCAAGAAACTGAGCGAAATGCTTACGATGACTCGAAAGGTCACAGGCGCATGATCCCAAGATGTCCAACACTTCTAATCCGCATAAGCCCGCCAAGCAATAAAACATACGAAGTCCGAACGTGCAGAACCCTTACGGTGTCGGGTTGCATACTCCTCTCTATTGGTGACCAAAGACGGACAGATGTCTGCTAAAACGCCGTTGACCGAACAGTCGGATTCAAATTTCGATGACCACCCGCACGCTCCACACCGACACGCTCGACTTCGCCATCGACGAGGCCGGTAGCGGCCCCGATGTGGCACTCTGCCTGCACGGCTTCCCCGAATCCCGGTTCTCCTGGCGCCACCAGCTGCCCATGCTGGCCGAACAGGGCTGGCACGCGGTGGCGCCCGACATGCGCGGCTACGGCGGCACCACGCGGCCGGCCGACCGCGCCGCCTACCGTATGGAGCGGCTGGTCGAGGACGTGGCCGCGCTGTTCGACGCGCTGGGCGCCCGCAAGCGCCTGCTGATCGCGCACGACTGGGGCGCGCTGGTCGCCTGGCAGTTCGCCATCGAACGCGTCCGTCCGCTCGACGGGCTGGTGATCATGAACGTGCCGCACCCGGCCGTCTTCCGCGCCGTGCTGCGCCGCTCGCCGCGCCAGCTCGCCCGGTCCTGGTACGTGTTCTTCTTCCAGCTGCCGGTGCTGCCCGAGTTCCTGCTGCGCGCCCGCGGCGCCCGCGCCGTGGCGGACGCGTTCCGCGGCATGGCCGTAAACAAGGCCGCCTTCCCGCCGGAAGTGCTGGCCCACTACCAGCAGAACGCGCTGGCCCCGGGCGCGCTGACGGCGATGATCAACTACTACCGCGCCAACTTCGCCACCCTGGCCGAGCGCGCGCCCACGCCGCCGGTGGAGGTGCCCACGCTGATGGTCTGGGGCGAGCAGGACACCGCCCTCGGCATCGAACTGACCGAGGGCTATGGCCCCTACGTCGCCGACTTCACGCTGCGGCGCCTCCCCCAAGTCTCGCACTGGGTGCAGCAGGAGGCGCCCGACCAGGTGAACGCCGCCCTGCTCGCCTGGCTGGCGGAGCACGGCATTACACCGTAACCTGCCATCCTGCGGCCATGCCCGATTGGCCCAAGGCATCTGGGGAGCCCGCCATTGCTGACGCTGATCTTGATCGTACTCGTGGTGCTCGCCCTGGGCGGCTTCGGCCATAGCGGCTACCAGCGCGGCTGGTACGGGCGCGACCCGTACTACGCGCCGCCGCCCGCGGCCGGCTTCGGCGGCGGCGGGCTGGGGCTGATCATCCTGCTGGTCGTGCTGTGGCTGATCTTCGGCCACCACCACACGTATTACCGCTACTGAACCGCGGGCCGCGCCCGGGCGGCTAGCGCGCCCAGCAGCATGTGCGGCAGGGTCAGCGCGGCCAGTCCCTGGATGGTCAGCGCCAGCAACCGGCCGGGTGCCGGGCCTGGAAACCACCGCCACAGCCCGGCGCCGATCAGCAGGGTAAGCGCCGTCACCGGTAACGACCGCCAGGCAGCGTCGCGCAGGCTGCCCACCCGCGGCGCCAGCCCGCTCAGCACCAGGGCACGCATGTGCCGCGGTGCGTGCAGGCAAACGAAATAGGCGGCGAAAGCGGGCAGCGGCGGCAGCAGAGCAAACAGCGCAGCCACAAGCCCCGCATCGGCCAGGCCGGGCCAATCGCGTTGCGCCGTCGCCTGCGCCACCCAGTACAGCGCCACCACGCACCAGAGCCAGGCACTTGCCACCAGCCACGGGGGCAGATGCGTCATGGGCGTCAGGGTGACCGCCGCCAGGAACTGTGCGGTTGCGGCCGGATGCAGTAACACGGGGCCGGCCACGGGCAAGCCGCCCCGTGCGAGCGCTGCCGCCACAAGCTGCCCCGCGTCCTCCGCGCCGAAATGCCAGACGGACGCGGCCAGGAAGCCGGCCAGGGTTGGGATGGGCGCACTACGCCAGGCGGCCAGCACGCCGGCTGCCAACCCCAGGTAAGCCAGGGCGAAAACCGCGAACCACAGCGCCCCGAACCGTGGACGCAACAGAGGCCGTGCGAGCTCGGCATCCAGCGCGCCGTGCGGGACGCCCAGCAGAATGACCACGGCGAGTGCCACGACCGTCCGTGCCGCCCCGTCCAGCCATGACGAGGCGGCCAACACGGCAAGGACCGGCCCAAGCAGGGCAGGAACCCCGGCCACGCCGAACCCGCTCAGATCCCAGCCCTGCAAACCTACGGATGCCGCAAGACGAGTGCTGCGTCCCGCGGCGATCACGGGCCTAGGCCGCCATGCGCCGGGACTCGCGCGGTTGGGCCGCCAGTTCGTCGGTGACGAGCTTCGTCGTGCTCGTGACGGACAGCAGGCCGTAGGCGACTTTCGAGACCAGGTCGATGATCGCGATCAGCGCCACGCCGGTCGCACTGCCGATCACGCTCAGCCCGTCCGTGCTCACCGCCAGGATCAACGGATAGACCAGCCACAGCACCGACAGGATGACCGCGTTGCGGCGGTAGTCGGACTGCACGGGCGGCGTCTCCATCGCGTTTTGTGCCAGCAGCGGACCCCAGATCACATAATAGACGCCAAGGAACGCCGCGCAGGAAACGGCGAACCAGGTCCACTTGATCCAGGACACCTCCGACATGCCGAAGAACAACGCTGTCAGGATCATCAACACGTCGGCGATCAGCAGGCCGGCAACCATCCCGCTTCGGCGCAGGCCGGAATGCATGCCGGTGCCGGCGAGCGACAGCAACAGCAGCGGCGTGGTGAACGTCCAGTCGATGTAACGTGCGTAGTAGAACAGCCGGCCGGTGCCGGCGGCGGCACCCAGCGGCAGCGTGTAGCTCCCCTGACCGACAGCCATCGCGAAGTACGAGCAGGCGGCGATGATCGGAACGACACCATGATAGATCGTGTGGGACTGTTCGGGGCCGGTCCGTGCACGGCCCAGCGCCAGGATGAGCAGGCCGCCGCCCAGCATCAGGAAGGTATCGAGCCAAAGCCAGGTCTGCGCGCTCATCGTCCGCTCCCGCCGCCGCGTAAGAACAGTCCAGCGCCCAATGGTCTTCGCAGTTGCGAAAGACTACGCTCTCACAACAACCGTTCCGGCGTTACGTCAGCCCGCCTTGCCGAAGCGCAGCAGGCTCCCGTGCGCAGTGCAGCCGGGCAGGCACAGCGATGCGAGCGCGTCGGCCACCAGTGCCGGCGTGGGCAGCGTATTGGGGTCTTCGCCCGGGAAAGCCTGCGCGCGCATGCGGGTCGCGGTGCGCCCGGGGTCGAACAGGTTCACGCGCAAGGCGGTGTTCTCCACTTCGTCGGCCCAACTCAGCACCAGGTTCTCCAGCGCCGCCTTGGTGCAGCCGTAGGCGCCCCAGAACGCGCGCGGCGCACGGGCCACGCTGCTGGTGACAAAGGCGGCGCGCCCCGCATCCCCCGCCAGCAGGACGGGCGCGCAGGTGCGGATCAGCCGGTAGGTGGCAACGAGGTTCACCGCCACGCACTCGGCGAAATCCTTGGGCAGGATGTGCGCCGCCGGCGTCAGCTTGCCCAGCGCGCCGGCATTGTGCACGAGGATGTCGAGCCGGCCGAAGCGGGCGTGCAGCGAGGGTCCGACCGCGTCGATGCTGTCGGCATTCTTCAGGTCGAGCGGCAGCAGCGTGGCCGAGCCGCCGGCCGCGCGTATCTCGTCATCCGCCTCCTCCAGCCCGCCCTGCGTGCGCGCCGCCAGCACCACATGCGCGCCGATCGCCGCAAACCGCACGGCCGTAGCCCGCCCAATCCCCCGGCTAGCCCCCGTCACCAGCGCGATACGGCCGTCCAGCGCACCCACGCTAATAAATAAAAGTCTTTTGCTTCTTTTCTTCAGAAAAGAAGGATTCTTCTTTATTGAAAGAAAGAAGCAAAGAACTTTTGTTCATTAGGTCATTTCCAAGGTCAGTTGCCGGTTGGCCTTGGCGTCCAGATCCAAGAGCGGCACGGGGTATTGCCCGGTGAAGCAGGCGTCGCAGTAGTAGGGGCTGGCCGGATCGCGGCCGCGACGGCCCAGCGCGCGGTATAGCCCGTCAATCGAGATGAAGGCCAGGCTATCCGCGCCGATCAGCGAGGCCATCTCGGCCACGTCGTGCTGGGCGGCCAGCAGCTTGCTGCGCTCGGGCGTGTCGATGCCGTAGAAGCAGGAATGGGTGGTGGGCGGCGACGAGATGCGCATGTGCACCTCCCGCGCACCGGCCGCGCGCACCATCTCCACAATCTTCTTGCTGGTGGTGCCGCGCACGATGCTGTCATCGACGAGCACCACCCGCTTGCCCTCCAGCGCCGCACGGTTGGCGGAGTGCTTGAGCTTCACGCCCAGGTTGCGGATGTGGTCGGTCGGCTCGATGAAGGTGCGGCCCACATAGTGGTTGCGGATGATGCCCAGCTCGAACGGCACGCCACTTTCATGCGCGTAGCCCATGGCCGAGGGCACGCCCGAATCGGGCACCGGCACCACGATGTCGGCCGCCACGTGGCTTTCGCGCGCTAGTTCCGCGCCGATCCGCTTGCGCGCGTCGTACACCGGCGTGCCCTCCATCACCGAGTCGGGCCGCGCGAAATAGACGTATTCGAACACGCAGAACCTGGCCTTGGTAGCGCCGAACGGGCGGATGCTGCGCACGCCGGAATCGTTGATCACCACGATCTCGCCCGGCTCCACGTCGCGCACGAACTCGGCACCCACGATGTCCAGCGCGCAGCTCTCGCTGGCCAGCACCCAGCCGCCGCCCACACCCTGGCCCGGCACGCGCCCCAGGATCAGCGGCCGCACGCCCAGCGGGTCGCGCACGCCGATCAGCGCCTCGTTGGACAGCGCCACCAGCGAGTAGGCGCCTACCACCTGCTTCAGCGCGTCGATCAGCCGATCCACCACGGTGGAGTAAAGGCTGATGGCGATCAGGTGGACGAACACCTCGCTGTCCGTGCTGCTCTGAAACAGGCAGCCGCGCCGCACGAGCTGGCGGCGCAACCCCACCGCATTGGTCAGGTTGCCGTTATGGCCCACGGCGAAGCCGCCGAATTCGAAATCGGCGTAGAGCGGCTGCACGTTGCGCAGGATCGTCTCGCCGGTGGTGGCGTAGCGGTTGTGGCCAATGGCGCTGTAGCCGGGCAGCGAGGCGATCACCCGCGCGTCGCCGAAATTGTCGCCCACCAGCCCCAGGCCGCGCTGCTGATGAAAGCGCTGCCCGTCATAGCTGACGATCCCCGTCGCCTCCTGCCCGCGGTGCTGCAACGCGTGCAGGCCCAGCGCCGTGACAGCCGCGGCATCGATCATGTTCCACACGCCGAACACGCCGCATTCCTCGTGCAACGTGTCGTCGTCGTGGGAGGCGGGTTCCGGCAATCCCATGGGCTCTCTCCGCATCGCGCCGCCCCTGTAGAGCATGTGAGGCGCCGAGTCTCGCAACTGTCATCTGACGCGACCGACGGCTATCTAGGGATGCTCCGGCGGCGGGCCAAGCGCGTGGCCCTCAGGGGTGGCATGCAGCAGGTCGGCCTCTGTCGTGGGGCGCCCGTCGGGCGGCGGCGGCACGCGGGGCCGGTAGAGCGGCGGCAGCTTGCCTGCTGCCCACACCGCCCCGTCATAGACGAAGGGTAGCGTGCGGGCGCGCAGCACCGGGTCCGGCCAGCGGTCGGGCGGCAGCATCAGCGCCAGCGGGATGTAGGCGGCCACCAGCAGCAGCGCCCCGCGGCCCAGCCCGAACACCAGCCCCAGCGTGCGGTCGAGCCCGCCCAGCGCCGAAACGCGCACGATGCGTCCCACCAGGTTGGCCAGCAGCGACAGCGCGATCAGCACGGCCACGAACACCAGCACGTAGGCGGCCGGGTCGGCCAGGTCGGGGTCGCCTACCGCCTGGCGCATGGCGGGCTGCACCAGCGGCCCGAACCGGAAGGCGAGGTAGCCCGCCAGCACCCAACTGCCCAGGCCCAGCAGCTCGCGCACCAGCCCGCGCGACAACCCGAGCAGTGCGGAGATGCCGAGTATGGCCAGCACCAGCAGATCGACCAGGTTCATGGGGGGGGCTTATCGGTCGAAACCGCCGCGGACGGAAGGCCCGGCGTTTGGGGGCTGCGCCGGCTTGACTTGGCTGTTGCCACTATGGAAAGTTTTGATGTCTTGCTAGGGCCACCCAATGCTCTCCATTCAAGACGCCTGGGTGCTGGACACTTTTGGCGTCAACCCCGCCGACTACACGGTGCCGGCCCGCAAGCCCGGCGAGATCGGCGGCATCCTCAAGTCGATCAAGGCCAGGCTCGGGGTCGGCGCGACCGCCGCCAAGCCGGTGCCCCGCGCGGCCCTGGGTCCCGCCCAATCCGAACGCGCGCAGGCGCTGAAGCAGGCGATGCCGCCGGCCGAGCAGCAACGCATCGACAAGATCATGGTGCAGGCCAAGGGCGACGAGACCGCCTACCTAACCAAGGCGCTGGCCAGCGGCCACACGGCCGCCGAGATCGAGACGTTCTACGCCGCGATCAAGGGCAAGAACCACACCTGGATGGAAAACAACCTTCACATCGTGGACGACACCACCGGCCACGGCGTGAAGCAGCAATGGGAGATGTCCTGCGCCCCCACCTCCGTGCAGGCGATCAAGGCCGAGCTCGACCCGATCTACGCGCTGAAGCTGCGGACGGAAAACCCGAAGCTGGAGGATGCCGACGCCTCAGACGGCAACAAGCTCAGCCCCAAGCTGGCAAAGGAACAAGGGGACATGCTGTTGAGCCAGGGGGCGCAACCGACAAATCTAGGCCGGCCGGGTGCTGGCTTGTCGCTCAACGGAGTCGAGACGCTGTTCAACAGCACCTCGTCGGCTACCGGCGTCAGCTACAAGACCGAGGAGATCGACGACACGGACGTCGATGCCTCCCTGGCGAAAATGCAGACGGCGATTTCCAGCGGGCTGCCGGTACCGTTGCTGGTGGGGCATAACGGGGTCGCCGGTCATGCCGTTCTGATGACCGGCTACGATCCGGGGCCGCCTCGACGTTACGCGATACACGATCCGTCGGCGGGCAAGACTGTCACGGTGACCGATGCTCAGATCAAGAGTAAAGGGTTGAACGTGGCTGGCTGGACCGAGTTGACCGACTTCCTGGAACCGTCGGCGACCCCAGCGTCGCCTCCAACGGCAGCGCCCTAAGCCGTGCTGCAAGAGTATAGCCGTGCGGACTTGCTGGCGTTGACACCTGACCGCTACCTCGCGGATGGGTATTGCGACGCATCCGGCGGTATCCGCCCGGAACTGACCGGCCAGTACGCGACCGCCGCCGCCACGCAGCTACTCCAAGCAGAAGCGTCGCCGCAGGAGGTCAGCCTGACGGCGGAGGCGATCCGGCAACTCCTGCCGTTGCACATGGCCTCGTCGCAGGATCGACTGGTGACGGCCATGGAAGAGGCGCTGACACTGGTCGCCCGCACCCTGCAACAGGGCAACAACGAAGGATTGGTGAATTGGCTCAGTGGCTGCGCGGCGACGGTTCGCAGACAAGCAGATATCGACGGCTTCTTGGCCCACCTGCAGGCGGTAGAGCGTCAATATGCAGTCTTGGCCGCCTTGCAGCCGCCGGAGCAACTCTTGTCCTCTGCGCAATGAGTCCGGCCGTGGGAGAGGAGCCTTCCATTTCTTTGCAACTGGGCAGAAAAACCGTTCCGTTCTCGTCGTCCCCCCGAGAGATCGCGGCACTGGTGGACGGCTATAACCGCCGCTGGCATATCGAGGGCCTGCCCGACGGTTTGAACCCCGCCATCATCGATCCTGACAAGACGGCCGGGCTAGTGGCCGGTTTGCACGCCCAACCTCCTGCGGTGCTGGCGCGGCTGGCTGGCAATAGCCTGCTGCTCGATTGGGCATCCCTGGGGCTTGGAACCACGGCACCCACCCACCGCGAGGCGTTCGCCGGAAAATTCGATCTGATTGTCGAAAACGTCCAGATCCGCCAAGTGATGGCACATACCAGTGTGCCGTTCGACGCGCAGCTCGCACGCGATAAATCGGCCGAGGCACAATCGGCGCTGGTGAAGGCTAACGCTGACGTGACGGCGGCCGAGGGGCGGCGACCGCCTATCCCGAACGAAGTCGGCGACATGCGCTTTCGGCGGTCGGCCATAGCACAGACATGGCTGAACAACGCGGAAGCCTGGGCCAAGGCGGAGCCGAGCAACTCAGCCGCTCAATCTTCGCTGGCCGCGGCGACTAAGGCGTTTGAAGCCTATCACATGCCGAAAGGAATAGAATAAGAATTGCCACTCAGCGTCGTGTATAAATCTAAGACATTACACCACGTCGGCGTTCGGCATTTGCCCAAGCCTAGCTGAATGATGCAACTGTCTGGGCGACGGCAGAGCCTGCAAACTCGATCGCGCAATCATCACTGGCCGCCGCGAGCAAAGCCTATCGATATCGGCCAGGTGGCGGCCCATACGAGCGTCCCGTTCGATCCTCAGCTCGCGCGTGCGAAATCGCTGGAAGCGCAGGCTGCGCTGTCCCAAGCCGAAGCGGCCCTGAAACCTCCCACGTTGGACACGACGTGATTTCGCCGCTCGGCCATGGCCCAGACCTGGTTGAACAACGCCGATGCGTGGGTCCGTGCCGAGCCGACGAACCCGGACGCCCAGTCCTCGCGCGCCGCAACCGACAAGGCGTTCGACGCGAACCACATGCCCAAGGGCATCGAATAGCCGGGCGGTCCATCGACTTTAACGCAGGCCGCCCTTCCCCCATATCGCCGCCATGCCCACCCCCTATGAAACTCTCGGCGTCAAACCCGATGCCACCGCCGCACAGATAAAATCCGCCTATCTGAAGCTGGCTAAGAAGCACCACCCGGACCTCAACCCCGGCGACAAGAAGGCCGAGGAGCGGTTCAAGGCCATCAGCGCCGCCCACGACCTGCTGTCCGACACCGACAAGCGCGCCCGCTTCGACCGCGGCGAGATCGACGCCACCGGCCAGGCGCAGGCCGACCCGCGCCGTACCTACCGGTCCTATGCCGAGGGCGAGGGCGGTGCGCGCTACCGCGGCGCCGGCTTCGGCGGGGCCGATACGGCAGCGTTCCACGACATCTTCTCCGACCTGTTCGCCAATGCCCGCGGCGGGATGGGCGCCGGCACGGGCCAGCAGGACCAGCGGATGCGCGGCCAGGACCAGCGCTACCAGATGTCGGTCAGTTTCATCGAGGCGGCGCTGGGCGCCAGCCGCCGGCTGACCTTGCCCGACGGCCGGACGCTGGATGTCACGATCCCGGCCGGGCTGGAGGACGGACAGACCCTGCGCCTGCGCGGCCAGGGCGATGCCGGCTGGAACGGCGGTGCAGCCGGCGACGCGCTGATCGAGGTCGGCGTCTTGCCCCACCCCTATTTCGTGCGCGAGGGCGACGACATCCACCTCGACCTGCCGGTCACCGCGTCGGAAGCCGCATCCGGCGCCAAGGTCGCCGTGCCCACGCCGGCCGGCCCGGTCAACC
>CAXUGD010000086.1:0-10943 GCA_964250355.1 uncultured Acetobacteraceae bacterium | reverse complement strand
CCCTCAGGCAGGCGGCGTGGATGCCGGGGAAGTGGCCGGCGAAGGATCGGCCCAGCGCCGCGCGGGCATCCAGGAACACGCGGTGGCCCGCCTGCATGCGCGCCCAGACGGCGCGGCTGACCACGTCGCGCGGCTCCAGCTCGGCGCGGCCAGCGCCGGCCATGAAGCGTTCGCCGGTCTCGTCGATCAGAGTGGCGCCCTCGCCACGCACCGCCTCGCTGACCAGCGGCATCGGGGCATGGCGGTCCGTTGCCGTCCCCACGTCGAGCGCCGTCGGGTGGAACTGCACGAACTCCAGATCGGCCAGCGCCGCGCCGGCGCGGGCGGCAAGCATCAGGCCCTGGCCCAGCGCACCGGACGGGTTGGTGGTGTACTCGTAGAGCCCGCCCAGCCCGCCTGTGGCGATCACCACGCGGCTGCTGCGCAGGATGCGCGGGCTGCCCTGGCCTGCCGCGTGCGCAAGCACGCCGGCAACCGCCCCGTCGCGCAGCACCAGGCGGGTGGCCGACACACCCTCCCACACCGTGATCGACGGGGTGCGCCGGACGGCATCGATGACCGCGCGCAGGATTTCGCGCCCGCTGCCGTCGCCGCTGGCGTGCACGATGCGGCGGCGGGCGTGACCGGCTTCCAGACCCAGCCGGAGCGTGCCGGCGGCCGTGCGGTCGAAGCGCGCGCCCAGGGCGAGCAGCTCTTCGACCAGCGCCGGCCCGGCTTCCACGATCCGTCGCGCCACGTCGCGGTCGCACAGCCCGTCGCCCGCGGCCAGCGTATCCGCCAAGTGCAATGCCGGGCTGTCATCGGCGCCGATGGCGGCGGCGAGACCGCCTTGGGCCCAGCCGCTCGCCGCCTGCTGACCCAGCGGCGAGGCGGACAGCACCAGCACCGGCTCGGGCGCCAGGTGCAATGCCGCCATCAATCCGGCCAGGCCAGCGCCGATGATCACCGGGCAGCCGGCGGCCGGGGGGTGCTGAACGCCTCTCATATTGCGAGCATCCGTTCCACGGCCAGCCGCGCGCGGCCGGCGACCGCGGGGTCGATGGTCACCTCGTGGGTCATCGTCTCCAGGCTGCGGCGCAGCCCGGGCAGCGTGATGCGCTTCATGTGCGGGCACAAATTGCAGGGGCGGATGAACTCCACCTTCGGATGCAGGACGGCGATGTTGTCGGCCATGGAGCATTCGGTGATCAGCACCACGCGGCCGGGCTGGCGATCGGTCACGTAGTCGGCCATCGCCGCAGTCGATCCGGCGAAATCCGCCTCGTCCACCACGGCCGGCGGGCATTCCGGGTGGGCCAGCACGACGACGCCCGGGTTCTCCGCCCGCAGCGCGCGTATCTGGGCGGGCGTGAAACGCTCGTGCACCTCGCAGGCACCGGCCCAGCTGACGATGCGCACGCCCGTCTCGCGCGCCACGTTGGCGGCAAGGTACTGATCTGGCAGCATGATCACCTCGGGCACGCCCAGGCTCTCGACGACGCGCTTTGCATTGCCGGAGGTGCAGCAGATGTCGCTCTCCGCCTTCACCTCGGCCGACGTGTTCACGTAGGTGACCACCGGCAGGCCGGGGTAGCGCTGGCGGAGCAACCGA
Organism: uncultured Acetobacteraceae bacterium; assembly: GCA_964250355.1. GTDB lineage: Bacteria > Pseudomonadota > Alphaproteobacteria > Acetobacterales > Acetobacteraceae > BOG-908. The sequence goes on along the minus strand of CAXUGD010000086.1, from coordinate 9,352 downwards.
ACGTCGGCAGCGGTGATGGATTCGGCCAGCGAGCAGCCGGCATGGGTGTCAGGGATCAGCACCGTCTTGGACGGGTTCATCAGCTTGGCCGTTTCGGCCATGAAGTGCACGCCGGCCATGACGATCACGTCGGCATCCACGTGCTGCGCCTCGCGTGCCAGCAGAAGGCTGTCGCCCACGATGTCGCTGACGCAGTGGAAGATTTCTGGCGTCATGTAGTTATGCGCCAGGATCACAGCGCGCCGCTCGCGTTTCAGCCGCAGGATGGCATCGATGTCGGGCGCGAAGACGGGCCACTCCATCGGCGGGATCACACGCTGGACGCGCTTGTATAGGGCGGCGGAGGCGGACATCGCAGGACGCTCCTCATCAGCCGGGTTGGCCGGCGCATATGCTCATCCGGAGCATTACGTAGTCAGACGTGGCGGCCGTAAGCCGCTCTTTTCACCGACTTATGCTGGCTATGAGCATAAGTCGGTTCAAGATGCCGTCACGGCGGCGTGCTTGTCAACTGCGTAACAGAGGCAGCTTGGTCCCTGCGATTGCGCGCTCGTCCTGCACGTCGCCGCGGAAGCGGAACAGCTTGGCCGGGCGCCCCCCCGTCTCGGTGGCCACGGCCCCGGTCTCCTCAACGAGCGCCTGGGAGTCGATCAGCCGCCTGAAATTCTGCTTGTGCAGCAGCCGGCCGGCCAGGGCCTCCACCGTCTGTTGCAGCTGCAGCAGGGTGAAGCTCTCGGGCATCAGCTCGAAGAACACGGGGCGGTATTTGATCTTGGTGCGCAGCCGGGCGATGCCGGTCGCCAGGATCCGGCGGTGGTCCAGCGCCATGGCGGCGCCCGCCAGCACCGCTTGCGCGGGCGGACCATCGTTGCGGCGGCGCCATTCGGGCACCAGGCCCGCCTCGTAGAGCAGCTCGTAGCGTTGCAGCACCAACTCCTCGTTCCAGGCGCGGCCATCCAGGCCGAAGGTGATGGCGGCACGCTGGCGGGCGGCCGGGGTGGCGGCCCAGGCCAGAAGGGCGGGCGCCACGACCTGGGCGATGGCGGCCGGCAACCCGGCGCGGTGATCCTCCCACGGGAAGTAGCGGTACCAGCTTTGCCAGCCGGCCTCCTGCCCGGTTACCGCGACCTCGCGCGCCAGGCCAAGGTAGCTGACCGAGATCGCCCGCCCCGCCGCCTCCGCCCCGCGGTCGCTGTCGGCGAAGGTATAGAGCTGCTCCACATAGCCCAGCGGCTGGTGCGTCTGCCGCTCCACCCAGCTGCGCAAACCGGCCTGCAGCGAGCGATGCCCACTCTCGAACGACCCCGACGGCAACGCCGCCCCCCTCTCGATGGTAAGCACCCGCGGCTGGCCCGCGGTGACGGCCACGATGACGGCGATCAGTTCGGTGGAAAGCTGGTCTGGCACGGGGCCAATTATCAGTTAACGGCTTCGAGTGGCCAGAACGTGCCGGCTGATGAGGCCGACCAGCTGCCGCGCAGCAGTGTTTTTCTAAACACGTCACCTGCATTTTAGCTGGCGTTCAGAGCACAGCCCCTCCCTGCGTAAGAGTATCAGGCAAAGCGGGGCCGCGCGGGCGTGTTGCGATACAGTTTCTTGGCTCAACCACCGCGCAGGGCGGCCAGGATGGGGCCGCCGCGGGGGGACTGCACCAGGATTGCGGTTTGCAAACCGGGCGTTTGGATGGGCGGCAGTGCGAAGCTGGCGGCTTGGCCCGTCCAGCGGCCGAGGCGCTGAACCTGGCGGACCACGTTGCGGTGCGGCAGCGTCTCGCCGCCATTTTCGCCGCGCAACACGGCCACCTGCACGATGCGCGGATCGTAGCGCACCAGCCAGACGTCGGCGCTGCCCTGGCCTGCGCCGACCTGAACTTGGCCGCCATTCAAAGCCAGTGCGGGGCCGGAGGCGCCGCGGTCGGCCTGCGCGATTACCCCGGCCAGCGCGGCGGCGTCCGCACCCACCGTGTCGGCGCGGCCGTTCACCACCACTTGCGGGGTGAACACGCCGTCGTGGCCCAGCGTGCGCGCGTAGTCGTACTGCCGGGCCGTGAACGCGCGGTCGCCGAACGTGTCGCGCCAGCCCAGGTAGTCCCAGTATGTCACCTGCCAGCTCAACGCCAGCACGTCCGGCCGCCCGGCGATGGCCAGCACATTGGCGTTGGCCGGCGGACAGGAGGAGCAGCCCTGGCTTTGGAACAGCTCGACCACCACCGGGTGAAGCGCATCGGCGGCGACGGCGGGGCCGGTGGCGGTAGCCAGGGCAAATGCGGCAACAATGATTTTCATCCGAACTCTCACCTGGCGTGATGCCAGACAGTCATTCGGGCTGAGGCAGGCTAGGTTACAAAACGACTGCGCAGCATCCGGGCGGATGCCGCGCAGCCACCCCGGCGTCAGACGACCGTTCGGCGTCCAAAGATCGCGTGGTAGATGACCAGCACGACAACCGCGCCCACCACCGCCACCAGCATGCTGTAGAGGTTGAAGCCGGTCACGCCCGAAGCGCCGAAGCTGGTAAACAGGAAGCCGCCCACCACCGCGCCCACAATGCCCAGAACGATGTCCAGGATAAGGCCCTCGCCGCTCTTGTTGACGAGTTTGCTGCCGATGAACCCGGCGATCAGACCGAGCAGAAGCCATCCGATAATTGACATGAGTGTCTCCTTTCAGGGATCAAACGCACGAAGCGTTCAAACGTTTCGCGAACCTACCTTGTCTAGACCCGGGGCGTGCGCCCCGTCACCGTCTCGGCCACCGACGGGCTTGTCGCCTGGCCGGGAACCTTCACGATCTCCACCTCCTCGCGCCGCACCGTGTCGCGCACCGTCTCCGTGCGGTCCGACGCCTGCTTGCGCACCACGATCTCCTCCTTCACGCGCGCCGTCTTCGACACGACGACTTCCTCGCCGGTCTCGGTCACCTCGATCATCCGGTCGGCGAAATCGGCCGCGGCCGGCCGTCCATCGGCCACCGGACGGCGCTCGACGGTGACGTGCTCCTCGTGCAGCTGCACCTGCTCCTGCACTGGCGTCTCCACCACGAAGCGGCGCACCCGGGTAGTGCCCTCGTTGACCAGGCGCTTGCCTACCACCAGCCGCTCTTCGGCCAGGTCCAGCCTGCCGCCGTCGGACGCGCCCGAATTGCGCGCCAGGCCATAGCTTTGCGCGCGCTCGTCCAGGTCCACCGGTGCGTGGCTTTCCAGGATCTGCGTCACCCGGGCCACATGGGCGTCCGGGACCTTCACCGACACCACCGTCGATCCGCCCTGCACGCTGCGGTCATAGACTGCCGGGTCGTGATCCGGCTCGCCGCCGAACAGGCTGGCCCAGAAGCCTTGGCTCTGCGCCGGGCGGGACGTCAGCGCCGCGGACTTGCCGCTGTAGCTGCCCTCCTGCGCGTGGCGTTCCACCGCCGCCTCGGGCACGCCCGCCTGCAGCATGTCTTGCACTGCCAGTTCGGCGTGGGCGGGCGTATCGTAAACGGCAACGATTGTCTGATCGGACATCGTGACACTCCCTGTTGTGCGTCGCCGGACCATTCCGGCAAGTGGTGCGCATCTGGCCGAGACGCCTCACTCTGTCCAGTCAATGATTGGAAATACTTAGCTGCGTTCACACCGGTCTTTTTTGACTAGGCCGGGATGGTATTCCCACTAGGGTGCCGGCTTCGGCCGACCTTTGCGCAGCACCGTCCGTGGCTTGGCCGATACGCCCAGCCCGCGTTCACGCGCCCACACGATCACCGCGCTGCGCTTGCGGATGCCCAGACGGTCGTAGATGACGGAGACGTGATTGCGGACCGTGTTGCGCGAGATGTCGAGCTTCTTCGCGATCTCGTCGTCGGACAGCCCCTGCGCCACCAGGCTCAGCACCTCGCGCGCCCGCTCCGGCAGGGAGGCCACCTCCGGCGCGCGCGCGCCCGCCCGTCCGGCCTGCACGCCGGCCAGCTTCTCCATCACTTTCTGGCCGAACCACGAGGTGTCCTGCATCACCGCCTCGATGGCCGAGAGCAGCTGCATCTCCGTCTGCTTGCGCTCGGTGATGTCCTGCATCACACTCAGCACGCAGCGCTGCTGGTGGATGGTGACGGTCTCGGCCGACAGCAGGAAGTCGCCCCATCCGCCATGCCGGGAGCGCAGCTGCACGTCCATGCTGCGCAGGTGGCCGGTTTGCTTGAGCTGGCGTTCCAGCTGCTCGCGCACCTCGCCCTGGCCCCAGACCTCCAGCTCGGCCTCGCCGCGGCCCACCACCTCCTCGCGGCGCCAGCCGGTGGCCGCCGTGAAGGCCGAGTTCACGTCAAGGATGCACAGCCCGTCCAGCGCCAGGATGGCCATGGGCACCGGCGCCATATGGAACGCCTTGGCGAATCGTTCCTCGCTGTGGCGCAGCGCCTGCTGCGCCTGCTCGCGGGGGTGCAGGTCGGCAAACGTGAACAGCATGCAGGCCTGGTCGCCGATCTCGATGGGCTGGCCGCCCAGCAGCACTGTTTTCTCCCGGCCGTCTGGCAGGACCAGGCAGCCCTCCATCTGCGGGATCGTCTCCCCCGCATGCAGGCGCCGCACCGCCAGGTCGCGCTTCTCGGCACCCCCGAGCACGTCGAAATCGTGCAGCGAGCGCCCGATCAGCGCGTCGGGCAGGTAGCCGGTCAGCTCCAGAAAGCCATGGTTCACTTTCACGTAGCGCATGTCGGACAGCCGCGCGATGATGGCGGGTGCGGGGTTGGCACCGAACGCGCGCTCGAACCGCTGCTCGGCATTGAACCGCTCGGTCTCGTCGTTGACGATCAGCACCAGGCAGTCCGGCCGGCCGGCCGCATCGCGCAGCGCCAGGGTGCGTATCTGGTGCACGCGATGCTTGGCCTCGCCGGCGCGGGTGCACTCCACGATCAGCTCGCTGAACGCCTCGCCGGCGAGCAGGCGGTCCATCGGGTATTCCTGCGGCGGCACCGGCTGGCGGTCGGTGTAGCGGAGCGTGAAACGGCCGTGGTAGCCCGCCACCGTTCCGCCCAGCTCCTCGAGTGCCCCGGCGCCGTGCAGGGCCAGCGCCGTGTCGTTCGCCCAGGCGATGGTGCCGTCCGGATCGAGGATGATCACGCCCTCTGTCAGGCCGGAGATGATCTGCTGCAGCTGGGTGCGGTCGGCGCGCGGAGTCGGCACGCCGGTGGCGCTAGCGTCGGCCGGCATCGGCACCCGCAGAGCCCGGAAAGAAGGTGTAGTCGGCCCGGTACGGCACGCGTATGGCCGCGGCAGGTAGCTGCGCGGCACTGCACGGGGCGGCCGGCGGAACGCCGCCGGAGGTGTGGCTGCGCACGATGTAGCCCACGGCCGCGAACACGCCCTGGCCCGCATGGGATTTGGCGCGCAACAGGAGCCACGGGATGGTTCCGGCGTCGCCGCTGCCCTGTGCCACCACCTCGCCCACCACAGTGCTGCCATCGGCGGCCTGCCAGCTCGGACCGGCGAAATGCCGGCCGGCGGGCTGGCCCAGCGTGTCGAACAGGGTCGCCTCGGGCGCCTGGAGCTGCCAGGCGAAACCGGCGCCCGAGGGGGCGCAGGCGTAGATCTGCACCCCGCGCCCCTGTAGCTCGATGATGCCGGCCGCCAGCGCGGCCGGGGGCGGCATGCCGACCCAAGCCAGCCCCGCCATCATCGCCGCCCGCCATGCGGTCAAACGTCTCATCCTGCCTCCGTCCGCGATCCGCGCGCAGGGTGTCATGCGGGACCGACCGTTGCAGCCCCGGCGCGCTGTTGCAAACGCCAATTGGCGGCAAAGTACCCGCCCGCGGCGCACAGGGCAGCCGGTTCGCCGTCCTCCACGATGCAGCCGTCACGCACGACGATGATCCGGTCAAACCCCATCACCGTCGAAAGCCGGTGGGCTACGGCGATCACCGTGCGCCGCCCGGCCAGCGAAAGGATGGCGCGCTGCACCTGCACTTCGGCGGCGCTGTCCAGCGCGCTCGTCGCTTCGTCCAGCATCAGCACCGGCGCCTGGCGCAGCAGCGCGCGCGCCACCGCCAGCCGTTGCCGCTGGCCGCCGGAAAGACGCACCCCACGCTCGCCCACCAGGGTGTCGTAGCCGGCGGGCATACCCTCAATGAACGCGTCGCAGCCCACCGCGCGCGACACGGCCAGAACCTCGTCCCACGGGGCGTCGGGCCGGCCATAGCACAGGTTGTCGGCCAGGCTGCGCTGGAACAGCGACACCTCCTGGTTCACCACGCAGAACGCCTGCGCCAGGCTGTCGGGCGCGCGCTGGGCGATGTCCTGGCCGTCCACCAGGACCACACCGCAATCCGGCGGCACCACGCCCTGCATCAGCCGCAGCAGCGTCGATTTGCCGGCGCCCGAGGGCCCCACGATGCCGACCCGCTGGCCGGAGGCGATCCGCAGGTCCAGCTGGTCGAACAGCCGCGCACCGTTGGGCGGCGTGTAGCTCACCCCGTGCAGCGCCACGTCCCCGCGCGTGGCCAGCAGCGGGCGCAGACCGGAGGAGGGGCGTCCGGACTGGCCCCGCTGCAGCACGGACAAGGCTTCGGACACCGCGCCCAGCTGGTTGGTGACGCCCAGCAGCGAGAGTGCCGCCTCACGCGAGCCGCCCAGCACGCGCAGGGTCAGCGTGCAGGTCACCAGCACGCTGCCGGTGGTGATGGAGCCGTGCTCCCATTGCAGCACCGCGGTGGTCAGCACGGAGGCGTTGACCAGCCAGAACGTCACGTCGTGCCACGAGCGCAGCCGTTCCAGGAAGTGCCAGCTGGCCGTGTGGAACCGTGCTTCGGCCTGCATGCGCCGGCGCAGCATCTGGCCTTCCCGCAGCCGCGCACCGTAGGCGCGCACTAGGCTCATGTTGGCCAGCACGTCCGTGAAGCTGCCGGCGACTTCGGCCGACTCGCGGTGGTAGGCGAGGTGGAGCGGAAACCCGCGCAGGCCCATCCGGTGCAGCACGGCCACAGCACCGCCGGCCACCAGCACCAGCGCCCCGCCGACCCGCCCGTCGATGCTGGCCAGCACCAGGACCGATCCGACCAGGTCGGCTACCGGCGGCAGCAGGTTCCACACCGCCGTGCGCATCACGCCCGTGGCGGCACCGGCTGCCGACATGATCCGGCTGGCCAGGGCGCCGCTGCCCTGGTCGGTGTAGAACCGCCACGGCTGCGCGCTGACCGCCTCGAAGAGTTCGGCTCGGATGTCCTCGCCGGCCTGGATCACCAGCCGGCTGCCGATAAAGCCGCCCAGCCGCCAGAACACGCACTCCGCCCCCAGCAGCCCCAGGAACAGGAACAGCGCCCCCGAGACCCCGGCGCGGTGGCTGCCGGCGGCGGCCATGCCGTCCACCAGCAGCTTCAGCGCGTATTGCACGCCCACCGCGCACAGTGCGGCACAGGCCACCACCGCGAACAGGCTGGCCGACAAGGCAGGCCGGCAACGGAAGTGGCGGACAACAAAGGCGAGCGCGCTTGGAGGCAGGCCCGGCACGGGCGCGCTCTTGGGTGGCACCGTCACTGCACGCCAACATCCTGCCGCAGCCCGGCATGTATCCGGTCCTGCCGGCGCCACCAGCCGGGTCCCGCCAGGGCGCCGTCCGCATAGGCCCCGTCGCGTGCGAGGGCCGCGATGGCTGCGGCCACCGGCAGCGCCTTCGGCGGGTCCGTGCGCATGTCGAACACGCCCGGTTCGTAGCGGCCGCGTCGCTGGCACAGCAGGCTGTCCCAATCGACCAGGCCGAACAGCGCCCAGGCCGTCACCGCCAGGCAGGCGGCGCCCTCCGACCGCACCGTCAGCGCCGCTTCCCACGCCTCCAGCAGCCACAGCACCGTCTCGGCCGGGTCGTCGCAGCCCAGATGTACCTCCGTGACCGCCATCGGCCGGGCGTAGCGCGCCCACACCTCGCGGAGCCGCGCGGTCCAGCCGGTGGCGCCCGGGTCCAGCCCCGCCCGCACCGCCTCCGTATCGACGTAGCTCTGGCGGCCGTTGCCCTGGTGCATGTGCGGCGCGTACAGCCCTAACCGGTCGTCCAGGAAGCGGTCGCTGGTCGCGTAGTGGTTCACGCCCAGCACGTCCGGCGCGGCCTCGCCGGTCGCCAGCTCGTCGAGGTGGCGCGCCGGCACGCCGTGCGCCTCCAGGTAGCCGCGCCAGGGATGGCCGGGATTCACCGTGCCGCAGAGCAGGTCCATGCTCAGCCAGCGCCGGTCGTTCTCGTACACCGCCTGCCCGGCCAGCCCCGGGGTGGCGAAGACGCGGCCGATGTCCTCGGTGCTGACGAAGCGCGCGCCGGGCTGCTCGGCCCGGATCGCGCGGGTGGCCAGCAGGGTCGCCCGGCACTGGTTGGCGACGGCGCGCAGGAACGCGCCCTCGTCGCGCAGATGCGGGTGCCAGTGGCCATACAGGCAGGCGAACCGCGCTGTGGTCAGCGGCTCGTTGACGGGAATCCAGCTGCGCACGCCGGGATAGCGGCGCGCCATGGCGGCGGCATGCGCGGCCAGGCGTTCGGGAAACTGCGGGTCCAGCAGGTTCGTGGCGGCCGGCCCCGCGCCGTGATGCACCAGTCCCGCGATCACCTCGATGCCGTGGTCGTGCAGGCTGGCCACCTGCCTGTCGTGCCACGCGGTCTTCGCGGCGCTGGGCGGATCGTGCCGCTCCCACAGCAGCGGGTAGCGCACGGTGCGCAGGCCGAGCCGGGCGATGCGGGCGATGTCGGCCGTGCCGCGCCGGTCGTGCCCGGTCTCGTGCGACTGGTCGCACCACACATCGCCCACCCTGACTACGCTGCACTCCAAGCCACCCCAAAGATGCAGCGGTGCCGCTGGCCGGGCAGCCTCTGCGCGTCGTGCTTGGCTCATTGCGGCTCTCCTCTCAATGGTGCGGCGAGCGGGCAGGACCGGAATGCCGAGTTGACGCGCGTGGAGCAAACATTCGGGGCAGCCGTCGGGTTGCCAGCGCTACCGCCGCCTGCTCCTCACAGCTTCGAGGTGCAGCCCCAGATAAAGGAGCGGTGGCAACACGGGGGCGGGCCATGCAGGAGTACGACGTCGTCATCGCCGGGGCCGGGCCGGTGGGGTTGGCCTTTGCCGCCTCCCTGGCCGGCACGGGCTTGCGGCTGGCGCTGGTGGACCCGCAGCCGGCCGCCTCCCTCGCCGACCCGGCCGACGACGGGCGCGAGATCGCGCTCACCGACCGGTCGGTGGCCATGCTGCAGAGGTTGGGTGCCTGGGACAGGATACCCCCCGGCGCGGTGGCGCCGTTGCGGCTGCTGCCGGCGCAGCCGGCGCTGCCCACGTTGCCGATCATGACTCCGGCCGCGGCGGCCGAGATCAGCGCGATGCTACGCGGCGCGCCGCTGCCGGACGGCGTCGCC
>CAXUGD010000085.1:0-11009 GCA_964250355.1 uncultured Acetobacteraceae bacterium | reverse complement strand
CGCGAAATCCTCGGCATGGACGTCGAGCAGGGCGCGGGCCCCGCGGTCGCCGGTTTGCACGCGGCCTGCCGCGAAGTGGCCGTCACGCTCGACCGGCACGCCGTGGGCGCGCCCGTCGCCGCGCCCCGCGTCAGCCTGGTGGTCCCGCTGCATGGCCGGATCGACTACCTGGAGGTGCAGTTGGCGCTGTTTTCCGCCCAGCCCTGCATGGCGCACGCCGAGGTCATCGTCGTTGTGGACGACCCGCCACGTCACGCTGCGGCGCTGGCACTGGCGCACTCCGCCCAGGCACGGTTCCGCACGGGGTGCCGCATGCTGCTGCCGAGCCGGAACCTGGGATTTGCGGCGGCCAGCAACGCCGGCCTGCGGCAGGCGGCCGGCGAGTACGTCTGCTTTCTGAACTCGGACGCGTTCCCCGACACCGGCGACTGGCTGGACCGGCTGGTGGCGCGGCTGGAAGCCGACCCCTCGCTCGGCATCGTGGGGCCGCTGCTGCTGCTGCCCGACGGTTCCGTTCAGCATGAGGGCATGCTGCTGGAGCCGCTCCCCTCGCAGGCCGGCTGGCGGTTCCCCCGCCACACGCGCAAGGGAACGCGGCCGGACGGCGGCGGCCTGGTGCGCCCCGACGCGATCACCGGCGCCTGCATGCTGATGCGCCGTAGCCTGGCGCTGAGCCTTGGCGGTTTCGACGAAGGTTTCGTGATCGGCGATTTCGAGGATGCCGATCTGTGCGCCCGCGCGGCCGTTGCGGGGTTTGGGTGTGCGGTCGATCGCGACGTGCGCGTGCTGCATCTGGAGCGGAAGAGCCAGGGTGCGGACGCGCCGTGGCGCGCCGGAGCGACGCTGTACAACGCCTGGCTGCACGAACGCCGCTGGTTCGCTGCACCGGCACGGGCCGAGGACGCCGCCCCACGCCGTCGGCGGCGTGCCTGATGCGGGTTCTCGTCGCCTCCCACGGGCACCCCGCCGTTACGCGCGGCGGGGCGGAAATCGCCGCCTACGCGCAGTTCCAGGCGCTGTGCGCCGAGCCGGAGGTGGAGGCGTTCTTCCTGGGCTGCCAGCGGGGCCGTCCTGAACCCTGCCTGGGCGAGCCGATCACCCAGCCCTTCGAGGATGCCCGCGAGTACCTCTACGTCGGCGGCGCGTTCGACTGGTTCCGCCTGGCCAACCACGACCCCAGTTTTCCGGGTGCGTTCACCGCGCTGCTGCACCATCTGCGGCCGGACGTGCTGCATCTGCACCATGTGCTAGAATTCGGCATCGACTCCCTGCTGCTGGCACGGCGTGCGCTGCCCAGGCTGCGGATCGTGCTGACGCTGCACGAATACCTGCTGATCTGCCACCACCACGGCCAGATGGTGAAACGCCCCTCACGCGCGCTGTGCGTGCGTGCGCGACCGGATGAGTGCCATGCGTGTTTTCCTGAGCACCAGCCTTCAGATTTCGTCCTGCGCGCACTGTACCTTCGACGGTTCCTGGACTTGGTGGACGAGTTTGTGGCGCCCAGTCGTTTCCTGGCCCGGCGGCTGCTGGCCTGGGGGTTGCCGGAAGCCCGCCTCCATGTGCGGCCGAATGCGGGGCGGGCCGGCGGCCCCGCCCGGCCACGGCCGAACGATGGCATGACGGTGGTGGGCTTCTTCGGCCAGATATCCGCGTTGAAGGGCGTGGGGTTGTTGCTGGATGCAGCGGCCCTTTTGCAGGAGGCGGGGCGGCGCGACGTGCGGTTGGAAATCCATGGCACCGCGGCCGGCCAGCCGCCGGAGCTGCTGGACGACCTGCCCGCCCGGCTTGCGGCGCCGCCGCGCAACCTGCGCGTGGTCGGTCCCTACCTGCCCGAGGACGTGGACGGGTTGATGGCAGGGGTGGATGCGGTGTGCGTGCCGAGCCTGTGGTGGGAGAACGCGCCGACGGTGATGGCCGAGGCGCACCGGGCAGGGCGCACGGTCATCTGTTCCGACATCGGCGGCATGGCAGAACATGCCAGGGAGGGCGACCTGCTGTTCCGCACCGGCGTTGCGGCCGATCTTGCGGCGGTCATCACCAGGCTTGCCGATCGCCCGGCCGACCACCGGGCGCGCTTGCCCGTTCACGCCGGCACTGTGCCGACCATCTCGTAAACCGACCGGCATATCGCAAGCCAGCTGCTAAACTCGATCGGGATGACGTTGTCCCACACCGTGCCGAGATGGCCGACAAACACGTCCGGCCGCAACTGGACGACCGTGCCCGGTGCGTGGCCGGCCTCAGCCGTTCGGACGCACAGCAAGGTGTTCGGCCCGTAGCTGCACATGACGGCGTGCAGGTCCAGGATTTCAGCGTCGGAGACCATGCCCTTTTCGGGCTTGAACACGAATATCTTCTCCGCTGCGCGCAGGTTCTCGAACAGCTTGTCCCTCAGGAAGGCTACGCGGCGGCATTGCTGGGTAAAGAACTTGGCCTCCTCGACACTGCCGACCCTGACATGCGTATGCGTCAGGAAGATGTTGCTCTTGAAGTCGCGCAGATCGTAACAGCCATCCGAGGTGTGGGTGAGTTCGGTGTTTTCGGGGTCTCCCAGACCGGGCAACCCCGCACGCAGCCCCTCCGTCAGTTTTCCGATTGCGATGCCGCCGAAACGGAACAGGCCCATCGGCTCGGCGTGGAAGTGCCGCTGCACCAGTCCCAGCTCGCAGTTGCCGCCCAGGCTTTCGAACCGCATCAGGATGTCGGCCGGATCGCGCGTCGAAATGTCTGGCTCGCGAATACGCCCGGCGGCGGGCTGGCCTGCCGGCTCCGGAGCGGCAGCACGGCCATCTGCTGCCTCATCGACCAGGAGCTGGTTCAGTTTGTATCGGGTCCGCGCAAGTGCTCCCCTGGCCTCCGCGTCGTCTTCGGCCAGGTCATGTGCCGCACTCCAATGCTGCACAGCCGACCTCCAATCCGACCTGGCCTCGGCCGCATAGGCCTGGCATTTGAAGATGACGAGCTTGCGGTTGGGAAATGCCTGTTCGGCACGATCCAGGATGGTTTTCGCGAGGTCGTGCCGGCCCTGCATGTACCAGGCCCTGGCGGCATGCACATGCGCGTCTATGACGGACGGGAAGGCCGCCCTCACGCTCTCCCATCGTTCGGCTGCCCTGGGCCAATCGCCACGGCGGTGCGACGCATAGGCCGCGGCGACGGCCACGCCCAGGTGGGCCGGATGAGATGCGAGTGCCGCTGCCGCCACGGTTTCGGCGGCGTCGTGCTCGCCCGCAACACTCAGGCGTTGTATTTCGCCCGCCAGCTCGGACGGCGGCGGGGCGGGCTTCGCCGCGACCTGTTCCGACCATGCACCGGCTATGTCTGCGTCCTCCTGCGGCGCGGCTTGGACGACGAGGCCGGTTGCCGGCGCCGAGGACGCGTCTGTGCGGGACCGGAAGATCTTGCCGATGAGCCGGAACATTCAGGGTCTCCACAACAGTCTCAAGGCAAGTCAGCCGATGGTTGAAACGGGCACGTCGATCGCGTCCAGATCGCGATCCAGCGAGCCGGCACAGTGCCGGACGTGCACGTAGGTGAAGATCAGCAGAGCTTGGGCGGAGTCCAGCGTCGAAAAGTTGCGGGATTTGCTTCCAGGATCGAGAAGGGACGGGTAGCGGACGAAATCGTTGCAGCGCGACTTGTCTTTGCTCAACGCCAGCGGGACTAAGAGCGACGCGGTGTCCCAGTGGATCAGGTCTGCCGAGCGCGAGGCATAAACGCCCGGAACCACGTCCCGCCCGCCCGGCTGCCGCCGTGCGTCGGCAAAGATGGCGACCCAGCGGCCGGTCTTGCTGGCGTAGGAGATCGACCGCACCTCCTGCGACAAGGTCTCCGGCGAGATCGCGACGCATGGGGGCCGCACGGGGGATACCGCCGACAGGTCGAGGCGAAATGACGTCCCATCCCAGGCCCGCCACGATGACGGATCGTCGATGGTGGGGCTGCGCAGCAGGCAGTTCCGCGTAGCCCCGGAACCGGTTGACCACGAGACGACGGTGTAGAACGCGCCGTGCCACGGCACGATGTTCGAGGCCGTGAAGAAACCGAGCCGTTCCGCCTGGTCAGGGTCGAAAGCCACGCGGAACCCTGCCACGACAGGGCCGAGCGTGTAGTGGCTGCCGCCATCGGTCGAGCGCAGTGCCACGATGTCGTTCAACCAGCACGCGCCTGGCCCGGTCCGGTGGCAGCGCGGGTCTTGCGCGTCCGACAGCGCGCGGCTGCCGAGCGCGTCGATGATCCGCCCATCCTCGGTGTAGGTTGCCTCGATCCAGACGCGGCCCGCATCCTTCGCCGATTGCGAACTGCGGAAGACCGCCTGGCAGTTCGCCCGCGCGTGCGCAATGGACGGGCCGAGTAGTTCCCAGTTCTCGTCGGACGATGCCAGCACGACCCTGGTGCCGTCGTAGCGGACGAAGGCCCGCGCCGGCGCGTCCGGTATGAAACCCCGCTCGCACGAGGACGAATGCCAGACGAACAGCGGGTGCACAGGCCGCCCGGTCAGGCCCGCATCCTGGGCGCGGCACGGACCCCCCGCTGCCAGGATGCAGGCGATGAGGATACGCGCCAGCATCGATATCACGCCAGGCCGGCGATGCGCGTGAGGCCAGCCAGAACCGGCACGCCGGCGTTCTGCCAGAGACCGCAATAGGCGCGGGCCAGCTTCTGCCGCGTGTCACGGTAATCTTCGGCATCGAACTGAAAGTAGTCCAGGATGTTGTGCGGTGTCAGCGCGCCGTCGATCCGGCGGCTATCGACGGCGGGAATGCGCATGGTCTGACACATCTCCAGCGTCCGGCTGTCGTGGGCGATGCAGCCGGCGGGCACGCCGGCCTGTATCGCCAGCATCGCGCCGTGAAAGCGCGTGCCCACGACGAAATCGAACCGTCTTACGAAATCCATCCACGCCCGAACGTCGAAGAATGCAAAAGCGTAGCGCCTGCACCACGCCTTGAACTGCTCCGAGGTCTTGTTGGGTGCCACGTATCTGCGGCACTGCTCCAGCGACACGGGCCCCATCTCGTCGAACCCGTTGCGGGCGAGCTGCACCATCTGCAGCCCGTGCTGCACGATATAGGCGCTGTCGGTCAGGCTGACGATGTCGGCCAGGTTCTGCTCCAGCCTCTCGAGCGACGGGATGTAGGGGATACCGGCATTGACCGCGATCGAGCGTATGGGCCTGGCAAACCCGGCGGCTATCTTGGCGCCCACGTCTTCGTCGAAGTTGAGGAAGTTGGACGGGCATCCGGTGACGACGCTCGCCTCCGGCAAGCCGAGCGAGGCGATCACCTCCTGCGTGAACGGGCCGCGCACGCCGATGTTGGGGCCGCTTCTGCCATGGCTGGCCAACACGCGAAGCCATCGTTCGGTGCCGGGCGTCAACGTGACACGGTCGCCGATGGCGTTGGCCTGCGCGCCCAGCCCCACGGCCAAAATGGGCATGTCCAGCGCCGCCAGGCGTTCGGCCGCGGATGCCAGGTCGGTATGGATACCGAGCTGGTTGGCAAGTGCCAGGACCGCCACGTCTCCCGCATCCCTGATGGTGGCGGTCGATTGTCCGAGTTGGCAGATCCGCCCCGGCACGCTGGCATGGCTGGTGACGGCATACATGAAGGCCAGGTTGCCGGTGTTGCCTCCCGTCTCGTCGAACAGGGCCGGCGTGCTTTTCTTGTAGTAGTCGGCGATGTGCGGCTTGATGTCCACGAAGACCGGCCGCGACGACGCTCCGCCATCGCGACGCGTGCCGAGTACGGCGGAGGCGAGTGTCTCGGTCATAGACGCATCCTCGCACCGGAAACATGGACGCTTTCGCGCCAGCTGACCTCGCCCGACAGGAAGCGCAGGGGGGTGACACGGCGCGGTGCAAGCAGGACGCGCAAGACCGGGGCTGCCGGGCTTGCCACCGCCCGATGCACCGTGCCCGGGCCGACCAGAAGCATATCGTCCGGCTGCAACGCCCATGCCTCGACCGCGCCGCCCTTCGCTTCGATCAGGTCGCGCACGGCCGCCTCGCCTTGAACGGTCCAGCGGGAACGGCCGGCGTCGGAAAACTCCGCCAACTCATGGCTGTCCCGCACGATGTCCACCCGTGCACCACTGCCGGCACAGACATACAGCAACGCGCATTCGCCTGGGCTGGACAGCAACTCCACAGTGCAAGCCTGCGCGTAGCCGTGCTGCGGGCTCTCCAGCAGGTCGAGCCGATAGGCCACGGGATGGTCGTCGAAGACGGCGCGCAAGGCATGCACGAGCGGCTCGTTGAACAGGACGCCAGCCAGCGCCGACAAGGCCGGCCGCAATGCGTCATCGGCGCCGTCAGCCTGTGCGGGCGATTGCGCCGCCAGGGCGACCAGCCCGACCTCGTGCGGCCCCAACCCGCGTTCGCCCATCACCCCGTCCAGCCGGGCGGCGCCACGCGCGATCAGGTCGGACAACAGTCTTTGCGCCTGGGCCGGTACGCTGCCGACCGCGAGGCGGCCGGCCAACATGGCTGGGGCATCGATCCGGTCGGTCCACAAGCCGCCGAGTACCGAGCGGTTGCGGCCCGCACTGGGGTAGCTGCCGAGAATGCGGCGTACCAGATCGATGAAGCCCGTGTTGCCGTTGACGGGGATGGCAAGGTCGTAGCCTTCCGGGCGAATGGAGAGGAAGGGCAGGTAGCCCGGGTCTATGGCCTCCTCGAAGCGTATCTCGAAACCGTGCCTGCCATCGCCGAGCCCAACCTGCTCCAGGTCCGGGCGATACAGGTCGGCCACCGCCTGGCCCATCAAACGATGACGCAGGTAGGCCTGCACCACCGGCTTGCGACCGTTCGGCTCGGTGAACAGCCAGCCCACCGAACCCTGCGCTGTCACCTGATCGACGGAGCCTTTCATGGGTGCACCTGCCAAGTCTCGGGTTGGGGGGACGCGGCACCGCTGCGCAGGCCGGCATAGAGTTGGAGGTGCGCGTGCAATGCCTGATCAGCGGCCCAGGGGCGCCGCAAGGTGGCGGCGAGTTCGGCGAGGATGGCGGGCCGTTCGGCCACGTCCTGCAGCACGCGGGCCAGGCTGCGCGCTCGGCCGGCGCGGAAATGCAAGCCATCCAGCCCGGGGCGCACCTTTTCCGCCATGCCACCGATGTCCGCGCAGATGACGGGACGGCGTGCCAGCAGCGCCTCCTCGATGACCACCGGCGCGTTCTCCCACCAGGTGGACGGCACCAGAACGGCATCGACGCTGCGCATCAACGTGAGCACGCTGGCGTTGTCGTAGGGTCCGTGGAGGACGACGTTGGCACCGGCAACGGCCAGCGCCTGCGTCACTCGATGCTGGAACGCCGCAGGCTGGTTGGAGTAGTCGCCATAGACGTCGATCACCACGTTGGCGACACCGGCCTTGTCGAGCAGCGAGGCCGCCTCGATCAGGATCTCGATTCCCTTCAGCGGCGACATCTGGCCGAAGAAGCCAACATGCACCTCACGCCCGTCTGAACGGGATGCCGGTTCGGCAGCGCCGGGCGGCGGGTGCTGCGCGGCCGGCCTGTCCTGCGGCGGCATGTTTTCGACCACGCGCATCCGCCCGGCGGGTAGCCCCCAGGCCACGTAGCGCTCGGCGAGAAATCGGCTGGGCGAGACGAACAGGTCCACGTCGCGCAGGAATTTCTGCAGGTAGAGCTGGCGCAGGAAGAAGTCGCGCGGCGCCAGCTCGGGGAAACAGGCGGCGCAGTCGATGGGCGAGGCGGCGTGGCAAAGGCGGTCGCCGGACGTCTTCACCATCTGTCCGTGATTGTGGCAGATCGCGAGGTACTCGTGCAGCGTCAGCACGATGTGGCAGGACGGCGCCGCCCGCTTGATGATGCTGAACGCCTCTACCCCGAAGACCGTGTAGTGATGTGCGTGAACAATATTCGGTTGCAGCTCGGCGACCAGCTCCTCCAGCATGCGCGGGAACTGCGCATCGCGGCTGGCGAACTTGAAGTGATCGAACGCGGTGCTGGGCGCATACACGAAGTCGGCAGCGCCGAAGGGCTGGCTCAGGTTCACGCCCAGCCTGGCCGAGCCGGCCTGTGCGCCGCAGCCGAGAAACCAGGCGCGGGTTCCGGGCTGGGCGGCCAGACCGCGAAACAGCGCGCCGGCCGAGATCTCCGCGCCACCGCGTGAGAGCTTCGGATGGGCGTGCGACATGACCAGCACGCGCAGCGCGTCGGCCGGCGTTTCGACCGCGGCCTCGCGCTGCCTCCCGCGTTTCACTGCATCCAGTACGGCCATACGGGACTCCCTGAACAGAACGGCATCACACCTGCGCGGCGGCCTGGCCCCATTTGCGTTCGAAGCGCCACGCGTTGAACAGCGTCAGGTTCGTGCGCCACAGTTGTTGCTGGTCGCCCTGCGACTGGCGTTCCAGGTGGTACAGCCTCGCGCGGCGATCGACCACGCAGCGCAGGCCTCGCGCCTGGATCTGCTTGCAGAGATCGACATCCTCGAAATCCCCGATGACGAAACCCTCGTCGAAGCCGCCCAGCTCCCGTGCCAGTTCGCTCGACATCAGCAGGCAGGCTCCCGTCACGGCATCCACCTCGTGCCGGCTGTCCGTGGCGCTGGGGTGCCGGCCCTTGTTCGGGTGCAGGCTGAACGACCAGCCGCCGAATTCCTGCAGCGGGCTGTAGGCGATGCCCTCGTGCTGCACGGTGCCGTCCTCGAACACCAGCAACGCGCCTACTGCGCCCACGTCCGGCTCGCCGGCGGTGCGCAGCATCAGTTCCAGCCAATCCGGCGTGCATGGGAAAACGTCGGAGTTGAGGAAACAAACGTATGGCGCGCGGGCATGGTGCAGCCCGATGTTGTTGGCCGGCGCGTAACCCATGTTATGGCTGAGCGAGAGGGTGGTGAAGCTGCGCTTGAACTTGGCATGGCAGGCGGCGGCCAGATGCTCCAGCGCGCGCGCGCGCTCGGGGTCGTCGAGCACGTAGATCAGCTCGTGGTCCGATGCCAGCGTGCGGTGAAACAAGCCGAGCTGGTACTCTAGGAAGTCGATGCGGCCATAGAGCGGCACGACGATGCTGGCGCGCGGCTTCTCCGGCGGCTCGCCGTAGGTGACGGCGGACACCCTGGGCCGGGTACGGAGGCGTTGCTGGTTTAGCGAGGCGATTGCGGGGCCGGCCACCGCGTCGAAGCCGCGCGCCAGCTCCAGGTGGCGCAGCTCGAAGGTGCCGAGTACCTCACGGATGGCGGCGATGCCCGTCCTGATCGGGGCCGTGGCGCGCTTGAACGCCAACTGGCCGCCATGCGTCTCCACCTCGAAGACGAGCGCGCCGGAACAGTCGGCGAGAGGGGACACATAGGCCAGGAAGCCTGGCGCAGGGTCCACGCTGCCCACGTGCTCACCCAGTGCGCTCACCACGTCGGGACGGGGGATGCGTATCCATTGCGCGGGATCGATCACGTGCACCGATCCGGTGCAGCGTAGCCGTATCTTGGCCACGGTGCCGAACGGGTCCGCATACCAGCCGCGCAGCAGCACGCCGTGCGACGGGCAGATGTAGAGCGCGTCCAGCTCCAGATAGACTGGCAGTGGCAAGTTCGCGACCGTATCCGTGCCGTCGAACCTGCTGCGGCTCAATCGTTGCAGCAGGTCGGCCCGGTGTTGGCTTCGCGGCGCGCCGGCCAGAAGGTCGCGGCAGCGCTCGATCAGGCCGGCCTCCTCCAGGGCTCGCGCAGTTTGCGCGGCGGCCAGCCGGAATTCGGCTTGCCCCGAAACAAGCACGACATCCGTCAGGCAATCCGGGCGTCCGTCCGCGCACTCGACGAAGAGTATCAGGCCGACGCCAACCTTCTGTACGTCGGCGCGTTCGAAACTGCAGGAGCGGACCACGCCGCCAAGCGACCGCGTGCCGAATTCCAGGGTGGCCGCCGCGTCCTGACCGTTACCGTCCCACTCCCGCCCGATCCAGCCGGTCAGCAGCCATCCACCCACGGTTGATGAGAACCCGTAGAAGTCAACGTACCCGGAAATGCGCGGCGCGTCGCTCATCAGTCACCCTTGCTGTTCAGAGACGTTCCAACACGCAGGGCTTGCAGAACCTTCATGCCCCTGGTTGCAACCGGCACGCGATAAGGGCGGGATTGTTATCCGCTTTTCGGCCATTAATCCACCTACTTTCTGGACTGCGACAAGGTTTTTAGCGTGCGGTGCGTCCCGGGAAAAGAGTCGCTTCCGCATCATTTTATTATTGCACTGCATCTCTGGGTTGTGCAACCCTATAAGGACGGTGGGAATTAGATCTGGACCTCCCAGCTCGTTCCTCCGCCGGTCTGGGAGCATGCGATGCAGGTAACCGTCACTGGGGGCGTGGGCCACGACCCCGCCGTTCTACGCTACTCCGCCCACGACCTCGCGCTTAGAACCGCGCAGGCCTTGGCCGGTACGATCGACGCCACGTACAGCAACGCCATCTATTACAACCCGGCGCAGCCGCTCATTACGCCGTCGGCGGGCTACCTGATCATCAAGGACAAATACGCGTCCAACACGATCGATGCGCGTGGTTTCGGCGCGATCGTCGATGAGAATTCCGGTACCAGCACGATCACCGGCGGCGGCAACCGCGACGGGCAGATCGTGCTTGCAAGCAGCGGCGGCCTCACCTTCACGGCGCGCAGCGGCAGCACCACGGTGGTCGCGGGTGGCGGCGACAACTTCATCAGGTTCACGGGCGACACGCTGAGCAGCGCTGCCTACACCAGCACGGGCAACGACACGATTTATGGCGGCGACGGCAGCACCACGGTGTCGGCCGGCGCCGGCGACAACAAGGTGGTCCTGGGCGCAGGCAATTCGTTGGACTATGTCAGCGGAACCGATACCGTAACGCTCGGCGCCGGCGCAGACACGGTCGATGTGCTGCGTGGCGGCAGCGCGTTCGTCAACGGCGGCACGTCGGCGGCGGGCGCCGGAACCACGTTGGTGTTCGTGGGCGGCCAAGCGTCCAGCACGGTGCTCGGCGGCGCGGGCAGCGTCACAATCAGCGGC
>CAXUGD010000084.1:0-11258 GCA_964250355.1 uncultured Acetobacteraceae bacterium | reverse complement strand
GGGTGTCAGCGCCGTCGTGTTCGATCGTGGGTCTTATATTTATCATGGCCGGGTCAAAGCCCTGGCCGAGGCGGCCCGCGAGGGCGGCCTCGACTTTTAAGGACAAAAGCATGGCACGTGACGCACATGGCGGCGGCGACCGCGGCGGCCGGGGCGGCCGGGACCGCGACCACAACCGGGACCGGGATGGCGACGAGCTGATCGACAAGCTGGTCACCATCAACCGCGTTGCAAAAGTGGTGAAGGGCGGCCGGCGGTTCGCATTTGCGGCGCTGGTGGTGGTGGGCGACCAGAAAGGCCGTGTCGGCTACGGCGCCGGCAAAGCGCGCGAGGTGCCGGAGGCTATTCGCAAGGCGACCGAACGCGCCAAGAAGACGATGATCCGGGTGCCGATGAAGGAAGGCCGAACGTTGCATCACGACATCATCGGCCACTATGGCGCCGGCGAGGTGGTGATCCGCTCCGCCCCGGCCGGCACCGGCATCATCGCCGGCGGGCCGTTGCGTGCGGTCTTTGAGACGCTGGGAATTGGCGATGTGGTGGCGAAGTCGCTCGGCAGCCGCAACCCGCATAACATGGTCAAGGCGACGTTCGCCGCGCTGACGGCCGCGGCCAGCCCGCGCTCGGTGGCCAACCGCCGCGGCAAGAAGGTAAACGACATCCTGGGCAAGCGCGAGGCCGCCCCGGTCGCGGAGGCGGTGGCCGATGTCTGAGTCCGCGCCGCAGAAGACCGTCCGCGTGACTCAGATCGGGTCGCCGATCGGCCGCAAGCCTGGCCAGCGCCAAACGCTTGTCGGGCTTGGCCTGACCAAGATGCACGCAAGCCGGGTGTTGGAAGACACGCCGGCCGTGCGCGGCATGATCCGCCGCGTAGCCCATTTGCTGCGCGTAGATGAAAGCGTGTGACATGGCTGAACCGTTGAAACTGAACGCGCTGCGCGACAATCCAGGCGCACGGCCGAAATTCAAGCGCCTCGGGCGCGGCATCGGCTCCGGAAAGGGCAAGACGTCCGGCAAGGGCGTGAAGGGCCAAAAGGCCCGCGAGGGCGTGGCGCTGAACGGCTTCGAGGGCGGCCAGCTGCCGATCTATCGCCGTCTGCCCAAGCGCGGCTTCCACAACCTGTTCCGCACCGCGTTCGCCCCCGTCAACCTGGGTGCCGTAGAGCGGGCGCTGGAGTCCGGCCGGCTGAAGGGCGACGAGCCGATCACCGAGTCTGCGCTGCGCGAGGCCGGCCTCGTGCGCGGCGGCAAGGCGGCGCTGGGCGTGCGCCTACTGGCGAAGGGCACGGTCACGCGGGCGCTGCACATTACGGTCACCGGTGCCTCTGCGGCTGCTGTGTCGGCGGTGCAGGCGGCTGGTGGGTCGGTTACGACGGTCGCGGACAAGGAAGAGAAGTAGTTCTTTTTCGAGAAAAAGAACCAAAAAGCTTTTGTTCTTGGGGTTGGTGGTGGGGCTAACGCGCGCGCCACGGGCAAAAGTTTTTTGCTGCTTTTTTTCAAAAAAGCAGGCCTTTTCTTAGGCACTCAGGGGAACCCGCATGGCCTCCGCCGCCGAGCAACTCGCATCCAGCTTCAATCTCGGTTCGCTCTCCAAGGCGACCGAACTCCGCAAGCGCATCTGGTTCACCCTGGCGGCACTGATCGTTTATCGTGTCGGCACTTACATCCCGGTGCCGGGCGTGGACGCTTCCGTGATGGGCGAGATGATGCACCAGCACGGTGGCGGCTTCCTGGGCATGTTCGACATGTTCACCGGCGGCGCGCTGGGCCGAATGACGGTGTTCGCGCTCAACATCATGCCCTACATCAGCGCCAGCATCATCACCCAGTTGATGACGACTGCGATCCCCACGCTCGAGACCCTCAAGAAGGAGGGCGAGAGCGGGCGCAAGAAGCTGAACCAGTACACGCGCTACCTCACCGTGCTGATCGCGTTGTTTCAGAGCTACGGCATCTCCGTCGGGCTGGAGAGCATGCACGGCAACACCGGCCCGGCGGTGATCGACCCGGGCCTGTTCTTCCGCGCCTCCTGCGTCGTGACACTAGTGGGCGGCACCATGTTCCTGATGTGGCTGGGCGAGCAGATCACCGCGCGCGGCATCGGCAACGGCACCAGCCTGATCATCTTCGCGGGCATCGTGGCCAACCTGCCCCACGCGCTGGGCGCGTTGCTGGAGCTGGGGCGCACCGGCGCGCTGTCGCCCGTGTTCATCGTGGCGTTCCTGATCATCGGTGCGGCCGTGATCGCCTTCATCGTGTTCATGGAGCGGGCGCAGCGGCGCGTGGTGATCCAGTATCCCAAGCGCCAGGTCGGCAGCCGCATGTTCGGCGGCGACAGCACGCACATGCCGCTGAAGATCAACACCGCCGGCGTCATCCCGCCGATCTTCGCCAGCTCCATCCTGCTCGTGCCGGTCACCATCGCGGGCTTCTCGGCCAACATGACCGCGCCGCACTGGGTGCCGCGCTGGCTGGCCGAGGGTGCGGCCAGCGTCGCCAGCCAGCTGGCGCAGGGCCAGCCGCTCTACATGCTCACCTATGCCGGCATGATCATCTTCTTCTCGTATTTCTACACGGCGATCGTGTTCAACCCGGAGGAGACGGCCGACAACCTAAAGAAATACGGCGGCTTCATCCCCGGCATCCGCCCCGGCGCCAACACGGCCGGCTACTTCGACCACATCCTCATCCGGCTGACCTCGATCGGCGCACTCTACCTTGTGGCCGTGTGCCTGCTGCCGCAGATACTGATCACCAAATACAGCCTGCCGTTTTATTTCGGCGGCACCAGCCTGATGATCATCGTGTCCGTCACCATGGACACCATCACCCAGATGCAGTCGCATCTCATCGCCCACCAGTATGAAGGGCTGATCCGCAAGAACCGGGTGAGGGGCCGCGGGCGTTGAACCTGATCCTGCTCGGTCCGCCGGGAGCGGGGAAGGGGACACAGGCCAAGCGTTTGGAGCGGAGCCATGGGGTCGCGCAGATCTCGACGGGCGACATGCTGCGGGCCGAGGTGGCGGCCGAATCACCCATCGGCAATCGCGCAAAGGCGATCATGGAGTCGGGCGCCCTGGTGCCGGACGGCCTGATCATCGACATGCTCGGCGCACGGGTGCGCCAGCCCGATTGCGTGCGCGGCTTCATCCTGGACGGCTTTCCGCGCACGGTGCCGCAAGCACAGGCGTTGGACGACATGCTCGCCGGCATGGGCATCGCGCTCGATGCGGTGGTGGAGTTGCACGTGGACGACGCGGCCCTGGTGGACCGCATTGCCGGCCGTTTCACCTGTGCCAAATGCGGCACCGGCTATCACGACAGCTTTCACCCGACCCGGACTGAGGGCGTGTGCGACGCCTGTGGTAGCCACGACTTCGTGCGCCGTGCCGACGACCGGCGCGAAACGGTGGCAGCCCGCCTGCTGGCCTATCACAGCCAGACGGCACCCATCATCCCGCACTACCAGGGCCAGGGCCGCCTGCACGTGGTGGACGGCATGGCGGAGATGGATGTGGTCTCTGCCCAGATACAGGCCGTGCTGGCCCGATTACTGCCCGGGCGTTCCGTCACGGTGAATTGAACCGCGCGTCTTGACTTGGGGGCATGCTGCCTGTAGGTGCATCCTCTCGGCGCCGTCCTGGCAGGATTGGTGCCCTCACTGCATGTTGGCGGATCAACCGGCCCTGAGAGGGGCCAAGCGTGTGGCGTTTGATGCCGCGCGGAGGAGTGTCGGGCGTGGCGCGTATTGCCGGGGTGAATATTCCCACCAACAAGCGGGTGACCATTAGCCTGCGCTACATCTACGGCATCGGGCCGCAAAAGGCGCAGGATATCTGCACGAAGCTCAACATCCCCGACGACCGCCGCGTGAACCAGTTGAGCGACGACGAGATCTTGCGCATCCGCGAGCTGATCGACCGCGACTACCGGGTCGAAGGTGACCTGCGCCGCGAGCTGGCGATGAACATCAAGCGCCTAATGGACCTGGGCTGCTACCGCGGCCTGCGTCATCGCCGCGGCCTGCCGGTGCGTGGCCAGCGCACGCACACCAACGCGCGCACCCGCAAGGGCAAGGCGGTCGCGATCGCCGGCAAGAAGAAGGTAACGAAGTAGATGGCAAAGCCCGCCACCGCCACGCGCACGAAGCGCAAGGAGCGGAAGAACATCATCTCCGGCGTGGCCCACGTCATGGCGTCTTTCAACAACACCATGATCACCATCACCGATGCACAGGGCAATGCTATTGCCTGGTCGTCCAGCGGTAGCCAGGGGTTCAAGGGCAGCCGTAAGAGCACGCCCTATGCCGCCCAGGTGGCCGCCGAGGATGCCGGCAAGAAGGCGCGCGAGCACGGCATGGAGACGCTGGAGATCGAGGTCAGCGGCCCGGGGTCGGGGCGCGAGAGCGCGTTGCGCGCGTTGCAGGCCGTGGGCTTCTCCATCAGCGCCATACGCGACATGACGCCCATCCCCCATAACGGCTGCCGCCCCCGCAAGCGCCGCCGCGTCTGACGTCAGGTCTCACAATCAGGAGTCAGGTGTCAGAGGGCGTCGCTTCTGACGGTCCGTTCTGACTCCTGGAGCCTGACTCCTGTATCCTGAGAGGTATTGAATTGGTCATCCAGAGAAACTGGCAGTCGCTGATCAAGCCGGAGAAGCTGGAAGTCGAGCCCGGCACCGATCCGCATCGCATCGCCACCGTGGTCGCCGAGCCGCTGGAGCGCGGCTTCGGCATGACGCTGGGCAACGCCATTCGCCGCATCCTGCTGAGCTCGTTGCAGGGCGCGGCCGTGACCGCCGTACAGATCGACGGCGTGCTGCACGAGTTTAGCTCGGTGGCCGGCGTGCGCGAAGACGTCACCGACATCGTGCTGAACATCAAGCAGTTGGCGCTGCGTATGCACGGCGAGGGGCCGAAGCGCATGACGCTGACGGCGACCGGCCCGGGCGAGGTGCGCGCCGGCCAGATCCAGGCCGGCCACGACGTGGACATCATGAACCCCGACCTGGTCATCTGCACGCTGGACGAGGGTGCCAAGCTGGGCATGGAGCTGACGGCCCAGCTCGGCCGTGGCTACGTGGCGGCCGCTGCGAACCGGCCGGAAGACGCGCCGATCGGGCTGATCCCGGTGGACGCCATCTACTCCCCCGTGCGCCGCGTGTCTTACAAGGTAGAGCCCACCCGCGTGGGCCAGGTGACCGACTATGACAAGCTGCTGCTGACGGTGGAAACCAACGGCGCGGTGGGGCCGGAGGACGCTGTGGCGCTGGCTGCCCGCATCCTGCAGGACCAGCTGAAGCTGTTCATCAACTTCGACGAGCCGCAGCAGGTCCGGGCCGAAGAGCAGCACGACGACCTGCCGTTCAACCGCAACCTGCTGCGCAAGGTGGACGAGCTCGAGCTGTCGGTGCGCTCGGCGAACTGCCTGAAGAACGACAACATCGTCTATATCGGTGACCTTGTGCAGAAGACCGAGCAGGAAATGCTGCGCACGCCGAATTTCGGCCGCAAGTCGCTGAACGAGATCAAGGAAGTGCTGACCAACATGGGTCTGGCGCTGGGCATGAACGTGTCCGGCTGGCCACCGGAGAACATCGAGGACCTGGCCAAGCGGCTGGACGAGCCTTTCTAGTGTTGAATGCGCTTTCGGTGGGCTGAAGCCCACCCTACGAATGGGGTAACACATGCGTCATGGGATAGCGGGCCGAAAGCTCGGCGTCACATCAACCCACCGGCTCGCGATGTTCCGCAACATGGCGGTGGCGCTGATCAAGCACGAGCAGATCACCACCACGCTGCCCAAGGCCAAGGAGCTGCGGCCGGTCGCCGAAAAGCTGATCACGCTGGGCAAGCGCGGCGGCCTGCACGCGCGGCGTCAGGCCTACGCCCAGCTGCGCGACGACGTGATGGTGCGCAAGCTGTTCGACACCTTGGCCGAGCGCTACCGCGCGCGCAGCGGCGGCTACACCCGGGTGATGAAGGCCGGCATGCGCTACGGCGACGCCGCCGACATGGCGGTGATCGAACTGGTCGATCGCGACCCGTCCGCCAAAGGCCAGGATAGCGGCCCGGTGCAGGAGATGCCCGACTCGGAAGCCGAGTAGACCCCGTTTTTGTAAGCTTGGTTTTCGGCACGAAAAACCCGGCCAGTGACCTGGCCGGGTTTTTTTGCGTGCAGGGTGGGCTGAAGACGACTCTTCAGCCCATCGGCCCGATCCTACTTGCCGCTGCTGTCGGTCGGCGGCGTGCTGGTCGCGTCGGACGACGGGGCCGGTGCGGCGGCGCTGTCGCCGGACGTGGCCGACTTCTTGGCCGTCTTGTGCGTCATGTGGTGGTGCTTGGTCGAAGCGTTGGCATCGCCGGCATGGGCCGCCTGCTTGGCTGCATCGGGCGTGGGCGGCGCGCTGAACGGCTTTCCGCTCTTGGCGGAGTCCAGGCTCGCCGCGTTCAGGTCGTCAACGGCCTTGTCGCCCGCCTTGGTGGCGACCAGCTTGCCGCGGCCATGCGTCGCGTGATGCATCACGTGCTTCTTCGCCGGCTTGGCCGTGTTGCTGGCCGGCGCCGCGCTGTCGGTGCTGCCCGAAGCGGGGGTCGAGGCATCCGGGGCCGGTGTTGCCGGGGCCGGTGTGGCTTCGGGCGCCGGTGCAGCCATCGGTGCTGCAGGGGCCACGGGCGCTGCCGGCGCAGTTGCCGGAGCGGGTTGCGCGAGCGCGGTCAGGCTCCACGCGCTGGTGGACAGCGCCAGGATCGTGGCTCCGAAAAGATGTATCTTACGCACGGCCGAAACTCCTCTTGTAGGTTGCTCGCACAGACGCGGAGCTAACCGGTCTGGGCGCATAACGAGCGAGAGGCGGATAAGTCGCACAGTCATTGCCATGTTACAAAGCCACGCTGCACAATTGCCGCAGCCTGTGGCCAAACTGTTGCAGGGTGCCCAGCGAAAGACCGCCATGCCGGACAAATTTACCCCTGGTCTGTTCGAGCCGCCGGCCAAGCCGCTGGCGCCGCACCGTCCGCTGGCCGACCGGTTGCGCCCTGCCTCGCTGGACGCGGTAATCGGGCAAAGCCAGCTGGTGGGCGAGGCGGGCACCATCACGCGCATGCTG
Organism: uncultured Acetobacteraceae bacterium; assembly: GCA_964250355.1. GTDB lineage: Bacteria > Pseudomonadota > Alphaproteobacteria > Acetobacterales > Acetobacteraceae > BOG-908. The sequence goes on along the minus strand of CAXUGD010000084.1, from coordinate 4,151 downwards.
GCCCGCGGTCAGCTTCCCAGCCTAATCCTGTGGGGACCGCCCGGCGTGGGGAAGACCACGGTGGCGCGCCTGCTCGCCGCTGCCTCCGGGCTGGCCTTTGTGCAGATTTCGGCCGTGTTCTCCGGCGTGGCCGAGCTGCGCCGCACTTTTGACGAGGCGGCGCGCCGGCGCCAGACTGGAGGGGCGACGCTGCTGTTCGTGGACGAGATACACCGCTTCAACCGCGCCCAGCAGGACGGCTTCTTGCCCGTGGTCGAGGATGGGACCGTGGTCCTGGTGGGGGCGACGACCGAAAACCCCTCCTTTGCCCTGAATGGCGCTTTGCTGTCGCGCTGCCAGGTTCTGGTGCTGCACCGCCTGGACGACGCTGCCGCCGAGTCGCTGCTTCTTCGTGCGGAAGCCGAGCTCGGCCGCGTCCTGCCGTTGACGCCGGAGGCGCGGGCCACGCTGCGCGCCATGGCCGATGGCGACGGGCGCTACCTGCTGAACATGGCCGAGCAGATGGCCGGTCTGCCGGACGGCGAAGCCCCCCTGGACGCGGCGGGGCTGGCCGGCCTGCTGGCGCGGCGCGCGGCGCTCTACGACCGTGACCGCGAGGAACATTACAACCTCATCTCCGCCCTGCATAAGTCGCTGCGCGGGTCGGATGCGGACGCGGCGCTCTACTGGTTTTCGCGCATGATCGCCGGCGGCGAGGACCCGCGCTTCATTGCGCGCCGCCTGGTCCGCTTCGCGTCGGAGGATGTGGGCCTAGCCGACCCGCAGGCTCTCCCCCACACCCTGGCCGCGTGGGACGCCTACGAGCGCCTCGGCTCGCCGGAGGGTGAGCTGGCCCTGGCGCAGGCCGTGCTGTACCTCGGCACCGCGCCCAAGTCGAACGCCGCCTATGCCGCACACAAGGCGGCCGCGCGCGTGGCCCGCGAGACCGGCAGCCTGCCACCGCCGGCGCACATCCTGAACGCGCCGACCAAGCTGATGAAGTCGCTCGGCTACGGCGCCGGCTACGAGTACGACCACGAGACGGCTGATGCGTTTTCAGGGCAGAATTATTTTCCCGATGGGGTCGCGCGATCGGAGTTCTACCGGCCTGTGGACCGCGGCTTCGAGCGCGAGGTCGGCCGGCGCCTGGCCCACTGGGCGCGGCTGCGGGAAGAGCGTGGGGAAGGATAATCTAGCTCAATCGTTCTAAAGAAGGCGGCGCAGATCGCGGGCGCCATGCAGCACACGTTCGATCCGCACAACACCAATGTCGGACAGGTCGCGATAGAATACGAGGTAGCGCCGGTGAACGGCCATCCGTACGCCTTCAGCAAGGTCGGAGCGAGCGGGGTAGGAATTAGGCGAAGCTGCGACGGCACGGCATTTGGCTTCCAATTCTGCGACGAAGGAAGCGGCTCGAAGCGGATTGTCGCGGGCTATGGTGGCTGCAATCTCTTCCAAGTCGTACGCCGCCCGAGGCGAGACCAACAGCCGGCGCAACGCCCTCACCCGGTCGGCGGTTGGCCGAACTTGGTGCGCAATCGGGCAAATACCTCAGCGCCCTCTATCCCCGGCCCGCTATCAATACCCTCCTGCACCAACCGGTGTAGATCGTCCACCTCCAGAATCTCGTTCTGTCGGCGCCGCTGCCAGTCGCGCAACGCGTCCCGGACCACTTCGCCAACGCTGCCGTAATCGCCATCGTCCACGGCCGCATGCAGGTCGGCAGCTAAATCGGGGGCTAACTCAACACTAAGCTTCTGCAAATCCGCCATTGTTTTACGATGACCTGTGTTCCTGATTTTGGCAAGATTATCGCGTGAAAGATAGGCAATTGCTTAACGAGTCATGGCTCGATGTATGAGCAGATTGACGAAAAACCCGCGTTGACCGCGTTACTGCGGCTTAGGTCATTTGGCAACGCAGTTGCGTGGGCAAACGTAAACTCAAGTGAGCTCGCAAAAGTTATCGATGGCGATTGCTCCTGGTAGGCGAGCCGAATGTTGGACTGGAGGTCGAGACGAATGACCACTATTTCCGCAAAGCCTATGACCTTTATCGTACTCGGGATCGCGAGCGGTCGAAGGTGTTTATGGCGAAACGCTCGGCCTTAAATTCTTGTATGAGGACGATTTTCAGCAATATTCGATTTTAACGGGATGATGCTCCGAATACTATCGGCAGCGGATCATCTTGCTCAACAGCATACAGTCCTGGGCTGGCAAGTATCCGACATCGCAGAGGCCGCAAGGGTTCGTCAGGAACGGGGGTATCTCCTCAGAATTTATGACGGGTTTGGTCAAGACGACCTCGGCATCTGGTGTTCGCCCGGCGGAAATTTTAAGATAACGTGGTTCAACGACCCCGACGGGAACGTGCTAAACTTGGCCCGGCTCTAGCTCGACTCGTTGGTGTCGGCCACCGTCAGCGTGTCTGCCAACGCGCAATAGCCGTTCTGATCGGACGCTTGCCCCTGATCTTTTGACGCTGCGGATGATCTCGAGATCGTAATTTACTTTGTCGAAAACCTAATTTGCTGAGGGCGTAAGATAAGATGCTCACCCAGCCCGTCACCGAGGACGAAGCCGACATCCGGCTCGACCGCTGGTTCCGCCGGCACTTTCCCCTGCTCACTCAGGGCACCATCCAGAAGCTGTGCCGCACCGGCCAGATTCGCGTCGATGGCAAGCGCGCGGGCGCCGCCACACGGCTGATACCGGGCCAGGCGGTGCGAGTGCCGCCGCTGCCCACGGCCGCTGCCCCCGAACGGGCCGCCGCACCCCTGGACCCGGCCACGCTGCGCGAGCTGGAGGGCATGGTCGTCTATCGGGACGATGCGGTCATCGTCGTGAACAAGCCGCACGGCCTGCCCACCCAGGGCGGCCCCGGCATCGTGCGCCACCTGGACGGCATGATGGAGGGGTTTCGCCAGGGCAAGGGCGACAAGCCGCGGCTGGTGCACCGGCTGGACCGCGACACCAGCGGGCTGCTGGTGCTGGCGCGCAGCCCCGGGGCTGCCGCCAAGCTGTCGGCCGCCTTCCGCAGCCGCGATGTGGAGAAAACCTACTGGGCGGTGGTCGCCGGCCGCCCCTCGCCGCAGGAGGGCCGGCTGGACCTCCCTCTGGTGAAGTTCGGCGGCCTACGCGGCGGCGAGCGCGTGGCGGTGGCCGAACGCGGCGAGGAGGAAGCCACCCATGCCACCACGCTCTACCGCACGCTGGACGCCGCCGGCCGCAAGCTCGCCTGGCTGGAGATGCAACCGCTGACCGGCCGCACGCACCAACTGCGCGTGCACGGCGTGGCGCTGGGTGCGCCCATCGTGGGCGACGCCATGTATGGCGGGCAGGCGGCCCATGTCGAAGGCCTGGCGGACAAGCTCCATTTGCACGCCCGCGCGCTCGTCTTCCCGCATCCCGCGGGCGGCACGCTGGCGCTGGAAGCCGCCCTGCCGCCGCACATGCGCGAGACGTTTCGTACCGTCGGTTTCCACGCCCCGGCGGCGGCGGACCCGCTCCGCCACCGATAGAGCGGGTCTCACGCGCGGCGCGAAATTCGGCTAAGGAGCGGCCCATGCAAGCCAGATCCGCCCGCCGAAGCCCGCTTCGCCCCCTGCTGCTGACCGCCGGTGCCATCCTGGTGCTGGGCGTGGCCGGCACTGTGGTGCTGGCCGCGGCACTCGACCCGCAGAAGCTGCGCGCGGAGCTGCAGGAGGCGGTGCACCGCCAGACCGGGCGTGAGCTGACGGTAGCCGGTGGCGTGCACCTCACTTTGGGCCTGTCCCCGCAATTCGTGGCGGACGACGTCTCGCTCGCCAACCTGCCCGGCGGCTCGCGCCCGCAGATGCTGACGGCCCGCAGCGTGCGCGCACGGCTAGCCCTGCTGCCGCTGCTGAGCGGCGAGGCGGTGATCTCGGCGCTGACGGTGGAGCAGCCCGACCTGCTGCTGGAACGGGTGGCCGACGGCACGCCCAATTGGCAGTTCGTGGCCGGGCGCAGGGCACTCTACCAGGGTCATGGCGGCGGGGGCGGGGGCGGCAGCCACCCGGTGCAGATACAGGCGCTGACCCTGCAAGGCGGGCAGGTGGCCTGGCGCCCGGTGCAGGGCGACCCCGTCACGCTCGGCATCGGCACGCTGCTGCTTGTGCCCGTCCTGCTCCTCATTGCGGCAGCAAT
>CAXUGD010000083.1:0-11385 GCA_964250355.1 uncultured Acetobacteraceae bacterium | reverse complement strand
CCGCCGCGCCGCGCCGCGCCGCAGGCTCGGCGGTCGCCACCGACCGCAAGCTCTCCGATTTCGCGCGGCTGACCGGCCGCAAGCCCAGCGCCGAGGTGGCCGAAGCGCCGTTGGAGGCGCTGATGCGCCGGCTGGTCGGCCCCTATGTGCAGCCGGCGCGCGACACGCGCCAGGACCAGCTGGTGGCGCGCGTGGACGAGGCGCTGTCGGCCGCCATGCGCCGCGTGCTGCACCACCCAGACTTCCAGGCCGCCGAGGCGCTGTGGCGCGGCGTCGAGTTCCTGGTCCGCCGCATCGAGACGGGGGCGCAGATGGAGGTGGTGCTCTACGACGTTTCGGCCGAGGAACTGGCCGCCGACCTGGCCGGCACCGATGCGCTGGCCGATACCGGGCTATACGGCCTGCTGGCCGAGGCACCGTTGATCGACGCCAATGCCGGCGCGCTTTCGGCGGTAATAGGCCTATACGGCTTCGAGCTGACGCCGCCGCATGCCGACCTGCTGGGGCGTGTGGCACAGATCGCTGCCGCGGCCGGGGCGCCCTTCGTGGCCGGTATCGCGCCCGACGCCCTGAGCGTGCCGATGCACGACCAGCACCCGCTCATCCGCGCGGCGTGGTCGGCGCTGCACGGCCTGCCCGCCGCCGCCTATCTGGGCCTGGCCACCCCGCGCTTCCTGCTGCGCATGCCCTACGGCCGCAAGACGGAGCCGATCGACGCCTTCGCTTTCGAGGAGTTCACCCGCCAGTCCGGGCTCTCCGGCATGCTGTGGGGGCATCCGGCGCTGATCCCCGCGCTGCTGCTGGCCGAGAGCTGGGCGCAGCAAGGGGCGAAAATGAAGCTGGGCGGCGTCATGAGCGCCGGCGACATGCCCTACTACGTCTATGCCGCCGAGGACGGCGAGCAGACCGCCCTGCCCTGCACCGAACGGCATTACACCGAACGTCAGGCCACCGCCGTGGCTGCCTGGCATGTGATGCCGCTGGTCAGCCTGCGCGGCCGCCCGGAGGTCCGGCTGGCCAGCTTTTCCTCGCTGGCCGGCACCACCCTGGCGGGGCGGTGGGCCCCGGTGGAGATGGAGCCACCTGTCCCGCCGGTACCCCCGTCCCCCGAACTTGCGCCGATCCCCGCTCTTATGCAGGCGGCACCGGAAGCGCCTGCGCCTGCGCAGGAAACCTCAACGCTGGACGACCTCCTGGCCGGGCTGGAAGCCGCGCCGCCGGCCGAGGTCCCAGCCGTGGAGGAGGCGACTCCTGCCCAGGCCGCCGAACCCACCCAGCCAGAAGACGAACTCGACGCCCTGCTGGCCAGCCTGAACGCGGAACCCGCCCCCAAACCCGCCGACGCAACGGAGGCCGATTTGGACGCTCTGCTCGCCTCCCTCTGACCGCCATCGAGCGATGCGGACACCACTTCGCCTCAAGGGCGAGCTGTGCACCCGGGGACCGCATCACGGTCGGTGATGCCGCGCGCTCCTCAGACAACAGCCTCGAACGACGTCTCCTCGGCCGCCACCGGAGCGCCAGGCGTCGGACGGACCGCCGGTTCGGGTCCGTCTTCGGCGAAGGAGTAGGCAAACCCGCCGGCCTCCACGCCCACGTGCACGCCCGTGACCACGCGGCCGGCCAGCATGCGTTCCAGGAAGGCCCGGCTGATCTCGGGCAGCATGGTGTTGGTCAGGATGGCGTCGATCATCCGCCCGCCGCTCTCCGGCTCCGTGCAGCGCGCAGCGATCAGGTCCACCACCGCGGTGTCATAGGTAAACGCCACCCGGTGCCGCGCCGCGACCCGGGTGGCGATGCGGCCGAGTTGCAGGCGGATGATGGCGGCCACGATGCTGTCGCTCAGCTTGAGGTAGGGCACTACGATCAGCCGGCCGAGCAGCGCCGGCGGGAACACCTTTAACAGCGGCGTGCGCAGGGCGCGGGCAATCTCCTCCTGCTCCGGCAGGAGCTCCGGGTCGGCGCACATCGACATGATCAGGTCGGTGCCGACGTTGCTGGTCAGCAGGATCAGCGTGTTGGTGAAGTCGATCACCCGGCCTTCGCCGTCCTCCATCACGCCCTTGTCGAACACCTGGAAGAAGATCTCGTGCACGTCCGGGTGGGCCTTTTCCACCTCGTCCAGCAGCACCACGCTGTACGGGCGGCGGCGCACCGCCTCCGTCAGCACGCCGCCCTCGCCGTAGCCCACATAGCCGGGCGGCGCGCCCTTCAGCGTGCTGACGGTGTGCGCCTCCTGGAACTCGCTCATGTTGATCGTGATCAGGTTCTGCTCGCCGCCGTATAGCGCTTCCGACAGCGCCAGCGCCGTCTCCGTCTTGCCCACGCCGGAGGGGCCGCACAGCATGAACACGCCCACCGGCTTGCTGGGGTTGTCGAGCCCCGCGCGCGATGTCTGCACCCGGCGCGCGATGGTGGTCAGTGCCTCGTCCTGGCCGATCACCCGCCGGCCCAGCGTCCCCGCCAGCCCCAGCACGGCCGCCAGCTCGTTTTTCACCATCCGGCCGACCGGGATGCCGGTCCAGTCGCCCACGACGGAGGCGATCGCCTGGGCATCCACGCCCGGCTGGATCAGCGGGCTTTCGCCCTGGTGGGCGGCGAGTTCGTCGTGCAGGCCGCGCAACTCGGCCATCTCGGCATCCCGTGCGGCGCCATCGGACGCGCCCTCACGCAGCGACGCACGCAGGGACAGCACGCGCGCCACCAGCGACTTCTCCGCGGCCCAGCGCGCCTCCAGCCCGGCCAGCTCGGCCTGCGTGGACGCCAGGGCGGCGCGGGCTTCGGTTTCGCGCGCCGCCGTGTCCAGCCCGATGGCGGCCTCGCGCCCGATGACCTGCAGCTCGGTCTGCAGGCCCTCGATCCGGCGGCGCCGGTCGTCCACGGGGGCCGGCACCGCATGCTGGCTGACAGCCACGCGTGCGGCGGCCGTATCCAGCAGGCTGACCGACTTGACCGGCAGCTGCCGCGCCGGGATGTAACGGTGCGAGAGTCGGACGGCGGCTTCCACCGCCTCGTCCAGTATCTGCACCTTGTGGTGGGCTTCGAGCGCACCGGCGATGCCGCGCATCATCAGGATGGCGCGCTCCTCGCTCGGTTCATCGACCTGCACCACCTGGAACCGCCTGGTGAGCGCCGGGTCCTTCTCGAAATACTTCTTGTACTCGGCGAAGGTGGTGGCTGCGACCGTGCGCAGCGTGCCGCGCGCCAAGGCCGGCTTCAGCAGGTTGGCGGCGTGGCCGGTGCCGGCAGCACCGCCGGCGCCAATCAGCGTGTGCGCCTCGTCGATGAACAGGATGACCGGGTGGGGGCTGGACTGCACTTCCTCGATCACCTGGCGCAGCCGGTTCTCGAACTCGCCCTTCATGCTGGCGCCGGCCTGCAGCAGGCCCACGTCCAGCGTGCGCAGGCTCACCTCGCGCAGCGCCGGGGGCACGTCGCCCGCCACGATGCGCAGCGCGAAGCCTTCGACCACCGCCGTCTTGCCCACGCCGGCCTCGCCGGTCAGGATCGGGTTGTTCTGGCGCCGGCGCATCAGCACGTCGATCACCTGGCGTATCTCGGCGTCGCGCCCCATGACCGGATCGATCTCGCCGGCGCGCGCGCGCGCCGTCAGGTCCACGGAGAATCTCTGCAGCGCCTCCTGCTTGCCAGAGGCGGCCGGTGCGGTGGCGCCGCTGGCCTCACCGGGCACGCCGGCGCTGCCGTCGGTGGCCGCGAGCGAGGCTTCGGGCGAGCCGGACAGCAGCGTTGCGAAGTCGTCCGACAGCGCTTCGCCCTTCACGCGCTCGAACTGGCGGCTGATGGCGTAGAGCGCGTGGCGGAGCGTGGCCGTGCGCAGGGCCGCCAGCACCAGGTGGCCGGTGCGCACCTGGCTTTCGCCAAACATCAGGCTGGCGAACACCCAGGCGCGCTCCACCGCCTCCTCGATGTTGGGCGCGAAGTCCGAGATGGCGGTGGCGCCGCGCGGCAGCCGGTCGAGGGCGGCGGTCACGTCCGCGGCCAGGCGCGCGGGGTCGATCTCGGCGTGGCGGATGATACGGTGCAGGTCCGAATCGGGCACCTGCAGCATCTGGTGCAGCCAGTGCACCAGCTCCACGTAGGGGTTGCCGCGCAGCTTGCAGAACACGGTCGCCCCCTCGAAGGCGCGGTAGGCCACCGGGTTCAGCTTGCCGAACAGGGTCGTGCGGCTGATTTCTGTCATGGAACCTCGGTCGTGATGTCTGCGGGCCCGTTGCGGCGACGGCTATCGATGTCGCGTGCCATGCTGTCCGCACTCGCATTCAGAAACAAGTCTGTGGCGACCGTGCCGAAGCGGCGCGGCATCAGCCACGTGGTCCAGCCCAGCCGTCCCTGCACGCCCAGCCGCGTCGCCGGTACCTCCTCCGGCCGCAGGTGCAGGTTCACGTCCCAGTCCAGCGTGTCGCCCGCGTAGTTGCGCACGATGGGGATCAGCCGGTGGAAGCTGATGCCGCCCGGCAGCAGCCGCAGGTACTCGCCCAGCGTCAGCGGGCCGAACACCACCCGGAACTTGTGCGTCCGGCTCCAGACGCGGGAACCCAGCACGGCCGTGCCGCCGAGCGTGGAGACGGTTCGTGCCTCGCCCAGCCGCGTCCAGTCGGGCGGGGAGAGCTGCAGCCAGCCGCCGATGAAGCACTCGATGCGCACCGGCATTTCAAAGAACGCGCCCAGTATGGCCGCCAGCCCCTCGGCGTGGCGCGTCTGGTTGGCCAGCAGGCCCGCGAAGTGCAGCTTGGTCAGGTCCGGCATCGCATCGCGCTCGCGATGGCTGGCCAGCCCCAGGCCGAACAGCGCACCGACATAGGTGGCGAACCGGTCGTCCTGCGGACGGTCGAAGCTGACGGTGGGCCGGCTGTCGGCCCAGGCGCGCCAGAACAGCGACAGGGCGCGGTGGTGGAAGATGTCGGCGAAGCGCTGGAAGGTGGGGTCGCGCTGGTTGCGCGTGCGGTCGCGCGCGTAGTCGGTCAGGTGCAGCGGCAGCGGCCCGTCCAGGCCGAACAGGCCGAAGAAGCGCACCAGCAGCCGTGCCGGCCGGTCGTCCGCCTGCTCCAACGCCGCCAGCGTGGCCGGCGGAAACACAACGGACGGGTCTTGGGCCAGGCGCACGGAATCCTGCACGGGGCGGGCGCTGCGGCCCAGGCGCGGGCGGTCGGGCGCTGCCGCCTCCAGCAGCCGCATCGCCTGGTAGAAGCCGTAGGCGTGCGGTGCCGCTGCCAGCTGGGCCAGCAGCGCATCGAGTTCCGGCGTCGCGGCCGCCGCCTCGCCAACTGCTGCCTCGTCTGGCGCAGGCCCGGCCGGCTCGGCTAGAGCAGCGGCCTCAGCCCCAACCGCATCGGCCATCGCATCACCTCCCCACGCTCCTGGCTGCTCATCACCGTTTCGGTGAACGCGTTGATCGACACGTATTTGGCGAAGAACCGGTCCAGCACGGCCGCCAGCAGGATGCCGCCCGCGCCGCCGAACGCGGTCTCGTCCATCATCAGCCGCAGCTGCAGCCCGCGGCCGGCCGCCACGGGGCCGGCCCCCGGGATGCGCCGCACCACGCTGTGGCAGGCCACCGAAAGCAGCCCTTCCAACTGGCGCCCGGCCAGCGAGCCTTCCGACGGCACGTACAACCGCAGCAGCTCGCGCAGAGCCGCCGCCCCGGCCACCCGATCCGTATCGACCAGGCTGAGGTAGTTCAGCCCCAGATGCGAGAGGAAACGCCACGCGTAGTCGCCTTCGCCGCGGCACGGCCGCGGTGCCGTCGGCCCCACAAGGCAGCGGATGGAGGCGACCGGCGCGCTGGTGGCGATGGTGAAGTCGGTGTGCTGCTTGCCCACCGGCATGGACAGAGCCAGGTCGCGGTTGGTGCACAGCAGGTCGAGGCCCAGCTGGCGCAGGTGCCGGTTGTAGGGGGCCTGCTCGGGATCGACCAGCGAGATGAACACCTCGTGCCCGACATAGCTCGACCGTGGCCCGCGCTGGCGCGACCGCTGCGAGACGACCCGGGGTTCCCGGCGCAGGATGTAGTAGCTTCGGTGGTCCGGGTTACGGCTGAGGTCGTTGGCGGCATAGAACGGCAAGAACCCTTGCGGCGGCCCGCCGTCGGAGGCGTAGCCCTCTACCGAGCGCACGGAGAACACCTCGAAATCCAGCGGCCGCATGCGGTCCGGCACGATGAGGTGCTCCACCTCGCGCTCGGACATGTTGATCCGGTCGCTGCGGCGGGGAAACAGGTTGACCGCCGGGGTGCAGAACAGCGCCATGTGGTCCGGCCCGAAGCCGGAGGCCAGGCTCGGCTCGCTGCGGTTCAGCAGCAGCACCACCTCCAGCTCGCGGCCGGGCGTTCGTATGGCCGCGCGGTCAAGCCCGTCCAGCTCCACGAACAGGAACCGCTCGGGCATCGCGTAGTATTCCTGCAGCAGCCGGTAGCCGTCGAAGGATTGCGGCGCGCGCGGCAGCAGCGCCTCCTCCGGCTCGAACCCCATGGCGCGCAGCGCAGTAGGGGGCAGCCGTTCCTGCCACGGCGTGGGCCGGATCGCGGGCCGTACCGTGACCGACATCACGTTGGCGATCAGCTGCTCGTACAGCCGGACGCGCGAGCCCTCCGGCCCGCCCATGAAGAACCCCAGCCGCTCGACCAGAATCTTGTCGAACCCGGCCTCGCCATAGGCGCGCAGCTTCAGCCGTATCGCCGCTTTCACGCCCCGCTGTTCCGGCAGGCCAAGGGCCGAGACGGCGGCCGGGGTCGCGAGGTATTCCGCCTCGGCCAGCTCGATCGGGAACAGCTGAAGCGCGTGCGCGGTGCGAAACTCGCAGTTCGTCTGGTCTTCGGTGCCGAACAGGCTGCGCAGCTCGGTGCCGGCGGCCACCGTCACGCCCTGCGGCATGGTGCGCAACGCGGTCTCGGGCGTGAAGCGCACCACTGCCATGGCCGGCGTAGGCGCCATGTAGTGCGGATAGACCATCTGCAGCAGCGACTGCGTGAAGGTGGGGAACTCCGCCTGCATCTTCAGCTGCACGCGCGCGGTGAGGAACGCGAAGCCCTCCAGCAGCCGCTCCACATACGGGTCGGCCACCTCCAGCGAACCGAGGTTCAGCCGCGCGGCCACCTTGGGGAAGTCGCGCGCGAACTCCCCGCCCATGTCGCGCACGAAAGCCAGCTCGGCTTCGTAGAGGCGCAGCAGCCTTGGATCCACGGCGCTAGCCGCGCATCCGGAGGTCGTTCACGGTGGCCAGCCGCGTCTCCAGCTCGATGGCCGTCTCCAGGAACAGCTGCTGCGGCACCGGCTGCGCCCACAGCTCGCCCTCGATCTCGAAAACCAGGGCGGGGATCGGGTTGTCCTCCCTGCGCTCGCGCATGCGGACCCGCAGCGTATCGCGTTTGATACGCGGCTCAAACGTCTTGATGGCGTCGGCGATGCGCACTTCCAGGCCGCGCGCGCGGCCGGAGGCGGCGATCAGGCCGGTGAAGCCGGGTACGCCGAAATTCACCGTACTGGCGGCCGCGCGCTCCGGCAGGTCGGTGGCGGCCGTGGTGTCGAGGTTGGTCGTGTTGAGCAGCCACGCCAGGTCGCGCAGCACCGCCTGCTTGAGCGCCTGGAAGGTCAGCACCTGCTGGTCCGGCCCGTCGCGCTTTTCCTGCGGTGCGTGGTCGGTCAGCCGATCGAGCAACGAAGGCTGCAAGCGCTCGCGATTGGCCAGCACTGCCATGATTCAGGCGGCCTGGGTGGCCGGGTGCAGAACGATCCGCCTGACGTCCTGCAGGGCATACTCGCCGCCGTCGGTGACCAGCATGCGCTGGCCGCGCCCGGTGAACCAGGCGCCGTCGCCCACCCATTCGGTGCGGCGTGCCATGGCCAGAGCGGGGTCGGCGGCCCCCTGCGGCGCGGGGTAGCGGGTGGGGATGAAGCCGGCGGACTCGCCGCCATTGGCCCAGGTGAACCGGACCGGCATCCAGACCTGGTCGCGCAGGTCCTCCGGCGCGTCGATTTCGACCGCGCCGATGCGGTGGAGCGGGACCCACAGGTAGCGGCCATCCACCAGCGCCTCCAGCATCGGCCCAAGACGCGGGTCGGCATCGGCGATCCAGTCGAAGGCGGTGCCATCGTCCGGGCCGGTATCCGCCGGCGCCTGTGCCACGATCGTGCCGGCGGTGGCCGGCGCCTGCTCGAAGGCTTCGTCGCGCAAGCTGGCCGCTTGCTCATGCGCGCCGCCGGCCAGGCCGCGATTGGCTTCGATCAGCATCGACATCCAGGGTTCCGGGTCGCCGAAGACTGTGGGCGTACGCTCGCCGGCGAACACGCGGGCGCGCAGCATTTCGCAGCGTATAGCGGCGCCGTAGGCTTGCACCATCGGCATGGCCAACGGATCGAGTTCGCCCACGACGGTAAGCTGGGTCAGGGCCCGGTCCCACTCGCCAAACACGCAGAACAGCTGGAACAGGAAGGTCCGCAGGCGCACGTTACGCGGCGCCCGGCGAACCTCCTGTTTCAGCGTTTCCAACGCGGCCGAGGGGTCGCCGCTGCGCAGCAAACCAAGGCTGTCCACGCAGCGCGATCCCCCCGGTGCCGGCTAGCCTACTTCATCGCAATGGCAGTCGTGGGCGACACGTCCTTGGTGTTGGTGACGCGGTTCCAGCCGCCGGGGAGGATGGCGTTCTGCGTGCCGTCCGGCTTCTGCTGGCAGTATTGGACGATCAGCGCGCCGTATTCGAACGTTACCGTCTCCTTCGGCGCCTCGTCGTCATGCGACCAGGAGATCGTCTTGACGGCCACGAGCTTGAAGTCGAAGCGCACGAAGCACATGCCGGCTACCGTGCTGCCGCCGGAGCTCTTGCGCATCGCCAGGCCGACCTGCTGGAACGCCTGGCCCGAGCAGGCCATGTTGAAGAAGGTGGTGGTGGACTTGTCGATCTTGCGGGTGATGGAGAAGGGGTTGAACGTGATCTTGCCCGCGCCGGCGCCCGAGCTCTGGCTGCCGATGTTCAGCGTCTGCTCCACGTCGAAGCTGTAATCCTCGACCTCGAAAAGCTGGCCATTATTTGCGTAACCGACCAGGTCCTTGGCGAGCAAGTCGTTCGGGTCGAAGGACGAACCGGTCACCTGTGACTCTGCCAGCAACGGGCCGCCGCCCGTGTTGGAATACGGGACGAAGAACATGTAGGAGTCAATTGCCATCGTAAACTCTCCGTTACTAGGGTGTTGTCACAAACGAGTGCCTTAGGCGCGGGGCGCTCGAAGCACCGTTAGGTCTTGGGCATACGCGAAACGAGACGCAGGGACACCGTCAGGCCCTCGAGCTGATAATGCGGCTTGAGAAAGAATTTTGCCGAGTAGTAGCCCGGATTCTCCTCGTTAGCCTCTACTACAACTTTTCCCTCCGCCAATGGATGCGTCGCTTTCCACTCCTCAGGTGAAGAATCCGGCGAACCGTCCACGTACTGGTTCAGCCAACCCTCCAGCCAGGTCTGTAGCTGAGACATGGACATTTGGCTGCCGATCTTATCGCGAACCATACATTTGAGGTAGTGCGCAAATCGGCAGCTGGCGAAGAGATAGGGCAGGCGTGCTGCCAGGTTGGCGTTCGCCGTCGCCGCCGGATCCTGATACTCCTGAGGTTTCTGCAACGACTGTGCCCCTATAAAGGCGGCGAAATCGCTGTTCTTCTTGTAAACCAGAGGCATGAAGCCGCTCTTGGCCAGCTCGGCCTCGCGGCGGTCGCTGATGGCGATCTCGGTGGGACACTTCATTGCCACGCCGCCATCGTCGCTGGGGAAGGTGTGGGCCGGCAGATCTTCCACCGCGCCGCCGCTCTCCACACCGCGGATCTGCGTGGTCCAGCCATACAGCTTAAAGGCGCGCGTGATGTTGGTGGCCATCGCATAGGCCGAGTTGGCCCAGGTGTAGCGGCTGCTGCTACCGCCGGTCGTGTCTTCCTCGAAATTAAACTCATCCACCGGGTCGGTCTTGGCGCCGTAGGGCAGGCGCGCCAGGAAGCGCGGCATGGCCAGCCCCAGGTAGCGCGAATCCTCGCTCTCGCGCAGCGAACGCCAGGCGGCATACTCCGGCGTCTGGAAGATCTTGGTCAGGTCGCGCGGGTTGGCCAGCTCGTCCCAGCTGTCCATCTGCATGACGGAGGGCGCGGCCGCCGCGATGAACGGCGCATGCGCACCGGCGGCAATCTGGGCGATGTCGCCCAGCAGCTGCGTATCGACCGGGCTGTGGTCGAAATAGTAGTCGCCCACCAGCAGCCCAAACGGCTCGCCGCCGAACTGGCCGTACTCCTCCTCATAGACCTTCTTGAACAGCGGGCTCTGGTCCCACGCCGTGCCGCGGAACTTCTTCAGCGACTTGCTCAGCTCTTTCTTCGAGACATTGAGCACCTTGATCTTCAGGGTCTCGTCCGTCTCCGTATTGTTCACCAGGTAGCGCAACCCGCGCCACGCCGATTCGAGCTGCTGGAAGCTCTCATCGTGGATGATCAGGTTCACCTGCTCGGTCAGCTTGCGGTCGATCGCCTCCATCACCGCGCGTATGCTGGTGATGGCGTCGTTGCTGACCAACGCCGTGTTTGCCAGCGCCTGCTGCGCCAGGGTCTGCACCGCCGTGTGCACCGCCTCGCGCGCATGGTCGCTGCGCGGCTTGAACTCGCGCTGCAACAGCGCCTCGAAATCGCTGCCCGCCGTCGTGGTGGCCAGGCCGGCGGGGGCGAACGCCTCGGTCTGTGTTGCTGACATCGCCTAGCTCTCCGTGCTCTTGCCGGGTTCGTCGGACGGCTTGGGTGCAGAGGCCAGGCTCTGCAGCAAGGCCGGGTCCTGCAGCACCTTGGTGATCAGGTCCTCGGCGCCGGACTTGCCGTCCATGTAGGTCATCAGGCTGGAGAGTTGCGAACGCGCCTCCAGCAGCTTGCTCAGGGCATCCACCTTGCGGGCCACGGCGGCGGGCGAGAAATCGTCCATGCTTTCGAAGGTGATATCGACGGCCAGGTTGCCCTCGCCGGTCAGCGTGTTGGGCACGGTGAAGGCCACGCGCGGCTTGATCGCCTTCATCCGGTCGTCGAAATTATCGACGTCCACCTCCAGCATCTTGCGGTCCTGGATGGCAGGCAACGGATCGGTCGGCTTGCCCGACAGGTCCGACATCACCCCCACCACGAAGGGCAGCTGCACCTTCTTCTGCGAGCCGTACGTCTCGACATCGTACTCGATCTGCACGCGGGGCGCGCGGTTGCGGGCGATGAACTTCTGACTGCTTGCCTTGGCCATGATGTCTCTACCCTTGTTGATACGATCCGCCTGCCCAGCCCGCCGCGGCGCCGCTATTCCTCGCGCGCGCCGATCACGATCTGCGCCTGTCCCAGACCTTGCGGCGCCATGTCGCGCAG
>CAXUGD010000082.1:0-11388 GCA_964250355.1 uncultured Acetobacteraceae bacterium | reverse complement strand
CGGTACAGATCTCGTATGACGGCGCCTTGATGAACGTCAGCGTGCAGGATGGATCCGAGACGCCGTCCACTGTGGTAACCAATTACCCGATCGATCTCGTTGAGACCACGGTGTCACCGAACGTCTTCCTTGCGCTCTCCGCGTCAACAGGGGCAGCGACCGAGAACATCGACATACTGGATTTAAAGCTCGTCAGCCCGTAGGCCACGGTGTCTGGCTGAGAGCGGGTCGTTGGGCGTAGATGCAGAGAACGGCTGAGATCATACAAGTGATCGAGCCGTTGCTGCCCGGGCTCGGAGGCAAGCTGCGGGTTGACCACCGTCGCGCGATCAGCAGCAATCTGCATCGCTATCGGCTCCAGGGTTAGAGGCACTGCAAGAGCGCGTTCTAATTCTTGTTCAACGACCAATTTTCTCACTTCACTCTGTTCCAGTCTGCGTCAGATTGCTCTAGAGGACTGCGATGAACCCGGATGCCCACGCGATCAAGGAGCCTCACAATAGCTTGGCCGATGCATGTCAGGCGTTGGCGCGGGCGTAGCGTCTTGGCGAGCAATCCATTACGCGCTTGAACGCCGTGTTGAACGCGTTTTCCGACTCGTAGCCAGCGCATGGGCCGTTTCCCCCCAGCGTATCGCGCGTACTGACAAGCCGGTCGCCTGCAAGGATCACGCGCCAGCGCGTGAGGTAGGCAATGGGCGTCTCGCCGACCTTTTCGCGGAACCGCTGCGCAAACAGCGAGCGCGACATGCCCGCTTCCGCCGCCAGTTCGTCAAGCGTCCAACGACGCGCCGGGTCGGCATGCATCGCCCCAATGGCCGCGCTCACCTGCGGATCCGCGAGCGCGGAGAACCACCAGCCGCCGACTGCCTTCGGCACCCCGCGGCTCTCAGGCCACTCATGTCCGGGCCAACGGCCAACGGCTCTCGGTTAACGGTCAACGGACTTGCTGTCCGGTGATCGAAGTGGCAGCGCTGCCCGTGACGCGACTGAAAAGCCGCGGCAAAAAGCCGAGTGGGTAGGATGCACCGTCCGGCAAGGAACGGGCACAGGGGGAAAGACATGTCCAGCACGATGGGCGGATGCCGCACAAGCCTGTCTGCGCAGCAGATCACGGGGTTCTGGGCGGCCTGGGCGGGCTGGATGCTCGACGGGATGGACAGCTTCATCTACGCCCTTGTGCTGGCACCGGCGATGCGCGAGCTCCTGCCGCGCTCAGGTTACGCGGCCGCACCGGCCGACGTGGCTTTCGCCGGCTCGATGCTCTTTGGCCTGTTCCTGGTGGGCTGGGGTCTGTCCTTCATCTGGGGTCCCATCGCCGACCGTTTCGGTCGCACACGGACGCTTGCGGGCACCGTGCTGATCTACTCGGTCTTCACCGGCGCGGCGGCCCTTGCCGATAACGTCTGGGAGCTTGCTGCCCTACGCTTCCTGGCCGGCATCGGCATCGGCGGCGAGTGGGCCATAGCCGGCACCTACGTCGCGGAGGCCTGGCCGGAGGACCGGCGCGGCCAGGGTGCCGGCTACCTGCAGACCGGATACTATGCCGGCTTCTTCGTCGCGGCCGTGCTGAATTACACCGTCGGCGCTGCGTTCGGCTGGCGGGCGATGTTCCTGTGCGGCCTGACGCCGATCGTTGTTTCGGTCGTTACCCTGCTGCGGGTGAAGGAGCCGGCGCGATGGGAGCGGGCGCACGGGCACGCGCCGCGCCGCTCTCCGCTGGCAGTCATCCTGTCGCCGCCGCTGCTGCACCGCACGCTGGTCAACACCACCCTGGTGGCCGTCGCCATCGTGGGCTTGTGGGCCGGCGCGGTCTATGAGCCGACGGCCGTGATCAAGCTGGCCGGCAGTGCGGGCTACACGCTGCCGGCCGCCCAACGCATGGCGTCCTATGCGACCGGCCTGCTCTCCGTCGGCACCATACTGGGGTGCCTGGTCCTGCCCGGCCTGGCGGAGAGGGTTGGCCGGCGCTGGACGCTCGGCCTCTACTTCGCCAGCATGGCGATCACCATCGTGGCCGCCTTCGGCTGGGCGTTCTACCTGCCGCCGCGGACGGCGCTGCCGGTGTTCATGGGCGTCCTGTTCTTCCTGGGGATCGCGGGCGGCAACTTCGCGCTGTTCAGCCTGTGGTTGCCGGAGCAGTATGCCACGGCGGTGCGCGCTACCGCCTTCGCCTTCTGCACCTCCATCGGCCGTTTCGTCGGTGCCGGCGTGAACTTCGCCTTGGCCGCCGGCGTGCGCCACATGGGGACGCTCGGGATACCTGTCGCGCTCACGGCCGCGGCTTTCGCCTTCGGCTTGCTGGTGATCCCGATGGCGCTGGAAACGCGAGGCAAGCGGCTGCCGGACTAACCACGCGCAGGCGGCTGTGGCGTGTGTCGTCGTCTCTCCCGCAGGTTGCCTGACGTTACGGTGAGCGGCGCAGACGCAGGCGGCCGATATTAACCACGGCCGAGCCGGCGGCGAGTGCCGCGCCCACCAGCAACGCGTGCCCGGCCCCGTTCGCCCAGGACGCCTGAAGGCACAGCGCCAGCGCGGTGACCCCCGCCGTCTGTCCAAACAGGCGGGCGGTGGCCTGCAAGCCCCCGGACGCCCCGGCGCGAGCGCGCGGCGCCGCGCCGAGCATGGATCGGTTGTTGGGCGTTTGGAAAAAGCCAAACCCAAGGCCGCACAGCAACATGCAGACGGCGATGGCCCAGGACGGCGTGGTCGCCGGCAGGACCTCCATGGCCAGCAGCCCAGCGCCGAGCAGGCCGGCGCCGAGGCTGGCCAGGCCGGCGGACGGCCACCGGTCGGCTAGGCGCCCGGCAATGGGGGCCATCAGCGCGGTGCCGATCGGCCAAGGCGTCATCAGCGCGCCCACCTCCAATTGCGAGCGCCCGAGCGCCGATTGCAGATGGAACGGCAGGCTGACCTGACCCAGGGTCTGTGCCGCGAAGCACAGGACGGAGGCGCCGACGGCGTAGCCGATCACCGGCACGCGCAATAGATCGAGGGGCAGCATCGGCGCGGCCTGGCCGCGTTGCCGGGCGAGCAGCACTAAGAGCGTTGCGGCGGCACAGGCGACCTCCAGCCCGCCCAGGCCCGGGCGCCGTCCGAGCGCGTCCATGCCGATGAACAGAAAGGCGGTAGCGGCCATGGCAAGCAGGGCCGCGACCACGTCGAAGCCGGCCCGCCGCGGTTCGACATGGGGCAGCACCGTGGCGCCGAGCGCCAGGGTGACCGCGCCGGCCGGCACGTTGATGGCGAACAGCCACGGCCAGGATGCGACCGACACTATGGCCGTGGCCACGGCCGGCGCTGCCGCAGCGCTGGCCGCCACCACCAGGGCCGTGCTGCCGATTGCGCGCCCGAGCATGGCGGCCGGGTAGATCTGACGGACAAAGCCCGCCAGCAGACTCATCACGGCCGCAGCGCCCAGGCCCTGCACGATCCGGGTGCCGATCAGCATAGGCAGGTCCGCCGAGATCGCGCAGGCCAGCGATCCGGCGGTGAACAGGGCCAGGCCGCCCAGGAACACGCGGCGGAACCCCGCCGCCTCGCCCAGCGCAGCACAGGGCAGCAGAGCCGCCGCGGTGACCAACTGGTAGGCGTTGACGACCCAGAGCGCCGATGCGGGCGTGGTCCGCAACTGGCGCGTGATGGCTGGCAGGGCAACGCTGGCGATGCCGCTATCAAGAACAGACATGGCCACGGCTACCAAGATCACCGCAACGGCCCAGCCGCGCCGCGGCATGGGCAGACCGTCCTGCCCGGCCTCCGTGGCCGGCCCCCGCCGGTCGCTGCTGTGTCCAGTCTGGGTGGTCAAACGAGATGCGGCTCCGGCCGAATCTCGAACCGGTCTTGCCATCCAGTCAACCTTCCCGGCTAGCGCATCAGCACCCTGCCCCGACCACATCAGGCCGCGCGCACGATAATCGACCCTGATATGCATCGCGGGCACGCTGCTGATCGGGGTCGCCTGCCTGATGGCGTCGCGGCTCACCAGCGCGTGGGCAACGCGCGACTTCCTGTCCTCGCAGATCCTACAGGCGCTGGGCCAGTCCTTCGCGCTGACCGCTTTGGTGCTGCCCTGGCAGCGCCAGGGTATGCCCTTGTGCATGCCGCCTGCCCAACCTGTCGAAGCTGGCCAAACGTTCCGTCTGATTTCGGACTAGGGCCTGTGGGATTCGCAAGCTGACGCGGATGTGAGGCACGCTGCTGATGGATCGCGACGTGCTGACGAATGCTGAGTGGGCGAAGATGGAACCACACTGCCTGGGCAAGCCGACGGACCCCGGGCGTAGTGGCCGCAACACCGGCTGTTTCTGAAGTCGGTGCTGTGGATGGCGCGCACGGGCAGCCTGTGGCGCGATCAACCGGAGCGGTTCGGTAAGTGGAACACGGCGTTTCGGCGGTTCTGCAAGCACGCGCGCGCTCCCGCGCATGGTGCCCGGAGGGGGCGCGGGCTTGGAGGGTATTGGGCGTTTACTATCGTTGGTTGCGGGAGCCTGCAACCAACGATTCCTGCAGCTATCCGCTTGCGCCATACTACTTGGCAGAAGACCTGTCGCGTCTGACTGAGCCGCTGCCTTCCCATGCTGACCAGCACCTGAAGTTCGGCTTTTCTCATCAATCGACAAGACAATGGCATGATCCGCCGGTCGGACGTAGAGCCCGACCACGTCGCGCAATTCGAAGGCAAATTCAGGGTCGTTGGAAAGCGTCTGCCGGTCCATGCCGCAAGCCTCGGCCGCGTCGGTCCGCGGCCGCCCGTCCAGCACCAAAGCGATTGCCAGCAAGCGCCGGACAACCGCCCCGTCGCGACACCGCGACGCTTCCCGCCGCAGATCTATCGCCGACTTGTCCAGACGCGTAACCGGCACCGGCTTGCTCATCTCTAACCCCCGAATCGAACAGCGGGGCTAGAGAATCATAAAACCAAACGCTTGGTTACCTTCGCGAGTCAGTGGTTTAGGCGGTTGGTATTATTACGCCGGCCCGCATAATACCGGCTGTGCCGAAACTATCGGCAGTCGACAGGATAACTTTTTCCTGCCAGGCTCGCTTTTGCGGACTGTTCGATCCGCCACAACTGCCTGCCGGTGGGCACTAGCATTGGCAGCAACGACGACTTCGATACCATTCAGCACACCGCAGATTCGCCTTCTCGCGGAGCTATGGAATCCTAAATCGGACTCAAACGTAAGATTTTGTCCACTAGGCTCAGGACCTGTTAAAGTTCTTGCTTCGGCGCGGTGATAGGTGATTCTGAGAGTGCGGAGGTGCCCCGAATGAGTGACCTGTTCCTGCTGTCTGAGAGCCAGCTACGCCGGATCAAGCCGTATTTCCGCTCTCGCATGGTGCTCCGCGGGTCGATGACCGCCGCGTGCTCAGGGAGATCATCTTTGTCATTCGCAACGGCCTACGCTGGCGCGATGCGCCTGGCGCCTACGAACCGCCGAAGACGCTGTATAATCGCTCTATCGGCAGCGTCATCGCATCGAAACATGTTTGCGAGGCTCAAAGATTGGAGGCGTGTCGCCATCCGCTACGACCGATGCGCCCACACCTTCATGTCGGCTATCGTCCTCGCAGCCACCATGCTGTTCTGGATCAATAAGGCCTGAGCCCAGAGTCGAAGCAAGTACATCGCTTTGTAATTTTGGGTCAGTCAGCTTAACGTGGCGATATTTGCGCATCCTTGAAAGAAGGCTAAGTAAGATTTGGAAGTAAAACACCGTAGAGGAAGACGCTACTGCTTATTTGGCAGGAAACTCGCCTGCGCGGTGCGTACGTTCTCTGTAATAAAGTCAGAGACCACCCTTACGCGAGCTTGACTCTTCATATCAGCATGGACCGTCAGCCAGAAGCTTCTTCGAAGCACCACGACGTCCGATAGCACCCTGCGCAAAGACGGCTCATTTTCCGCAATGAAGCATGGTAGCACACAGAACCCGTGACCAGCCTTGGTCGCCGCCAGTTGGGCAAGAAGATTCGAGCTTGCAAGGCCGGGATGCACAAGCGGACTGATCAACGACAGATAGTCCAGTTCGCGAGCGTAGATCAGGTCGCTTATATAGCCGACGAAACGATGACTGCTGAGTGTCGCGAGGGACATGGCAGAGTTCGGCGCCTGCCCGGATGTTCTTAGTGACGCATGACTGTCAATGTAGAAATTGCTGGCGTAAAGGCCTAGTTCGTAATCTGTCAGTTTGTGCGCAACGAGCCGTCCCTCCGTGGGACGTGCAAGCCCAATGGCAAGGTCCGCCTCCCGTCGCGACAGGCTGAAGATCCGAGGCAATGTGACGAGTTCGATGTCGAGATCGGGGTGAAGCGCGCAGAGCCGCACGAGCAGCGGGGCAAGAAAGACCGTGCCAAAACCCTCAGGTGCACCGATACGCACCGTGCCGGCCACGCGCAGGCTGGCGCCGCCGAGTTCCGTATGGATGCGCAACATCACGCTCTCGACATCCTGGGCGTGGCCCAACAACTGTTCGCCCGCGGCAGTCAGTGTGTAGCCTGTTGCGGCGCGGTCAAAGAGGCGAGCCTGTAGAGCTTTTTCCAGCGCAACTATTCGCCGGCTGAGGGTTGAGTGGTCCAGCCCAAGTCCGCGCGCAGCCAGCGTCAGTCGCCCGACACGAGCCACAGCAAGGAACGACCTAAGCAGGCTCCATTCGAAATCATGCGCCGCTTCGGCCGGCATCTGCACCAAGAGCCCCGCCACCCTGTTCCAAACACCCGGAAGAGTATGCGAATTTCTGCACAATGGAAATGTCGTGGGCGGCCTACCCTTTTCAGGCGCTCCATGATTTTAGTAGGAAAAGAAGACCGATTCTGAGGGAGCGATTATGGTCCGGGAACTCACGCATTACATCGGCGGCAAACATGTCGCGGGCACATCCGGCCGCTTCGCCGACGTGTACGATCCCAACATAGGGCAGGTGCAGGCGCGCGTCCCGCTGGCCAGCCACGCGGAAGTCTCTGCCGCGGTGGACAATGCCGCCGAGGCGCAGAAGGGCTGGGCCGCCACCAACCCGCAGCGCCGCGCGCGGGTGCTGATGCGCTTCGTGGAGCTGGTGAACCAGAACATGGACGGGCTGGCGCGCCTGCTCTCCTCCGAGCACGGCAAGACCATCCCCGATTCCAAGGGCGACATTCAGCGCGGGCTGGAAGTGGCCGAGTTCGCCATCGGCATCCCGCATCTGCTGAAGGGCGAATACACGGAGTCCGCCGGCACCGGCATCGACGTCTATTCGATGCGCCAGCCGCTGGGCGTGGTCGCCGGGATCACGCCCTTCAACTTCCCCGCCATGATCCCGCTATGGAAGGCGGCACCCGCCATCGCCTGCGGCAATGCCATGATCCTGAAGCCATCCGAGCGCGATCCCTCCGTGCCGCTGCGGCTGGCCGAGCTGTTCCTGGAGGCCGGGCTGCCGCCGGGCGTGCTGAACGTGGTGAACGGCGACAAGGCGGCGGTGGACGCCATCCTGGAGGAACCCCGCATCCGGGCCGTGGGCTTTGTGGGCTCGACGCCGATCGCCGCCTACATCTACGAAAATGCGGCGCGGCACGGCAAGCGCGCGCAGTGCTTCGGCGGGGCCAAGAACCACATGGTGATCATGCCGGATGCCGACATGGAGTTGGCGGTGGAATCGCTGGTCGGCGCCGGGTTCGGCTCGGCGGGCGAGCGCTGCATGGCCATCTCGGTGGCCGTGCCGGTGGGCGAGAGGACGGCCGACCTGCTGGCCGAGAAGCTCGTCCCACGTGTGGAGGCGCTGCGCGTCGGCACCTCGATGGACGAGGCGGCCGATTACGGCCCGATGGTGACGCAGGAGGCGCGGCAGCGCGCGGTCGATTACATCGGCATCGGCGAGGCGGAAGGGGCGAAGCTGCTGGTGGACGGCCGCGGCTACAGCCTGCAGGGCTACGAGGGAGGCTATTTCCTGGGCGGCAGCCTGTTCGACCACGTGACGCCGGCGATGCGCATCTACCGGGAGGAGATCTTCGGCCCCGTGCTGTCGATCGCCCGCGCGCCGGATTATGCGCGCGCGCTGCAGCTGTGCAACGACCACGAATACGGCAACGGCGTTGCCATCTTCACGCGCGACGGCGACGCGGCGCGCGACTTCGCGGCAAAGGTCGAGGTGGGCATGGTCGGCATCAACGTGCCCATCCCGGTGCCGATCGCCTACCACACCTTTGGCGGCTGGAAGCGCTCGGGCTTCGGCGACCTGAACCAGCACGGCCCGGATTCGATCCGGTTCTACACCAAGACCAAAACGGTGACGCAGCGCTGGACACCCGGGGTGAAGGCCGGAGCGAGTTTCGTCATCCCCACGATGGCCTGAGGACCTCGCCATGGACGCGCATCACGCGGCCACCGCGCAGTTCACGCTCGACGCGGACCAGCGCGCCGTACAGGAGATGGCGCGCGGCTTCGCCGCCAAGGAGATCGCGCCCTACGCCATCGAATGGGACCAGGCGCACCACTTCCCCGTCGACGTGATCCGCCGCTCGGCGGAGCTGGGCCTGTGCGGCATCTACGTGCGGGAGGACGCGGGCGGCAGCGGGCTGTCGCGCCTTGACGCCGCAGTTGTCATGGAAGAGCTGGCTACCGCCTGCCCCAGCACGGCCGCCTATGTCTCCATCCACAACATGGTCGCCGGCATGGTGGACCGCTTCGGCGATGCGCGTCAGCGGCGGGAGGTCCTGCCCGGCCTGTGCAGCGGCGAGCTGCTCGGCAGCTACTGCCTGACGGAACCCGGCTCCGGTTCCGACGCGGCCGCCCTGCGCACGCGCGCCGCGCGGGACGGCGGCCATTACGTGCTGGACGGCACCAAGCAGTTCATCTCCGGCGCCGGCGCCACCCAGCTCTACATCGTCATGGCGCGCAGCGGCGGCGCGGGATCGAACGGCATCAGCGCCTTCCTGGTGGAATCCGGCACGCCGGGCCTCTCCTTCGGCGCCGACGAGCGCAAGATGGGGTGGCATACCCAGCCCACCCGGCAGGTGATCCTGGAGGATTGCCGCATCCCCGCCGCCAACCTGCTGGGCGAGGAAGGCATGGGCTTCAAGATCGCCATGGGCGGCCTGGATGGCGGGCGTCTGAACATCGGTGCGTGCTCGCTGGGCGGCGGGCAGTCGGCGTTGCAGAAGGCGCTCGCCTACATGGCCGAACGGCGCGCCTTCGGGCAGTCGCTGGACCAGTTCCAGGCGCTGCAGTTCCGCCTCGCCGACATGGCAACCAGCCTGGAGGTTGCGCGCACCTTCCTGTGGCGCGCGGCCGCCGCACTGGATGCGCGGGATCCGTCGGCCACGCAGCTCTGCGCCATGGCCAAACGCTTCGCCACGGATACCGGGTTCGAGGTCGCCAACCAGGCGCTGCAACTGCTTGGCGGCTACGGCTACCTGGCCGAATACGGCGTGGAGAAGGTCGTGCGTGACCTGCGCGTGCACCAGATACTGGAAGGCACGAACGAGATCATGCGGTTGATCATCTCGCGCACGATAATCGGCCCACGCCGGTGAGCGAAGTGCTGGTTCGCACCGAGGGAACTCTCGGCCGCATCACCCTGAACCGCCCGCGCGCCATCAACGCGCTCACCCTGGACATGGTGCGCACGATCGACGCCGCGCTCTCCGCCTGGGAGAATGACGCGGCTGTTTGTGCCGTGCTGCTGGATGGCGAGGGTGAGCGCGGGTTGTGCGCAGGCGGCGACATACGCGCGCTGTACGATGCGGCCCTCGCCGGCGATCTTGCCGTTCCGCAAGCCTTCTTCGGCGCGGAGTATCGGCTCAACGCGCGCATCGCACGCTACGCCAAGCCCTACGTCGCGTTCATGGACGGCATCGTCATGGGCGGCGGCATCGGGCTGTCGTCGCACGGCGCGGTCCGAATCGTCACCGAACGCTCCAGGCTGGCCATGCCGGAAACGGGGATCGGCTTCATGCCGGACGTGGGCGGCACCTGGCTGCTCGGCCGCGCGCCAGACGGTTTCGGCATCCACGCGGCGCTGACTGCCGGGCAGATGGGGGCTGCCGACGCCATCGCCTGCGGCCTGGCCGATCTGTGCGTGCCGTCATCCGTGCTGGCCGAGCTGGCGGCGGATCTCGCCAGCTGCGAAACGGCAGCTTCGATGCGCGCATGTGTCGAGGGGCACGCCTGCGCGCCGCCGCCCGGCATCTTCGCCGGCGCCGCCTCATG
Source organism: uncultured Acetobacteraceae bacterium (assembly GCA_964250355.1). GTDB lineage: Bacteria > Pseudomonadota > Alphaproteobacteria > Acetobacterales > Acetobacteraceae > BOG-908. Next base: position 1,203 of record CAXUGD010000082.1, on the reverse strand, counting down.
GAGTGCGGCGTGCTACGACAGCGACAGCGTCGAGGACATCATCGCCGCGCTGGCCGAGCGCGATGCGCCGGCCTGCCGCCAGGCCAGCGAGGAGATCGGCCGGAAATCCCCCGTGTCGCTCAAGGTGACGTTGCGGGCGCTGCGGGAAGCGCCAGGCCTGGGCTCGCTGGAAGCCTGCCTGGAGCGCGAGTACCGGCTCGTGCTCGCCTTCATGTCCAGCCACGACTTCCGCGAGGGCGTGCGCGCGGCCGTGGTTGACAAGGACCGCGCTCCAGCCTGGTCGCCGGCCACGCTGGAGGGGGTAACACCGGCCATGGTGGAATCGTTCTTCACCGCCCCGGATTTCGGCGGGCTCGGGCTCGCGAGGGCGTCATGACGGAAGGGGGACATTGAGATGGCGGCGATCGGTTTTGTCGGGCTTGGCAACATGGGCGGCCCGATGGCGGCCAACCTGGTGCGCGCCGGGCACAGCGTGCGCGGCTTCGACCTGGCGCCGGAGTCGCTCGAGAGCGCGCGCGAGGCCGGCGTGGCCATTGCCCAGGACGCCCGCGCGGCGGTGTCGGACGCCGAGATCGTGATCACCATGCTGCCCGCCGGCAAGCACGTGGTCGCCGTCTACACCGACCTGCTCGAAGCCGCCCCGAACGGCGCGCTGTTCATCGACAGCTCCACAATCGACGTGGACAGCGCCCGCACGGCGCACCTTATGGCGGAGCGGGCCGGCATGCTCTCGCTGGATGCGCCTGTGTCGGGCGGCACCGGCGGGGCTGCGGCGGGCACGCTCACCTTCATGGCGGGCGGCACCGGATCGGCATTTGCCAACGCCCAGCCGGCGCTTTCCGCGATGGGTAGGAAGATCGTACATTGCGGTGCCGCCGGCGCCGGCCAGGCCGCGAAGATCTGCAACAACATGATCCTCGGCATTTCCATGATCGCGGTGTCCGAAGCCTTCGTGCTGGGCGAGAAACTCGGCCTGTCGCACCAGGCGCTGTTCGACGTGGCGTCCACATCGTCGGGCCAGTGCTGGTCGCTGACCACCTACTGCCCGGTGCCGGGACCGGTGCCGGCCAGCCCGGCCAATCGCGAGTACCAGCCGGGCTTCGCGGTGGCACTCATGCTGAAGGATCTCAGGCTCGCCCAGGAGGCCGCCAGATCGGCAGGCGCGCGCACCGAACTCGGCAAGCACGCCGCCGAGATCTACAC
>CAXUGD010000081.1:0-11409 GCA_964250355.1 uncultured Acetobacteraceae bacterium | reverse complement strand
GTGGAGCCCGCCCCCGCCCAGGCCGTGCATGGGGCCGACTGCGTCATCCTGTGCACCCCCGTGGGCACTTACGCCGCCCTTGCCGCGTCCATCGCCCCCCACCTCGCCCCAGGCGCCACCCTGTCGGACGTGGGCAGCACCAAGCAATCCGTCATCCGCGACGTGGGTCCGCTGGTGCCCGCCGGCGTGCATTTCGTGCCCGCCCACCCGCTGGCCGGCACCGAGCATTCCGGACCCGACGCCGGCTTCGCCACCCTGTTCGAGGGCCGCTGGTGCCTGCTGACCCCGCCCCCCGGCACCGATCCCGGCGCGGTGGCCCGCGTCGAAGCCCTGTGGCGCCGCATGGGCAGCACCGTCAGCGTGCTGGACCCGGCCCACCACGACCGCGTGCTGGCCATCGTCAGTCACCTGCCCCACCTGATCGCCTTTACCATCTGCGGCACTGCCGACGACCTGGCCGACGAGACCCGCGGCCAGGTGCTGCAATTTGCCGCCACCGGCTTCCGCGACTTCACCCGCATCGCCGCCAGCGACCCGGAGATGTGGCGCGACGTGTTCCTCAACAACCGCGAAGCCCTGCTGGAGATGCTGGCCCGCTTCACGGAGGACGCGCAGGCCATGGCCCGTGCCGTCCGCTGGGGCGACGCCGCCTATATCGAGGACAAGATCGGCCGCGGCCGCAAGATACGCCGCTCGCTGATCGAGCTGAATCAGGCTTAGCCAGGGCGGCTGGCGCGGGGGCCACTAACACCCCTGGGCTATCTGGGCTATCACACCGCCCAGTGCCGATGCTGGAGACCGCGTTGAACGACAGCCCCGCCGCGCCTGCAGTGCCGGATACGCTCCGGCCCAATTCCCTGCGCATGGGCCCGGACGGCAACGGCCGCTTCGGCGCGTATGGCGGCCGGTTCGTGGCCGAAACGCTGATGCCGCTCGTGCTCGAACTCGACACCGCCTACGAGGCGGCCAAGCAGGACGGAAGCTTCCAGGCGGAGCTCGACTACTACCTCAAGGACTATGTGGGCCGCCCCAGCCCGCTCTGGCTTGCCGAACGGCTGACCCGCGTGCTGGGCGGCGCCAAAATCTACCTCAAACGCGAGGAGCTGAACCACACCGGCGCCCACAAGGTGAACTCCTGCATGGGGCAGATCCTGCTGGCCCGCCGCATGGGCAAGACGCGCATCATCGCAGAGACCGGCGCCGGCCAGCACGGGGTGGCTACCGCCACCGTCTGCGCGCTGATGGGCATGCCCTGCGTGATCTACATGGGCGCCGTCGATGTGGAGCGGCAGAAGCCGAACGTGTTCCGCATGAAGCTGCTGGGCGCCGAGGTCGTGCCCGTCACCACCGGCGCCGGCACGCTGAAGGACGCGATGAACGAGGCGATGCGCGATTGGGTGGCCAACGTTGCCGACACCTACTTCCTGATCGGCACGGTCGCCGGCCCGCATCCCTATCCCGCCATGGTGCGCGACTTCCAGTCGGTGATCGGCAACGAAGCCCGCGCCCAGCTGCACGAGGCCGAGGGCCGCCTGCCCGACGTGGTGGTGGCCAGCGTGGGCGGCGGCAGCAACGCCATGGGCATCTTCCACCCGTTCCTGGACGAGCCCACCGTCCGCCTGGTGGGCGTGGAGGCTGCCGGCCGCGGCCTGGACAGCGGCGCCCAGGCTGCCAGCATACAGCGCGGCCGCCCCGGCGTGCTGCACGGCAACCGCACCTACCTGCTGCAGGACGACGACGGCCAGATCACGGAGGCGCACAGCATCAGCGCCGGCCTGGACTACCCCGGCATCGGCCCGGAACATGCCTGGCTGCACGATATCGGACGCGCGGAATACGTGGGCATCACCGACGACGAGGCGCTGGCGGCTTTCCAGCTCTGCAGCCGCACCGAGGGGATCATCCCCGCGCTGGAATGCGCCCACGCGCTGGCGCATATCGGCAAGCTGGCGCCGACGCTGGACCCCGGGCAGATCGTCCTGATGAACCTGTCCGGCCGCGGCGACAAGGACATCTTCACCGTCGCCGAACATCTGGGGGCCAAGCTGTAAGACCGGTGCCGCCGCAAGCCTCGCCCGCCGCGTCGCTGGTCGCGGCCGCCATCCGGCTGCTGAAGGCGGGCCGGCCCGGCGAGGCGGTAGCCCCGCTGAGGGGGGCGGCGGCCCTGCAGCCGTCCGACCCGAGCATCCAGCACGATCTGGGCCTGGCCTGCCTGGAAACCGGCCGCGTCAGCGAGGCTGTGGCCGCCCTGCGCTGCGCCACCGCACTCAACCCGCGCTACACTGACGCCCATTTCCGCCTGGGCATCGCGCTCGAACGGCTGGGCGATACCGCGGCCGCGGTGCTGGCCTACGATCGCACCACCGAGCTGCTGCCGTCCCACACCGAAGCCTGGTTCCGCGCCGGCGCGCTGGTTTTCACCATGGGTCACCGCGACGAGGCGGTGGGATGCTTCCGCCGGGCGGCTTCGACCGGCAGGAACACCAGCTTCGGCCGGCTAGGCGCGGCCCGCGCGTTGCTGGCCGAAGAACGCGATGCGGAGGCCGAGCGCGCCCTGCGGCGCCTGCTGGCGCTCGACGTGGGCAACCCCATGGCGCTTGACCTGCTGGGCAATTTGCTGGCCGATGCGGGCCGCTTCGAGGAGGCGCGGGACTGCTTCGCCCGTGCCATCGACCGCGCGCCGCTGATGGCCGGCAGCTACTACGACTTGGTCCGCTGCGGCCCGGTGAGCGCCGAGGAGGCTCACCTGCTGCCCCGGATGCAGGCGGCCCTGGCCACCTCGGGCCTGGACGATGCCCAGCGCCTGCGCGTTCACCTGGCCCTGGGCAAGGCCGCCGACGACCTCGGCGACTACCGCCTGGCCATGCAGCACTTCGATGCCGCCGACAGCCTCCGCCGCGGCCCGCTCGCCTGGGACCCGGCGGTGTTCGACGCGGAAGTCAGCCGTCTGATCGCCCGCTTCACGCCTGAGCTGGTGGCCCGGGCGCCCAGCCTGGGCATTGCCGATCCCACCCCCGTGTTCATCCTGGGCCTGCCGCGCTCGGGCACCACGCTCGTCGAGCAGATCGTCTCCAGCCACAACGACGTCGCCGGCGCGGGCGAGCTGACTTTCTGGACCACGCGCGGCCCTGCTTGGAACCGGATGGAGGATGCCGGCACCCAGATGTCGTCCATCCGCGGGATGGCGGCCGATTACGGGGCCGTGTTGCGGGCGGCCGGTCCGGCGGCGGCGCGGGTCACCGACAAGATGCCGTTCAACTTCGTCTGGGCCGGGCTGATCCACCTGGCCCTGCCAGACGCCACCCTTGTCCATTGCCGGCGCAACCCGATCGACACCGCGCTGTCCATCCACCAGACGCATTTCCACCCAAGCCTCGCCTTTCCGACCGGCGGCGCGGAACTGGTCGCCTACATGAACAGCTACCGCCGGCTGACCGACCACTGGCGCCGCGTGTTGCCGGCCGACCGCTTCGTCGAGGTCGAATACGAGGCGCTGACCCGCTCGCCCGCCACCGAGATACCGCGCTTGGTCGCCGCCTGCGGCCTGGGGTGGGACGATGCCTGCCTGCACCCCGAACGCAACGGGCGCGTCGTCAGGACAGCTAGCCGGTGGCAGGCGCGCCAGCCTATCCATCGCGGCGCCGTGGAGCGCTGGCGGCGGTACGAGCCCTGGCTAGGTGCGCTGCGTCCGCTGCTGGCGGAACCCGCGCCAACCTGACAGTAGTCTGACGAATACTGGCGCTGTGCTCGTACTGCTTGCGCACCCGCAAGCATCGGGCAATACTTTAACCAAACTGTCACCGTTTCGTGCCGGATGGCCAAAGCAGAAGCGCCTAGACCGCCGACTTGTTAACCTTTGGATGGAGTGGATCATGTCTCGGACGAAGCGCCTGCGGCCGCTGGCCGGCCTGCTGGCCGTGGGGCTGGGCTCCCCGGCACTGGCAGCCTCCTCCCAGCAGTTCCCGACCTACCTCACCGGCTTGCAGCCCAACGGCTCCTATGTCGTCTCCAACGGCCAGGTGATCACCCCGTCTGGCACCCAGGTGGACCTGGGTATCCGGGTGCGCGCCAAGGCGGTCGCTGTGAACCCCAAGGCCGCCAGCCACACCGCCGCCGTGCTCACCATGGGAGCCGCCGAACCCGTGCTGGTGTTCGACACGCTGACCGGCGAGGTGCTGCAACACTACCTGCCGTTCCAGGACTCGCACGGCACCTATGGCGGCATCGCCTACTCGGCCGACGGCAAGTACCTGATGTTCAGTCAGGACAGCAGCTACGTCACCCTGGCCAGCGTCGGACCCACCGGCCTGCTGACCGACTACGCCCACGTCGCCGTGCCGCCCAACACGTCCGACATCAAGTGCTTTCCCAACAGCCCGATCGGCGACTACGGCAGGCCCTGCGGCGAGTTGTACACGCCCACCACCTCCTACCCGGGCGGCGTCGCCATCGCCAAGGACGGCAGCAGCGCCTACGCCCTGCTGAACCAGAACAACACGCTCGCCTTCTTCGACCTGACGCAGAGCCCGCCCGTGCTCGGCAACCAGATACGCGTGGGCAATGCGCCGCACAGCATCGTGCTGGACGGCCGCACCGCCTATGTCAGCAATGAGGGTGGCCGTCCCGCGCTGCAACGCGACTTCACCGTGCTGTCCTCCGGCACGCCCATCGTCGCCGACCCGATCAACGGCTCTGCCGTTACCGGAACAGTCACGGTGGTGGACACCGCGACACAGATGCTGCGGGTCAGCATCCCCGTCGGCCTGCACCCCACCGGCATGGCGGTGTACGGGCACGCGCTGCTCGTCTCCAACACCTATAGCGACACGATCTCGGTCGTTAATATGATGACCAACAAAGTGGTGCGCACCATCAGTCTTGGCCTGCCGGTTGCCATACCGGGGTCGGGCGAGCGGGCCTATGGTGCCGCACCCACCGCCATTGCCGTCGATCAACAGGCGGGCATAGCCTACGTGGCACTCTACAACGCCAACGCGATCGCGATCCTCGACCTGGCCGCCACTTCGGGCAAGCCGCTGATGGGCATGATCCCGGTGGCCTACGCGCCCGGCTCGGTCGTGCTCGACAAGCCGCACGGCCAGCTGATCGTCGCCAACGACAAGGGAATCGGCACGCTCGCCTCGTTCGAGACCGATTACGGCGTCACCGGCTACAACACCCACCAGGACACCGGCACCGTCAGCATCGTCAAGCTGCCGGGCGCCCCCCAGCTCGCCGCCATGACCCACCAAGTCTATCAGAACAACCACTGGGACCTGAAGGCGAACATCGAATCGGCCAGCGGCGGCAACGCCGAGACCGCGCCGGTGGCCATCCCCGCCCATATCGGCGACCCGTCGCTGATCAAGCACGTCTTCCTGATCATTCGCGAGAACCGCACCTACGACCAGATCCTGGGCGACGTGGCCGCCGGCAACGGCGACGCGCAACTGGCGGTGTTCGGCGGCGCAGATACGCCCAACGTGCACGCCCTGGTCCAGCGCTTCCCGCTATTCGACAATTTCTACGACCCCAGCCGCCAATCGGCCGACGGCCACCAGTGGATCATCGAGGCGATGGCGCCCTACCAGGACGACATCCAGGCGCCCGACTGGGTGCGCAGCTACCCCGGCGGCAACGCCGGCGACGCGCTCGCCTACACCAAGAAGGGCTTCCTGTTCCAGGAATCGGTGGCAGCCGGCCTGTCCACCAAGATCTTCGGCGAGTATTCGGAAAACGAGTTCTTCCCCACCCCGCTCGGACACCCGACCTGGTCTCAGTTCTACGCCGACTCGCAGGCGTTTGAGGCCGGCAGCGAGCCGACGCTGCAGTACCAGAACGTCATCCAGACCGAATCCTCGGTGCCGGCGGTGGAAAGCCACCTGATCAAGAACTTCCCACAGTTCGACCTGAACATCCCCGACCAGTTCCGCGTCGATCTGTGGCTGCAGGACTTCAACACCGACCTCGCCAACGGTGCGGTGCCGGCGCTCAGCATCCTGTGGATCATGGACGACCACACCGGCGGCCCGCCCACCGTGCATGCCGAGCAGGCCGACAACGACCTGGCTATCGGCCGCATGATCGACATCATCAGCCACAGCAGCATCTGGAACAGCTCGGCCATCTTTATCGAGGAGGACGACGCGCAGAACGGCGTCGATCACGTCGATGGCCACCGCAGCCCGGGCTACGTCGTCAGCCCCTACGCGGTGCAGTACGGCCCGACCGACCACACCTACTACACCCAGGTCAACATGACTCGCACCATCGAGCAGATCCTGGGCCTGCCACCGCTCAACCAGTTCGACCTGGTCGCCTCGCCGATGCTGACCGCCTTCACCAACACGCCCAACCTCACGCCCTGGACGCATGTGCCCAACCAGATCCCGCTGGATCAGGGCGTGGCCGCCAGCATGGCGAAGCACAGCGCGCTCGAACAGGCCTGGCGCGTGAAGAAAGCCGCGATGTTCGCCGGCAAGACGGCCAAGCCCGACGCGGAAGACCCCGACACCCTCAACCACCTGACCTGGTACGAGGCGACCGGCTTCAACCGCCCCTACCCCGGCGAGAAAACCGTGCGCCCGCCGTCAGACTTCCACGACAACGCAATCAAATCCGACGATTGATCCCGTAGGGCGGACGCAAGTCCGCCTTCTATCTCTGCCAAAGAAGTTCCTACCGCCGGTACGCCGTCCCCAGCCCGATCAACGTCAGCCCAAGCCCCAGAAGCGACAGCACGCGCAACAACCCGACCAGTCCGGCCAAATCGAGGAGGAACACCTTGGCCGCGGTTAGCGCCACGACGGCCAGCGAGGCGAAGCGCAGGGCCTTGCGGCCCAGAACGATGCCGGCTGCCATCAACGCCAGGCCATAGGCCAGCCAGGCGCCGGACCAAGCCCACAACTCGGCATCCAGCACCGGCGCGGTATTGAGCGCCATGCCGCCCGGGTCGGGATGGAAATCGTGCCGGACTTCCAGCGTGATCCAGGCGAAGATCGCGGCCAGCGCATAGGATGCCAGCGGACGCGCTGCCACCCGCAAGCCACAAGCGGCATAGGCCGCCGCAGCCGCCGGCACTGCGTAGGCGGCCAGCAGCGCGTTGACGATCGGCAACCGCCCGACAGTCACCGCCGGGACAAAGGCCGGGTTCAACAGGATCAGCCCGACCGCACCCGCCAGCGCCAGCCCGCCCTGCACGCTGAAGGCCCACCGGAAGGCGGCGCGCCCCGTCCGCCGCTGCAAGGCGCGCGACACCAGCGCCAGGATCGAGAGCGCGCTGACGTGGAGGGCGATCTCCCGGAAGCTGCTCTGGGCCGCCCACGGCTCGCCCCCGGTCGCCCAATGCCGGATTTCCAGGGTGACGAAAGCCGAGCCGAAGGCCAGGCTGCCCAGCTCCAGCACGCCCACCACCAGGTCGTCCGCACGCCGGCGCAACTGCCGCGCCGCCGCGGCAAAGGCCACGGTCGCAACGGCATAGACCGGCAGCAGGTCGTTCAAGAAGGGCCGCTCGCCCGTCGCGTAATCCAGCACGTATGGGTTGAACAGCAGCCGCAGGATCGACACGCAGGCTGCGGCCAGAACGACGTGGCGCAGTGCCGGCAGCTCGGCCGCTCCTTCGATCCAGGCCAGCGCCGGCACCAGCAAGGCTAGCGCCAAGGTGAGGGATTGCCCCGTCGTGACAGTGGCGAAACCCAGCGCCAGCGCGGCCGTGGCACCCGCCGCATGAACCCCTGCGCGCTGCCGCTCTTCCATTCGGCGGGCCTGCGCGGCGGCCAGCGTGGAGAAGGCCGCCAGCAGCAGGGCAGCGCCGGCCCAAAGGTGATCGGGCTGGAAGTTCTTCACCCGGACGTAGAGGATCGCCAGTGCCAGCACGGGTACTGCGGCCGGCAGGGTGCTCCATCGCTGCGTCCCGGTGTGCCGTCCCTCCGACCACAATCCGGCCGCCGCAAAGAAGGCCGCCATGCCGGCAGCCGTCCAAAGCAGCGGCTGCAGCACCGCAGGTGCCCAGGCACCGGGGATGATGCCGATCGCCCTGTCGCCGCCCATGACCACCTCGCCGGTGGCGTGCCAGGGCGGCAACCCCCAGAACAGGATCAGCAGCAGGAACAGCAGCGCCGCCAACCACGGCAGCCAGGCCAGCCGCGCTTCCCTGGCCGCACAGCCCACCGTGACGGGCGCCAGCAGCAGCACGCCCGCCCGCGTCGAAGCCTCGGGCCAGGCAAGCGCCACGGCCAGCCCCGCCGTCCCGATGGCGGCGACCGGCACCCAGGCCAGGCGGCGCCCGACGGGGTGGTCGAGTGCCTCCGGCGGCAGCAGCACGAGGTTGAGCAGCGCCGCCGCCGGCACAAACAGCCCGGCCGCCCAGATGCCGGCCGGGCTGCTACTGGCCGCGCCGAGCAGTACCCATCCCGCCCCGGCAACCGTGGTCGCCCAGCCCAGCCACACCCAGGCCCGCAGCCGCACCACGGCCAGCGCTGCGGCGCTCACGAACAGCAGGTAGGCGAACAGCCCGGGCCAGGACGGGTCGGACGTCTGCACCAGCAGCGGATCGACCATGGCGCCGACGATGCCCACGGCGGCCACCAGCTGGCCCAGGCGCAGCGACAGCAGCAATCCGGCCAGCGAGGCCGCGGCCATCAGGGCGAAACCGGCCAGGGGTGGGACGAGGCCGTACACCACGGCCGCCATGTAGGCGCTGCCGAACACGATGCCGACGCCGCCCGCGGCCAGCGCTGCCGGCGCGTAGTCCACCATCGGCGAAGAGGCCGGCGGGCGGCGGTGCAGCCACTCGCCCCCGGCGATCAGCGCGGCACCCAACAGCAGTGCGGCGGCGCATCGCACGCCCGGCCCCAGCAGCCCCCCATCGGCCGCCCAGCGCACCAGGAACACGCCGGCCAGCAGCAGCGCCGCCGAGCCCAGCCACACGCCCCAGCGCGCCGTCAGCAACTGCTCCCAATCCCGCTTCGGGCCAGGCGCCGCCGGCTCGGGCGGGGTGCCGAACACCCGGACCTCCCCGGCTTGCGGCACCGCCGGGACGCTTGGCGGCTGTTCGGCCGCGTCCACCGCAGGCGCCGGCACACCCAGCGCCGCGCGGAGGGCGGCGAGTTCCCTCAGTGCCCGGCCCGCCCTGAAATATCCTGCCACGCCCAGTATCCAGCCAAGGCCGCCGAAGAGCAGGGCGACCACGATCAAGCTGAAGGCGTCTTCCATCTGCCGTTACAGGATCATACCGGGTTCCGCCCGGTCAATCGAACAGCGAGCTGACGGAGCTCTCGTCCGAAATCCGGTGGATCGCCTCGGCCAGCAACGGTGCGATCGTCGCCTCCCGCAGGTTGGGCGACTGCCGCACCGCGTCGGTGGCCATGATCGAGTCGGTGATGGTCATCGTCTCGATCGGGCTGGCCGCGATGCGGGCCACGGCGCCGCCCGAGAGCACGCCGTGGGTGACATAGACGCTGACCGACTCCGCCCCCTCGGCGATCAGCGCGCCGGCGGCGTTGCACAGCGTTCCGCCGGAATCGCAGATGTCGTCCAGCAGGATGCAGCAGCGCCCGGCCACGTCGCCGATCACGTTCATCACCTCCGACACGCCCGCGCGCTCGCGCCGCTTGTCGATGATGGCAAGGTCGCAGTTCAGCCGGGTTGCCAGCGCGCGCGCACGCACCACGCCGCCCACGTCCGGCGAGACGATCATGAAGTCGCGCCCCTCGTAGCGGGCGCGTATGTCGGCCATGAAGAGCGGGGCGGCGTAGAGGTTGTCGAGCGGTATGTCGAAGAAGCCCTGTATCTGGCCGGCATGCAGGTCGAGCGTCAGCACCCGGTTGGCGCCGGCCTCGGTGATCAGGTTGGCCACCAGCTTGGCGCTGATGGGCGTGCGCGGCGCCGATTTGCGGTCCTGCCGCGCATAGCCGAAATACGGGATCACGGCGGTGACGCGGCGCGCCGAGCTGCGGCGCAGCGCGTCCATCATGATCAGCAGCTCCATCAGGTTGTCGTTGGCCGGGTAGCTGGTGCTCTGGATCACGAACACGTCCTCGCCGCGGACGTTTTCCTGTATCTCGACGAACACCTCCATGTCTGCGAAGCGGCGGACGGAGGCGCGGGTCAGCGGCTGGTGAAGGTTCCTGGCGACCGCCTCGGCCAGCGGCCGGTTGCTGTTACACGCAACGATCTTCATGCAGTCGGCCCCGCCCCTCGCGCGGGCTTCTAGCAACGTGCCACCAGACTGTCACGATAGGCAGTCCGCCCAGACTTTACGCATGGGCGTGCCAAGCTACACTTGCCGGGCCAGCGTCAGCGTCCTCGTACCAGCCATACGGCACCGGGCGCTACCCCAGCAGGTCCTGCCCGATGTAGCGGCCTGCCTGCACCCCGCCGGGGCAGGCGAACAGGCCGCCGCCCACATGGGTCACGAACTGGTTCAGCATGTCGAACTTCGACATCCTGTCGAAGATCTTGATGAACCCGCTGCGGGGGTCGCGCTGGTAGCAGATGAACAGCAGCCCGGCATCCAGTTCCATGCCCTGGTGCCAGGGCGGCCAGCGCTCGGCCACCAGGCCGATCCCGTTGTCGTAGGAGTAGGCGCGGCGCAGGATCTGCGCCCCGTCATTGTTCTGCGGTGCCGCCAGCCGGACATGGGCGTTCTCGGCCACCACCGGGTTGCCGTCGCCGTCATTGGCGTCCAGGTCCAGCGGACCGAACTCGTCGGCCGTGCCGATCAGCGCACCGGTGGCTTTCCTGCGGCCCACCGTCTGCTCCTGGAAGGCGAGCTTCATGCGGTCCCAATGCTCCAGCGCCATGCGGATCGGGCGGGCCACCACGTAGCTGCCGCCGCGCATCCAGGCGCCGCCTTCCTCCCCGACCCACACGTGGCGGTCCAGGGCCGCCGGGTCGCTGGCCAGCACGTTGAAGCTGCCGTCCTTGAAGCCCATCAGGTTGCGTGGCGTCACCTTGGGTGCGAAGCCGGGGATGAAGCCGGCCTGGACCCAGCGCACGGCCGCAACCCCGTAGGCCAGGCGCATCAGCTGGCGTACCGCGTGCATGGTGGCCATCGGATCGTCGCCGCAGGCCTGCACCGACAGGTCGCCGCCGGTGCGCCCCGGCACCAGCTGGTCGCCCACGAAGCGCGGCAGATCGACAAAGGCGGCCGGACGGCGGGCGGCCAGGCCGTAGCGGTCCTGGCCGTTTTTGCTGAACAGGGTGGGGCCGAAGCCGAAGGTTAGCGTCAGCCGCGTGGGCGGCAGCCCGGTCACCTCGCCGGAGTCGCCGGGCGGTGCCGCCGGGTCGTCGCCCGCGCCCGCCGGCAAGCCCCGCGTCAGTCTTTCGGCCGCCTCCGTCCAGCGCTGCAGGAGGGCCGCCACGGGCGCGCGCTCGCCGGCCACCAGGTCGAAGGCAGCGAAGTAGGTG
>CAXUGD010000080.1:0-11413 GCA_964250355.1 uncultured Acetobacteraceae bacterium | reverse complement strand
GGCCCAGGCGGCGGAAGGTGGCGGGCGCGTGGACCAGGACGGGCGGTTTGAGCTGCCGGAGGGCCGCTGCCGCCTCGGCCACCGGCAGGGTAAGCAGTTCGCCATCGGGGGTGAGCAGCGCCGCGCGGCCGGTGCCGGCCACCAGGGCGGGGGAGGAGGTCATCGTGGCAGTATAAGGGGCGGACGGGTGCGCTACGCCAGATCGCCGCGTTTCTGACTGACAACCTCCACGACACGTCCTATCATCCCGTCATGGATGAGCCTGTAAACCTGGATCCACCGGTCACCCGCGCCCCTCGATCCTGGACCCAATCTTTGGAACGGGCGCGGGCGGATTTGGCGGCCGGGCGCATCGTCTCAAGTGACACCGTGTTCTGCCAATTGGACGACAGCATAGCCAGGATGCGCGCCAAGAATGGTTCGCGCAACGACGATACGGATAATGCTGCTGCCGCGCGGTGATCCTGAGCAATGAGGCTGCGCGCCAGGTCGAGGCGCTGCAAATCCACTACGAACGCCTGGAGAGGCCTGAGGCCACAATCAAGCTCCGTGCGGCTCTCTCCGAGGCGATAGACGGTGTCGAGAGCGGCAGGCTTCAAGTCTTGCCGGCCCCGAGGCCTTATCCCGAGCTGGCGCACCCCGGCGAAGCCTGGGTGAAAGCTGGGCGTTATTGGATATGCTACGCCCTGAAAGAGCCCAAGCAGATATTGGCGGTGTTCTTCGAGACGGCCGACATACCTCGCCGTCGCTAACGTGGCAGCGTTGACGATGGTCCGCGTGCCGCGGTTCGATGGCGTTTTGCGCACCCTCGCCCGACCTTGTAACAAGCCGGGATGACCCTCACGGACACTCCGCTCCCGAAAGCCTGGCCGTTCGAGGAGGCGCAAAAATTGGCGTTGCGCGCCGAGGCGCAGGGCAAGCGGGAGGTGCTGTTCGAGACCGGCTACGGCCCCTCGGGCCTGCCCCATATCGGCACGTTCGGGGAGGTGGCGCGTACGTCCTGGGTGCGGCACGCCTACACGGTGCTGACGGGCAAGCCGTCGCGCCTGCTGGCGTTTTCGGACGACATGGACGGGCTGCGCAAGGTGCCGGACAACGTGCCGGACCGCGAGATGCTGCGCGGCTACCTGGGCCGGCCGCTGACCCGCATCCCCGACCCGTTCGGCACGCATGAGAGCTTCGGGCACCACAACAACGCGCGGCTGCGCGGCTTCCTCGACCGCTTCGGGTTCGAGTACGAATTCGGCTCGGCATCCGACTACTACGCGCAGGGCCGGTTCGACGCCGCCCTGCGCCGGGTTCTGGAGGCCTTCGACGAGATCGTGGCCGTCATCCTGCCCACGCTGGGGCCGGAACGGCGGGCCACGTACTCGCCCATCCTGCCGGTGCACCCCGAGACCGGCGTGGTCGAGCAGGTGCGCATCGACCGGGTCGATCCGGCGGCGGCCACCGTGTTCTGGACGGATGGCGAGGGCAGACGCTTCGAAACCTCCGTGCTGGGCGGGGCGGCCAAGTGCCAGTGGAAGGCCGATTGGGCGATGCGGTGGTTCGCCCTGGGCGTGGATTACGAGATGTCGGGCAAGGACCTGATCGACTCGGTCAAACTGTCCGGCCGGGTGTGCCAGGTGCTGGGTGCCAGGCCGCCGATCGGCTATACCTACGAGCTGTTTCTCGACGAGCGTGGCCAGAAGATCAGCAAGAGCCGCGGCAACGGCCTGTCGGTGGAGGAGTGGCTGCGCTACGCGCCGGCCGAAAGCCTCAGCCAGTTCATGTACAACCAGCCGCACCGCGCCAAGAAGCTGTTCTTCGACGTGATCCCGCGCGCCACCGACGAGTACATCGCCAACGTGGAGCGCGCCCGCGTGGAGGCCAGCACGGCGGAGGGCTCGGCGGCCCTGCTGGCCAACCCGGCCTGGCACGTCCACGCCGGCACCATACCGGAGAGCGCCGGCAGCCCCATTCCATTCGGCATGCTGCTGAACCTGGCTAGCGTGATCAACGCCGACACGCCGGACATGCTGTGGGGCTTCGTGGTCCGCTACCTGCCGGATGCAAGCCCGCAGACCGAGCCGTTCCTGGCGCGGCTGGTCGATCACGCCGTGCTTTACTACCGCGACTTCGTGCGGCCGCAGAAGCGCTTCCGCGCGCCGGACGCCACCGAACGCGCGGCCCTGGCCGACCTGGCCGAAACCTTGCGCGGGGTCGCCGCGTCTGCGGGTGCGGAAGCCATCCAGGACCTGGTTTACGCGGTGGGCAAACGGCACCCTTTCCCCAGCCTGAAGGCATGGTTCGAGTGCCTGTATCAGGTGCTGCTCGGCCAGCAGGAGGGGCCGCGCTTCGGCGGCTTCGTGGCGCTGTACGGCGTGGCCGAGACGGTTGCCCTGGTCGAGCACCACCTGGCCGCCGGGCCGCTCGGCGTGGCGGGCCAGGGCTGACATGCCGTCCGTGACCAAGCGGGTTCTGCGTCACCTGCCCGCGGCCCTGGGCGTGGTGCTCCTGGTGGGCGCGGTATACGTGGTGCAGCGCGAGTTCCGCCACCTCAACGTGCGCGACGTGGGCCATGCGCTCTCGGCCATACCGGACCGCGCGCTGTGGGAGGCGGCGGCGCTGAGCGTGCTCTCCTACGGGTTGCTGACGTTCTACGACAAGCTGGCCACCATCTATGCGGGCCACTACGTAAGCTTCCGCCGCACCGCCTTTGCCTCGTTCTGCGCCTATGCGCTGGCCCATAATTTGGGGTTCGCCGCCGTCTCGGGGGCGGCGGTGCGCTACCGGCTATACGCGCATTGGGGGCTGACCACCGTGCAGATCGGCAAGGTGGTGGCGTTCTCCAGCCTCACCTTCGGCCTGGGCGGCATGACGCTGGGGGGCATCATCCTGTTCACCGAGCCGCAGGCGGTGCCGCTGCTGGGCGGCGCGCTGCCGCACTGGATGCTGTACGCGGCTGGGGCGGGCATGTGGGCCGTGGTCGGGACCTACGTGGTCCTGGCCAGCCTGTTTCCCCTGCTGCACTGGCGCGGTCACCGGATCGAGTTGCCGGGCTGGCGGATGGCCCTGGGTCAGGTGGTGCTGGCCACGGCCGACGTGTCGCTGACCGCGTCTATCTTCTACGTGCTGCTGCCCCATGCCGCCGGGCTGAGCTGGGTGCGCTTCCTGGCCGTCTATCTCGGCTCCTACGCCGCGGGGCTGGCCTCCAACGTGCCGGGCGGCTTGGGCGTGTTCGACACGGCGATGCTGCTGGGGCTGGAGGACAGCCACCTGTCCAAGCCGGTGATCCTGGGTGCGATCGCGGTGTTCCGGCTGTTCTACTACGTGGTGCCGCTGTTCCTGGCCGGCGCGCTGTTTGCCTGCAACGAGGTGCTGGTGGGCCGCCGCCGCTTGGCCGGTGTGGTGCTGGGCGCGGCCGGAAGCACGCCCGATCCTGCGGGCCTGCGCTGGAGCGAGCCGGATTTCGCGGTGGCGGCCAGCACGGGCGGGGTGGCCGTATGCGGCGCCATGCTGCTGTCGGTCGGCGTGCTGGACACCCATCCAGACTACTCCTGGATCGACCCGGATTTCTCCGCGTTCGCCGCCAGCGCAGGGCAATACATCCCCTCGCTGATCGGCACGGCGCTGATGGTGCTGGCCCTTGGCCTGTCGCAGCGGGTGACGCTGGCCTGGGGTGCCACGATCGCCGCCCTGCTGGCGGGCGCCGGGCTGACGGCGCTGCAGGGCGAGCCGAACTTCGTGCCCGCCGTCCTGGTGCTGGCGGCGCTCAGCATCGCGCCGTTCCGCGACGCCTATTACCGGCACGCGCGGCTGCTCACCTATCCGCTGCGGGCGAGCACGGTGATCCCGTTGCTGGGCCTATTGTTCAGCGTGGTGTGGCTGGCCAGCTTCGAGCCCCGCGTGCGCATCCTGGCGCAGAGCAGCTGGTGGGCGGTGGTGTTGTCGCGACGCGCGCCGCTGCCGGTGCGCTCGGCCGTGGGGTTGGCCGTGCTGCTGGGGCTGGCCGCGCTGTGGAACGTGATACGGCCGGGGCGAGTGCGCGCCCTGCCGTGGAACGCCGAGCAGCGGCTGCGCTACGCGGCCCTGGGCGCGCTGCCGCCGGCCGAGGCGGACGGGCTGGTGATGGGCGAGGCAGGGCGCAGCGGCATTGCCTTCCGCCGCATGGAGGGCGTGCTGCTGGGCCTGGGCGCCCCGGCCCGTGCCGAGAGCGACCGCGTCTCGGCCCTCTGGCGGTTCCGCGACCTGGCCCAGCAGGAGGGGCGCGACGCGGCGGTGTGGCGGGCCGGCGGCGAGCTGCTGAAGATCTACCGCGACCTTGGGCTGACGGCGCTGCCGCTGGGGGCGGACGGCCTGCCGGCGCCGGACGGCCAGCCCGGCACCGGGGCTTCCTGCCGCTACCTGTGCTGCGTGATCGAACGCGACCTAGGCGTGCTGCTGCCGCTGCTGCCTGCCTTGGGCCGGCCGCGGTTCCAGACGGTGATCTGACCGGCGGCCCGGGGGTAAAGCCGCGCCGAGCCAGCCTGACAACCACGAATGTAAAACGATCGCCCTGATTGTATTGCGCCGCCGGTTTATCGCGGTTAGCGTAATTTCCATAAGAACCGGGACGCGAGCGCTTACAGGACTTGGCGCGTTCTGCTGCTTTGCAGAACAATTTGCCTTGTGTAATGACAGTTTGCGCCGACACGACCAGGGAAGGACCGCATTCTTTCTCTGCTATACTTGGAATTGTTTTTTGGAGGCCTGAATGTCTTGTAGTCTCAAAGCTTCGCTATTCTGCGCGACGGTGCTAGGGGGTGCCATCCCGGCGGCCGCGGCACCGTTGGTCACAGGCGCCATCGACGAGCGGGTCACGGTCGCCGTCAGCGGCGAGCGTTCTTCGGCCCTGGCCACCGCGCACGACCTGGGTGCGTTGCCCGATGCGCTGGTGCTGCCGCACGTCACCATGGTTTTGAAACGGCCGGCGGCGTTGCAGGCGGCGCTGGACAGGTTGGTGACGGACCAGCAGGACCCGAAGTCCCCGTCCTACCGTAAGTGGCTGACGCCGGCCGGCTTGCGCGCCTACGGCCCCGACGCGGCGGACGTGGCCAAGGCGGCGGCCTGGCTGCAGGGCCACGGGCTGACGGTCAACCGGGTTTCGCCCACCGGCATGTCGGTCGATTTCGCCGGGCCGGCCGGCGCCATCGCCGCGGTGTTCCACACGGCGCTGCACAGCGTGTCTTTCGCGGGCGAGACGCACATCGCCAACATGACCGACCTGGCCATCCCGGCGGCGCTGGCCCCGGTCGTGCGCGGCGCCACGCTGTCGAACTTCTTTCCCAAGCCCAACATGGTCAGGCCGAGCCCGAACTTCACGTTGCCGACGTCGCCCACCTTCTATGCCGTCGGTCCCAACGACTTCGCCACCATCTACAACGTGGCCGCCCTGCGGTCGGCCGGAACGAACCTGTTCGGCACGCCGATCACCGGCACGGGTGTGACCGTCGCCGTGGTCGAGCAGACCGATATCAACCCCAAGGACTGGAACTCGTTCCGAACCCAGTTTGCGCTCGGCGGCTATGCCGGCACGCTATCCATCACTCATCCGGGCGGCTGCGGCGACCCGGGCTTCACCGGCGACGAGGGCGAAGCGGCGCTGGATGCCGAGTGGTCCAGCGCGGTTGCGCCGGACGCCAGCATCATCGAGGCGGCCTGCGCGGGCTCGGCCACCACCTTCGGCGTGGAGACCACGTTGCAGAACCTGGTGGAACTGGGGACGGCAGCCGGCGTGCTCAGCATCAGCTATGGCGGGTCGGAGCAGGGCAACGGGCTGACCTTCCTGCAGGGGTGGAATGACCTGGTGGAAATGGGCGCTTCCGAGGGCCTCTCGATCATGATCTCGACCGGTGACGGCGGCGTGTCGGCCACCACCGGCGGGATCACCGGCAACGGCATCGCGGTGAACGGGCTGTCCACCAACGCCTACAACACCTCGCTCGGCGGCACCGATTTCTACGACACCGCGCTTGGCCAGAACGCCACGTATTGGAACGCCAAGAACGGTCGCGGACTGGCTTCGGCCAAGTCGTACGTCCCGGAAATTCCGTGGAACAACTCCTGCGCCAGCTCGATCATCGTGAAGTATCTCGGCTACCCGAACGCGATCGCCAGTTGCAACAGCACGACCGCCAACCCGGGCGTGCCGTTCGTGCAGAACGACGTGGGCGGCACCGGCGGGCAGAGCATCCTGTTCGCCAAGCCGGACTGGCAGGCGATCGGCGTGCCGGGCGTGCCGAAAGACGGGGTGCGCGACCAGCCGGACGTGTCGCTGTTCGCGTCGAACGGCAGCTGGGCGCATTTCTACGTGTTCTGCATGTCCAACCCGAACACCGGCGGCACGCCGTGCCACTACAACACCGTTAACGACGTGTTCGGCAACGCGGCGGGTGGAACCTCGTTCGCCGCACCCGCCTTTGCCGGCATCATGGCGTTGGTCGATGAGGTGAAGGGCATGAAGGTCGGCAACGCTTCGCCGCGGCTGTACCAGTTGGCGCAGACGCAGTTCAACAACGCGCTGCTGAGCGCGCGGTGCAACGCGACGCTGGGCAACAAAATCTCGACCGCCTGCGTGTTCAACGACGTGATGGCCGGCGACAACGCGGAACCTTGCGTGAAGGGCACGGTCGATTGCCACGCGACGCCGGCGGCGAGCCAGGGCGTGGGCGTTTTGCGCTCGCCCAACTACCCCACGGTTAACGCCTTTCCGGCGCATTCCGGCTACGACCTGGCCACCGGCCTTGGCTCGGTGAACGTGGCGAACTTGCTCTACAACTACTGACCGCGAAGGATGGCGGGGCCGCGCGGCCCCGCCATTGCGTTACGTTCGTAGGACGTTGGACTGCGTCCAACCTACAGCTGGGGCCGCTCAGCTGGGCGTTTTGTGGTGCAGCAGGACGAGGGCGCGGCGCAGGCGGCGTATGCCGCCGCGTACCTGCCCGTGGTCGCACAACTCTTTGCCTTCGGCGAGAAGCCGCTGGACATCCAGCACCTGGCTGTGCCGCTCGGTCACCTCCCGCGCGAGCTGGACGCAGTAGGCGGGCGTGTCGGAGGTCAGCGCAAAGCTTTGCGGCTCTTGGGCCAGGCACCGGGCAGCAGGGAGCGGCTGGGCGGCCAGGAGCAGCGGCAGAGCAACGCGGCGGATCATCTGGGGTGAGCAGATGCCATCACTGCGCTCTCACCCGGATGGGGCGTGGATGAAGGGATGTTCATGTGTGGCATGGCTGGGCTTAAGGCCGGCAGTGCCACGGTGGCGCGCAGGCCCGGATGGGCGTCTTCCAGCACCAGCGTGCCCTCGTGCAGCAGGGCTACGGCCTGGACCAGGGCCAGGCCCAGGCCGGAGCCGGGCGTGTGGCGCGCGGTCTCGCCGCGGAAAAACCGTTCGGTTGCGCGCGGCCGGTCGGCTTCCGGGATGCCCGGCCCCCCGTCGGTGACGGAGAGCCGGACCTGGCGGTCGAGCCGGGCGGCGGCCAGCGTGATCCGCCCGCCCTCCGGGGAGAATTTTATGGCGTTGTCCAGCAGGTTGGCGACGGCCTGCTGCAGCAGGTCGCGGTCCCCCAGAATGGCGAGGGTATCGGGCACCGCCAGGAGCAGGGTCAGCCCGTGCTCCTCGGCGACCGCGCCGTAGAGGTCGGCGAGGTCGGCCAGCAGCGGGCCGAGGTCGATCTCGGCGAAGGCGGAGCGTCGGGCGCCGACCTCGATCTCGGCGATGCGCATCAGCGCCTGGAACACGGCGGTGACGCCGTCGAGATCGGCCACCGCACGTTCCACGCCGGCGCGCAGCTCGGCCTCCGAGCGGGCGTGCAGTGCTGCATCTTCCAGCCGGGCGCGCGCGCGGGTGATGGGCGTGCGCAGGTCGTGGGCGATGGCATTGCTGACCTGGCGCACGCCGTCCATCAGGCGGGCGATGCGTTCCAGCATGGTGTTGATCGATTCAGCCATCCGGTCGAACTCGTCGCCGCGGCCGGTGCGGCGCACGCGGGGCGAGAGGTCGCCGCCGGCGATGGCTTCCGCGGTGGCCGACACCTCGGCCACCATGCGGCGGAACAGGTTGCGGATCAGCAGCGCGCCGGCGGTGCCGAGTGCGGCCACGACCAGCATGGAGGAGAGCAGGGTGTTGGTGAGCAGGTGGCGCAGTTCCACGCGGCCGCGCACGTCGCGCCCTACCAGCAGGCGGAAGCCGCCGGGCAGGTCGTAGCGCCGGACGTCGGCCAGGCTGCGGGTGCCGGCGCGTATCACGTGCAGCTCGTAGATGGCGCCGGGCCGGGCCACGCTTTCGGGCCAGCGGCCGAGGTTGCCGGCGACGGTGGCGCCCAGCGGGTCGGAAACCTCGTAGATCGCGTCGTCATCGACGTTTTCGCTGAGGCGATCCTGGATGGTGAGCAGCAGCGAGGGAATGCCGCCTTCCGACCAGCGTTCGACCAGGCCCTGGGCGTCGGCGTTGATGGCGGCTTCCACCTGGCGGTCGAGCAGGTTGGCGGTGGAGAGCCAGAGGAAGAACACGAGGGCGAGCGCAGAGGCGGCGAAGACGACGCCGAAGAGGAGGGCGAAGCGGAGGCTGGCGGAGCGGATCATCAGTTGGGCGCCCGTCGCTGGGACGATCGCGATGTTTGCTCCGCGCCTCCTTGGGTTTCACCCATGCGACGGACGGCAGTGCACACGGCAGCAGCGGCCCTCCGTCGTTCCCCGTCATTGCGAGCCGCGCTTGCGGCGAAGCAAAACACGGCCGCGCGGCGCAACTGTGTCGCGTGGCTGTGGATTGCTTCGGCCAAGCGGCCTCGCAATGACGGTTTGGGAACTGGTTTAGCGATCACGCGGGTTGTTGGAGCGGAGTGCGTCATCGGTGGCGGACTCTGCGTCGTCTTCAGTTTCCAGCGACCAAAATTCCTCGCGGTTGGCGGACTACGTCCGCCCTACTGGCCGCATATCATTCCGGCCGTAGCATATACCCCGCATTCCGTATCGTATGGATCAACGCCGTCGGATACGGCTTGTCGATCTTCTGGCGCAGGCGGCTGACGTGCACGTCGATGACGTTGGTTTGGGGGTCGAAATGGTAGTCCCATACGCCTTCCAGCAGCATGGTGCGGGTGACCACCTGGCCGGCGTGGCGCATCAGGTATTCCAACAGGCGGAACTCGCGCGGTTGCAGGTCGATTTTCTGGGCGGCGCGGCGGACCGAGCGCGACAGGAGGTCCATTTCAAGGTCGCCCACCAGCAGCTTGGTCTGCGGACCCTCCGTCTTGCCGCGGCGGGTGAGCGCCTCGACGCGGGCCAGCAGCTCGGAGAAGGCGAAGGGCTTGGTCAGGTAGTCGTCGCCGCCCGCCTTCAGGCCAGCCACCCGCTCGTCCACCTGGGCCAGGGCCGAGAGCAGCAGCACGGGGGTGGCGTTGTTCTGGCTGCGCAGCGTCTCCAGCAGGCGGATGCCGTCGATGCCGCCGGGCAGCATGCGGTCGAGGATGATGGTGTCGAAGGCCTCGCTGGCGGCCATGAACAGCCCGTCGCGGCCGTTATCGGCGTGCTCGACCACGTGGCCCGCCTCGCGCAGCCCCTTGACCACGAAGCCGGCGACGGTCGGGTCGTCTTCGACAAGCAGTATCCGCATGGTCAGCTATCAGCCTTCAGCTATCAGTCGCCAGAAAGCACAACGCGCGCCGGCCAGCGAATCCGACCCACGGAAAGCTGACGGCTGACAGCTTGCTCACTGATCGGGTTCGCCTTCGGCTTGTGGCGGCTCGGGCGGGCGGCGGCCTACCGTTACGGTCAGGTCGAGGTTCTGCGCGCCACGGCGTACCCGCAGCCGGGCCGCCGCCCCGGGGTTGACGGAGGAGACGTCGCGGATCAGCTCGCGGGTGCTCTCCACCCGCTCGCCATTGATGGCGGTGACCAGGTCGCCGGCGCGCAACCCGGCGCGCGCGGCCGGGCCGCCGTGGTTGACGGACGCGATGGCGGCACCGGCGTGCTTGTGCCCTGCCGTGTCCAGCTCCACGCCTAGCCAGCCGCGGTCCACGTGGCCCTTGGACAGCAGCTCGTCCACGATCTTGGACGCGATCTCGGCGGGGATGGCGAAGCCGATGCCGACCGACCCGCCGGTGGGCGAGACGATGGCGGTGTTCAGCGCGATCACCTGGCCCGACATGTTGAAGGTGGGGCCGCCGGAGTTGCCGGGGTTGATCGGCGCGTCGAGCTGGAAGAAGTCGTCGAAGGGTCCAGCACCGATGTCGCGGCCGCGCGCACTAACGATGCCGGCGGTGACCGAGCCGCCGAGCCCGAACGGGTTGCCGGCCGCCATGATCCAGTCGCCCACCTGCACCCCGCGGCTGTCGCCCCAGGACACGGCGGGCAGAGGATGGCCGGCCTCCACCTTGATTACTGCGATGTCGGTCAGCTCGTCCGTGCCGATAATGCGGGCCGGCAGTTCGGTGCCGTCGGTGAAGCTGACCAGGATCTTGTCGGCCTCGCCCACCACGTGGTTGTTGGTCACGATCAGGCCCGCCGGGTCCAGCACGAAACCGGAGCCCGCGCCGATCATCTGCTCGCGCCGGCCGCGCAGCCGGTCGCGGAACGTCTTTTCGAACGGCGTGCCCTTCAGCTCGGGCGGCATGGCCGAGGCGGTGGCGGGGTCGGCCACGTTCATCCGCACGGCGATGTTGACCACGGCGGGGACCACGCGGCGGACCAGCGGCGCAAAGGTCAGCGGCCCCGTCTGCACCAGCGGAAGCTGCGCAGCGGCGGCCCCGCATGCGGCAAGCCATACGGCGATGAGGAGTGGAACCCGTGGCATGCGGGATGATTGGCATGGGCGGGGGCCGGTCACAAGAATGGCCGCACCTGGCCGGGCTGTTGCACTCGGTCGCACCGTGGCCATTGCCAGAGGGCGGGCTTTGCAGGGATGCTGGCCCGCCTGCGGAGACATGGTCGGATGCGCGTGTGCTGTGCTGTTCTGCTGGCCTGCCTGGGCGCCATGCGGGCCTGGGGCGAGGAAGCGCCGTTGCGGGCGGGGGTATTGGCGGACGTGCCGCCCTATGTGGTGCGGGACACGCAGGGGCGGCTCAGCGGGTTCACCGTTGAGCTGTTCCGGATGATAGCCGCCCGCATGGGCCGCCCGATTACCTTCGAGACGGCCGCCGAGCCGGCCCTGAACGAGGGGCTGGCTCACGGCACCTTCGACGTCCTGCCAGGGCCGATCTCGGCCACGCCGGACCGGGCGGCCGATATGCTGCTGACAGAAGGCTACGTCTGGTCGGAGTTCCGCTTTGGCGCGCGCACCGGCGAGCCGGTGCGCACGCTGGCCGACCTGCGCGGCCGCCGGGTGGCCATGCGCGCGGTCAGCCCCTATGCCGAATGGGGCGAGCGCACCGCGCAGCGCGACGGGTGCACGGGGCTGCCG
>CAXUGD010000079.1:0-11646 GCA_964250355.1 uncultured Acetobacteraceae bacterium | reverse complement strand
GCGCTTCCCCGCGGCCAGGATCGACCTGCTGGCTCCGGCCGCCACGGCCGAGCTGGCGCAGGGGGAGCCGGCGGTCGCCGAGACGATCGTCTTCGACTTCTTTCACGCGCGGTCAGGATCGGGGCAGAGGGGGCTGGGCGACGCCGCGTTCCAGGCGCTGCGGGCCCGCCTGGCGCCGGCCGCCTACGACCTGGCGATCGACTTGCGCATGCAGCCGGAAACCCGGGTGGTGCTGCCCTATACCGGGGCCGCCTTCCTGGCTGGTTACGACCATGGCAACCGTTTCCCGTTCCTGGACGTGGCGCTGGAGTGGGAGGGGGATGCGCAACTGGTGGCCAAACGCGCCCACGTCTCCGAGCGGCTGGTGCAGCTGGTCTCGGCGGTGGAGGACGCCTGCCGCGACGTCGCCGCGCCGCCCGGCGCCACGGCACTACGGCCGGAGACGGTGCCGGCCCTGGCCGCGCTGCCGGCCGCCTTTCTGGCGCGTCCGCTCGTTTGCGTGCATCCGGGCGTGGGCAATCCGGTCCGGCAGTGGCCGCCCGGCCATTACGCGGCGCTGATCGACCTGCTGGCGGGCCACGGCCTGCACGCCGTGCTGGTCGGCGCGCCCGACGAGGCCCCGGTTGCCGACGAGGTGCTGCGCCGCATCGGCACGCCAGGCACCGCGGAGTCGCTGGTGGGCCGGGTGAAGCTGGCCGAGCTGGGGTCCGTGATGCGCGCCTGCGCCCTGTTCGTGGGCAACAACAGCGGGCCGCAGCACCTGGCGGCCTCGCTCGGCATCCCCGCCATCGGCATCCACTCCGGTGTCGTGGACGCCACCGAATGGGCGCCACTGGGTGCGCAGGCCTTGGCGATCCGCCGGCGGATGGTGTGCAGCCCGTGCTACCTCGAATTCGCCGCCGATTGCCCGCGTGAGCTGGCCTGCCTGACCGGGCTGCGGCCCGCCGACGTGTTCGCCGCCTGCCGCCGCCTGCTCGCGTGACGGAAACCCCTGGCACGTACGGGCCGCGGGATGTTATCTGCCAGCCGATTGTGATCACCGAGCTCCGGCAAGCGCCGTCGGGCGACCGGCGGGCGTCCTGTGTGTCTCTGGCGTGCAGGGGCCAGTGCTGCATGTGGAGATCGTTTTGCCTGCTACGGTCGTCGGGACGGAGCTGGACAGGTCCGGGCACACCAGCCACAGCGGCTTCATCGACCTGATCGATACGCGCACCGGCGTGCGCGGCTGGGCGGTCAACCTGGCCGACCCCACGGAGCCGGTGCGCTTGCAGCTGTGCATCGGTGGCCGAACGGTGGCCGAGACGCTGGCCACCGGGGAGCGGCCCGACATCTCGGCCGGGCTCGGCGTGAAGGCGCAGGCGGCCTTCCACTTCGATGCGGCGGCCATGCAGGCCCTGGGCGACTTCATCGACGACCCGGGCGATGTGCTCTCCGTCCGCCTTGCCGCGACCGGGCAGTACCTGTCCTACAAGAACCGGCCGGTCACCGGCGCCGACATACTGGCGCACGCGGCCCCGGAGGCGCCACCGCCTTCGGCACGGCACGGTTCGGCCGAGCTCCATTTGCTGTTGGACGAGTTGCAGGCGCATGCCGGCTCCCTGACCACCCAGGCGCTGCGGCCGCTGCCCGAGGCGCTGCAGGGCTACATCGAGACGGTGGCACTCACCTCGTCCGGCCAGGTCTGGTTCATGGGCTGGATGCAACGTGGCCACCTGCAGGAGTTCAGCGCCGTCGTCGTCGAGCAGCGTAAATACCCGGCGGCGGTCGCCGTGATGAGCTACCTGCGCGACGACCTGCCGGCGGAGGCCTGCGGCGTCGTCGGTGTGATCGCGACGTCGTGGCGGCCCAACAGCGCCAGCCGAGACGTGCACCTGTTCTTTGGCGGCGACGGCCGTTACTTCATGAAGTCGCATGACCCGTTGCGCCTGCTGCCCTCCGGCGAGCTGGCGGCCGAGTACGAGGGCGTACGCGACCGCTGCCTGGGCGACGGACGCGCCATCGCCCTGCAGCGCGCGCTGGCCTCGCTGGAGAGCTGGCAGCCTTCGCGCACTGAAACGCAGTGGTTCGGCACGGAAACCTCCATCGACCGGGTGCTGGTGGTGCCGGGCCTGGGCTGCTTCGTGGAGGGCTGGGTGATCAGCCCGATAAAGCGGGTCGAGACGCTGCGCCTGCGAGTCGGCGCGGCCATCCTGTCGGCCCATCCCGACAGCCTGTACTGGAAACCGCGGCGCGACCTGCTGGCGGCGTTCCCGGGCAGCGAACGGCTGGCCGAGCGGGCCGGGTTCGTGGGCCTGTTCACCGGCGAGGCCGAGCCGGACGACTTCGCCGACCCGGTCCTGAAGGTGGTGTTCGAGGGAGGCAGCTCGGCCAACTGGCCGGTCGCCGCCCGCGCATTCCGCCGTCTGGGCCACTCCGCCTCCGTCGAGGACGCGCTGATGTTCTTCCCGGCCTTGCAGGAGGAGACCTTCTTTCCCCGCTTTGCCCTGGCGGCGATCGAGGCCGAACGCGGCGCCATGGCTGCCCCCGTGCCGATCACGGTGGCCCGCAGCCGCCGGGCGATGGTGTGGGTGCTGCCCGAGGACCGCTGCGACCTGTTCCTGCTGTTCGAGGACATCGCCCAGCAGGTTCGCGGGGGCATGCCCATGGAGGCGCTGGCCTTTGTGGCGGCCGCGCGGTCCAACCGGTCGGACGCGCTTTGGCTGTTTCGCGAGTTCCAGGCCGCCTACGGCACGCCGCGCAACATCGCCTGCAGCCTGCTGGTGATCGACGATGCGGCCCAGGGCTTCAGCCTGTTGCCGGACATCCTGCGCGAGATCGGGGCAAGCCGCTTCTTTTTCGCGGGCCACGGCACCTTCCTCACCGGGCAGGGCTGGGCGCAGGTGGGGCAGGCGCTGGCCTCGAGCACGGCCGAGCTGGTGTTCTTCGGCCTGGAGACGGAAGAGTTCGAGCGCCGGGACCCTGGGGAGGAGGTCAGCGCACGCTGCTTCGCCTGGTCGGCCGGCGCGTTCGCGCGCTGGGCTTTGAGCGCACCGGCCTTCATGGGCGGCTTCTACCGCGACAATGCGCTGGGTCGCGCCGGTGGCCTGCGCACCGTGCACGGGAACGCCGCCCGCAGCACGCGTGCCAGGCTGCCCACCCGGACCGAGGAGGCGGTGAACGCTGCGGTGTATGCCAGCGCGGTGGCGCACGCGCCTGTTCGCCTGCAGGGAGCCGCCTGATGCCGGACAGCCTGGGCAAGCGGACCGGCCCCATCGCGATCGTGTCCCACACGCATCCTTCCGTCAGCAAGGGAGGTGCCGAGATCGCGGCGTTCAGCCTGTACGAGGGGCTGCGCCGCATCGGCACGGACGCGATCTTCATCGCCGTCTGCCCTTCGGTGGATCGCCACAAGCTGCTGCTGGGCTCAGACTACGAATTCGCCGTCATCTCCGACCGAATGCGCTACGACCACTTCTACCAGCTCTCCAGCGCCGACGTGTGGCGCCAGCTGCGTGAGATCCTGGTCAGCCGGCACGTGCGGCTGGTGAACTTCCACCACTTCCTCCAGGTCGGGGTGAACTCGCTGCGCGCGCTGGCCACCGAGACGGAGATCCCGTTCGCGGTCACGCTGCACGAGTTCCTGGCGATCTGTAACCATCACGGCCAGATGGTGACCCGGCCGGCGCGCCGGCTCTGCCCCATGGCCACCCCGTCCGGCTGCGCCACCTGCTTCCCCGAGAACAGCCGCGCGCAGTTCGCCGCCCGCAAGCGCGTGATCCAGCAGGCGCTGCTGCCCGCCGCCGCTTTTGTCTCGCCCAGCCATTTCCTGGCCGACCGGATGATCGAGTGGGGCCTGCCGCGAGAGAAATTCGTGGTGATCGAGAACGGCCTGCGGCTGGTGGAGGATCGCGACGCGCGCGAGCGGACGGCGGTAGAGGACCGGCCCTGGACCTTCGGCTATTTCGGCCAGATCACGCCGTTCAAGGGCATCGACACGCTGCTCGACACGATCGACCTGCTGGCCCGGCAGCCCGATATCGGCCGTCGCCTGCGCATACGCGTGCACGGCAACATCATCGGCCAGGAGCCGGAGTTCGTGGCCCGGTTCAACGAGACGTTCGCCAAGCAGAGCTTCACCAGCTATGCCGGGCCGTATGACAATGCCGACGTGCGCAAGCTGATGATGGCCTGCGACTACGTGTTGACGCCCAGCACCTGGTGGGAGAACTCGCCCGTGGTGATCCAGGAGGCTTACGCGGCCGGCCGGCCGGTGATCTGCACCGGCATCGGCGGCATGGCCGAAAAGGTGCCCAACCGGCGCTCCGGCCTGCATTTCCGCCTGGGCGACCCCACCGACCTGGCCCGTGCAATGTCGGAGGCGGCCGACGAGGTGCTGTATCGGGCGCTGTGTTCCGGCCTGCCCGCAGTCGCCGACCAGACCTCGATGGCGCGCGACTACCTGGCCTGTTTCGACCGCCTGGTGCAGCCCGCGACCGCACCCGAAGCGGCCCGCGTGCCGAGGCGGCGTAGCAAGGCCGCCGTCTGACCGGCCTGGTCGAGTAGGTCCGCGAGGCGGGGTGCCTCACTTGATGTAAGCGCCCCCGCCCAGCAACCAGACGTCGGAATGTGCATCGGGGAAGGTCCGTATCCCACGCGTCCGCACGTCGAAATGCGGGTGGGTTGCGGCAATGCCGTCGGCGTAGAACGCCATATCGTAAACGTTGCCGACCAGCTGGTCGGTGCCGTCATTGGGCGCGCCGACGTAGAAGGCTTCGACCGTGCCGTCCCAGATGCTGTTGTGGTTTTGCGCGGTTTGCGGTGCGCCCAGCTGGTTCCACGCGGGGCTGTTCAGGCCCGGTTTGTTGCCGCCGTTGACGGGTGCCACGTAGAACGTGGTTGTCGCGGTCTGCGTGTTGAAATCGACGCGCACCCATTCCGGCGTGGTGCCGTTGGCGGGGAACGGTACGGCCAGCGTGCTGGTGGCGGTCCACTGGTTGTTCCAATAGTCGCGGCTGAACCCGGTCAGGTGGTTGCCGGCATCCAGCCCCAGCGTGACGCCGTGCGGGAAGCCTGCGATCAGGCTGGGGCCGGGCTTGGCCGCGACCAGGGCCATGATGGTGGCCGTGGTCAGCGACGGGGTCGCCTGCGACAAGTAGGTGAGCGCCGGGCTGTTCGACAGGGCGTAGCCGCCGGCCGGGACGGCCAGGTAGTCGGACGGCAGCGGCAGGGGGGAGGGTGCGCGCGGCGTGGCGCTGACCTCGGCGGAAAGGTAGCCCTGGCTCAGCGCGTTGCCGCCCCCCATGCGGTAGTAGGCGGTCTGGCCGTTGGCCTGCACGTCGGCAAAGCTGGGTGTGCTGCTGCTGGCTACCGGCACGGTGCTCTCGCCGCCGGACTTGGTGCCTTTGTAGAGGTAGTACGTGGTGACCGGCGTGGACGATCTCACCCCGTTGCCGGTGACCTGCACGAGGGCGTTGCCCGCCAGGGCGGCGACCCCCACGGGTGCGGCGATCGGCTCCACCGGGTAGTTTGCCGGATCCCACAGGTGGCGGAACATCGCACCGGTCTCGGGGTAGGTGCCGTCGGAGATCTCGCCGGGGTAGCCGCCGTTATTGTCCCAATAGGTGGCGTAGAGGCAGCCCTGGGCACGGCACCAGTCGAAGAAGTCCTTTACGTAGTTGCCGAAATTGTCCTGGTTCACGCCCCACTCGGGGAAAGCCAGCTGCTTGCCGTGGGTCGCGGCCATGCTGGCGATCGCTGAAAGGCCGTTATCCAGCATCTCCTGAAAAGCCGTGTCTGGATCCGGATCGTTGGTGAGCGTGTTGAGTCCGTAATAGAAATCCATGCCCACGACATCGACATAGGCGTCACCCGGATAGGAGTTCATGATCGGGTCGCCGCCGACATTGGGGCACCACACGAACCTGAAGCGCCCGGTCGGGTCGTTGGCGCGGAACACGGTCACGAATTGCTGGAAGGCGGCGATGTAGTTCGCTTCCTGCCCGGTGGCGGACCAGGGCATTTCGCCCCACAGGTTCTGCTCCCAGCCGGTGCGGATGTAGATCACCGACTGGCCGGGTGCGGGGCCGGCCAGGATCTTGGCCAGGATCGTTTGCGCCACCGCGGCGTAGTCGGCGTTGTAGGCGCCGGCGGCGGCGGCGGACAGGCTGGCGCCCTGCCAGATCAGCGGCACGCTGAGCAGGCGCGAGCCGGCCACGCCGGCCGCGTTCAGGGTGGTGTACTGGTTGCTCCACAGGACGTAGCCGACCGAGTTGAGGAAGTCGCTTTCGCTCGCCTGCCCGGAATGGATGGAGGCGAAATCCATCGGCCGCCCGAGCCAGGCATCGACGCCCTGGAACTGGCCCGCGCTGTCATCGGCGTAGAAGCCGAGCAGCGTGGGGTTGGGCGGCACCGGCGTGGCCCCGTAATTGCCAGGGGGCACGTAGCTGCCCGTGCCGGTGGTCTGCGACAGGGCTGTGCAGGGCAGCAAAGCCAAGGCCGTCAGCGCAGTCAGCGCCGTGCGTTTGATCATCGTCCATCCTCCCGCAGCGTGCGTCGGCCGGAGGGTAGAACAGCGTCCGCCGCCCGATCACGAAAATGTGAAATCTAACGGTCGTGTTAGGCGAGATCGTTTCGATTGTCGATAGAAAATTGCGGCGTTGGGGAGAGTTTACGGGTGTCGGCGAGGTCGGCTACCCGCTCAGGTTGCAGACGGCCGCGTGGCGTATCTGCCCCACCGCAGCGGATTCCCGCTGCGGTGGGGCAGTTGCGGCCTCGTATCGGCGTGTGGGCGGCTACTTAATGGCCGCGCCGCCGCCCACCGTCCACAGGGTCGCGTGTGAGTCGGTGAACATGTGCGGCCGATGTATCCGCACGTCGAAATGCGGGTGCGTTGCGACGATTCCGTCGGCGTAAAACGCCATGTCGTAAACGCTGCCGACGAGCTGGTTGGTGCCGTCGTTGAACGCGCCGACGTAGAACGGTTCAATCGAGCCGTCCCAGATGCTGTTGTGGTTCTGCCCGGATTGCGGCGCGCCCAGCTGGTTCCAATAGGGGTTGTCCAGGCCCGGCTTCTTGGCGCCGTTGACGGGTGCGACGTAGAACGTCGTCGTCGCCGTCCACGTGTTGAAATCGACGCGCACCCATTCCGGCGTGGTGCCGTCGGCGGGGAAGGGCACCGGCAGCGTGCTGGTGGCGGTCCACTCGTCGTTGAAGTAATCGCGGCTGAACCCGGTCAGGTGGTTGTTCGCGTCCAGCCCCAGCGTGACGCCGTGCGGGAAACCTGCGATCAGGCTGGGGCCGGGCTTGGCCGCGACCAGGGCCACGATGCTGGCCGTGGTCAGCGAGGGGGT
The DNA here is from genome assembly GCA_964250355.1 of uncultured Acetobacteraceae bacterium. GTDB lineage: Bacteria > Pseudomonadota > Alphaproteobacteria > Acetobacterales > Acetobacteraceae > BOG-908. The sequence goes on along the minus strand of CAXUGD010000079.1, from coordinate 4,318 downwards.
TGCCTGGGACAGGTAGGTCAGCGCCGGCGTGGCCGACTGCGCGTAGCCGCTGACGGGCATGGCCAGGTAGTCGGACGGCAGCGGCAGGGGGGAGGGGGCGCTCGGCTTGGCGTGTACCTCCGTGGACAGGTAGCCCAGGCTCAGCGCGTTGCCGGCGCCCATGCGGTAGAAGGCAGGGTGCCCGTTCGTCTGCATGTCGGTGAAGTTCGGCGTGCTGCTGGTCGCCACGGGATGTGTGTTCTCGCCCCCGGACCTCTCGCCCTTGTAGAGGTAATACGTGGTGACCGGGGTGGACGAGACGACCGGGCTGGCGGTGATCTGCACGGCGGCGTTGCCTGCCACCGCCGAGACGCCGACCGGGGCGGCGATCGGCTCCACCGGGTAGTTTGCCGGATCCCACAGGTGGCGGAACATCGCACCGGTCTCGGGGTAGGTGCCGTCGGAGATCTCGCCGGGGTAGCCGCCGTTATTGTCCCAATAGGTGGCGTAGAGGCAGCCCTGGGCACGGCACCAGTCGAAGAAGTCCTTTACGTAGTTGCCGAAATTGTCCTGGTTCACGCCCCACTCGGGGAAAGCCAGCTGCTTGCCGTGGGTCGCGGCCATGCTGGCGATCGCTGAAAGGCCGTTATCCAGCATCTCCTGAAAAGCCGTGTCTGGATCCGGATCGTTGGTGAGCGTGTTGAGTCCGTAATAGAAATCCATGCCCACGACATCGACATAGGCGTCACCCGGATAGGAGTTCATGATCGGGTCGCCGCCGACATTGGGGCACCACACGAACCTGAAGCGCCCGGTCGGGTCGTTGGCGCGGAACACGGTCACGAATTGCTGGAAGGCGGCGATGTAGTTCGCTTCCTGCCCGGTGGCGGCCCAGGGCATCTCGCCCGACATGTTTTCTTCCCAGCCGGTGCGCAGGTAGATAACCGACTGGCCCGGCACGGGGCCGGGCGGGATGCCGGCCAGGACGGCTTTCGCCACCGTCGCGTAGTCGGCGTTGTAGGCGCCGGCGGCCGCGGCGGACAGGCTGGCGCCGTCCCAGATCAAGGGCACGCTGATCAGGCGCGAGCCGGCGACCCCTGCCGCGTTGACCGTCATGTACTGGTTGATCCCGAGCACGTAGGCCGGGGATTGCAGAAAGTCGCCCTCCCAGCTTTGGCCCGAGTGGATGGAGGCGAAATCCATCACGCGCCCGAGCCAGGCGTTGACGCTTTCGAAGCTGCCCGCGCTGTCATCGGCATAGAAGCCGAGCAGCGTCGGGTTGGGCGGCACAGGGGTCGCGTGGAAATGGCCGGGTGGCACGTAGCTCCCCGTGCCTGTGGTTCCGGCCAGCGCCATCGTTGGCAACAGGGTGAGAGCGGCAAGGGCGTTCAGTCGCAAACTATGTCCTCCGAGACCGGCCAGCACGTGGGTTCCCCTCCTACCGTCTGATCACGGATTTGTTAAGTCGTTGATTTTGCAGCGTATCGTTACAACAACTAATCGGCCTCGCTGTGCAGGCCGATCGTCACCAGGGCGTGCAGGGTCTGGCCGGCTGCCAGCACGCGCAGGCCCTGGTCGGCAACGCTGTCCATCCGGTTGATCGCGTCCGGCATGTTGCTGACCGGCTCCAGCCCCAGGAAGTCGCGGCCGGCCGGCGTATAGACCTGCAGGTGGTCCATTGGCGGGCCGGACGACAGCACCAACGTGGTCCCCTGCTCGGGCATCGTGACACTGGCGGTGCCGTTCCAGCCGGCGTAGCAGCTGTCGATCTCGACGGCGCCCAGCAGCCGGCTGTTGGCGAACTCGGCCGCGCCCTCGACCGCCACCCGGTCGGCCGGCAGGCCGGTGGCGTCCGTCGTCCAAAGCGTGTCGGCATCGAAGCGCAGCGTGGCCAGCGGCGTGCGGGCGACGTAGGGGTGCAAGCCCAGCCCTGCCGGCCACGGGCGCGTGTCGCGGTTCTGCACGGACAGCGCCACCTCCAGGCGATCGGGGTGTAGCGTATATAGCAGTTCGGCGCGGTAGGCGAACGGCCATTGGTCGGCGGGGTCGTGCGGCGGCGTGTGGTCCAGCGTCAGGCGGGCCTGGTGCGGCGAGGCATCGGCCACCGTCCAGGCGCGCATCCAGCCATTGCCGTGGATGGTATGCGGGCTGTCGCCGAAGTTGCGGGCCAGTTGCCAGGTCTGGCCGGCAAAGGTGAAGCGGCCATGGGCGATGCGGTTGGCGTAGGGGACTAGCGGGTAGCCGGCCACCGCGCGCCCGTTCTGGGTGGCCAGGCGAGGGTCGGCCACCGGGCGCAGCAGCGGGGCGCCCCGGTAGGCGAGGGAGGCGATGGCGCCGCCGGTCTCCGGGTCGAGGGTGAGGTGCAGCTCGCCGGCTTGCAGGGTCAGGGTCATGATCGGTCAGCGCCGGGCGCGCAGCGCGGTTGCCAGCGTGCCGTCATCCAGCACGTCGAGCGCGCCGCCAATCGGCACGCCCTGGGCGACACGGGTGATGCGGATTTTCGTTGCCGCCAGGCGGTCGGTCAGCCAGTGGGCGGTGGCCGCGCCATCGACGGTGGCCGAGAGTGCCAGGATGATCTCGCCCAGGTTGCTGTCGGTGGCGCGGGCCAGCAGCGGCGCCAGGTTGAGGTCCTCGGGTCCCGTGCCGGACAGGGCGGAGAGCGTGCCGCCCAGCACGTGGTACAGGCCGCGATAGATTCCCACGCGCTCCAGCGCCCACAGGTCGCCCACCGTTTCCACCACGCAGACCATGCTGCGGTCTCGCTCCGGGTCGGCGCAGAGGGTGCAGGGCGACTGGCTGTCGAGGTTGCCGCACTGCTCGCAGGTTTTTACCGCGCGTGCCGCGGCGGCCAGCGCCTGGGCCAGCGGCACCATGCGCGTTTCGGGCGATTGCAGCAGCTTCAGCACCAGCCGCCGCGCGCTGCGCTGGCCCAGCCCGGGCAGGCGCGCGAAGAGTTGGATCAGCGTGTCGAGTTCGGGGCCGCCCATGAGTCAGGGGTCAGCTTTCAGGTTCAGGGATGGCGGTTCAGCTTGGCTATCAGTGCGGTGAGCCAGCCTGGCACGCCCGCTACCACGACCAGAAAGGTGATGGCGATGTAGAGCAGCCAAGCCACCAAATTAGTGGTGATTGCAGTGCGCCACGTCGTCGCCTGCCGAATCAGGTTGCTCAGATTGCTTTCCAGCCGCGAGAAGTCCGTTCTGATTGCAGTGTCGATAATCTCGGGCTTGGATTGCTCAATGATCGAGTCAATGAATGTCGAGAGCATCCCGTCGGCAGCATCGCGGTAAGCTCGAATTTCTGTTGCAGTCGGGCTCCGGTCTTCGGAGCTGTGAATGGCTCGGCCTTGCTTGACCGCCTCTCGTATCGCCTGTTTGTAAAGTGCGTAAGCGAGAAGTCCTGCGACGTCTGCCTCTCCTTGAACGAGCAGCTCGAAGGCACGGCTGTAACGCAGCGGTGGCTCAGTCGTTACGTTCACGCTTGGCGCCGGCTGATTGGACCTTCACAGTTTCAAGCTTCTTCGCCGCTGCGTCTTTGACCGCCTGCTTGGCGATGCTCATCGCTTCGGGCTTGATCGACACGATCTTTCTGCCACCGGCAACCGTAAAGGACCGGACAACACCATCGTAAGACATCGTCTTTCGCTCTCCTTAAAGCAGCTGTTTATTAACATAGGCCTCCGCCATGTTTGGCACACTACCTTAAAAAGGCAGCTTCAGCCCCGGGGGTAGTTCCAGGCCGCCGGTGACGCGGCTCATTTCGTCGGCCATGGTGGCGTCGAGCTTCTTCTTGGCGTCGGTGTGGGCCGAGGCGATCAGGTCTTCCAGCATCTCCAGCTCGGCGGGATCGGCGAGCTTGGGGTCGATTTTCACGCGGCGCATGTCGCCCTTGCCGCTCAGGGTCACGCGGACCATGCCGGCGCCGGACTGGCCCTCCACCTCCATCGCCTCGAGCTTGGTCTGCATCTCGGCCATCTTGGCCTGCATCTGCGAGGCCTTTTTCATCATGTCGGCGATGTTCTTCATCGGTCTGTCTCCATCAGGTAGCGGGGCTCCACCGCGACCGGAGCCTCCATCAGATCGGCGGGTTCGGCTTCGGCGCCGCCCGTCTCCGGGTCGTCCGGGGCGAAGCTCGGCGCTGCCTCGCCGCCTAGGCTGATCTCGGCGGGGAGGCCGTAGGCGTCGGCGGACGGGTCGCGCACGGCTTCGATGCGGGCGCCGGGAAACGCTTCCAGGATGGCGCGCACCAGTGGATGGTCGGCCGCCGTGTCGCGCCGCGCCTGGTCGGCGGCCTGGCCCTGCTCGGCCACCGTAGCGTCGCCGCCGGCGGTGGCCAGCGCCAC
>CAXUGD010000078.1:11484-11745 GCA_964250355.1 uncultured Acetobacteraceae bacterium | reverse complement strand
TCCTTGCCTCCGCCGCCTCGATGCGCGGCGCTTGCTGGGCCAGGGCCGCCGCCGCCGCCGCCAGGTCGCCCTCGGCCTGCAGCGTTTCGGCCCTGGCCCGTTCGACCGCCAGCCGGTAGTCCGAGGGATCGATCTGGAACAGCAGGTCGCCGCGTGCCACGTCGCCGTCGTCGCGGCCCCCCGCCCCCCCCACCTGGGCGGCCCCCACTGCCCCGAACAGGACCCCAACCCCCACCCCGCGCGCAGCGCCGGGGGGGGTGG
>CAXUGD010000078.1:0-11474 GCA_964250355.1 uncultured Acetobacteraceae bacterium | reverse complement strand
ACATCGCCCTCCAGGCGCGCATCGAGGGTGCGGTAGACGTAGGCCGGCAGCCAGAAAATCTGCCAGTCGATGGCGTAGGCAGCCACGCCGAGCAGCAGCAGCGCCGCGACGACGGCGCGTATGGCCAGACCGGACATCAGCCGGCAGGTCCGCTCTGCCCAGCGGCGCCGGTGCGTATTTCGACGGTGGCCGACATGCCCGGGCGCAGCAACCCGCGCAAATGGCTGCCACGCCACTGGATCACGATGCGCACCTGCAGGCGCGCGGCCACTTTCGTGAAATTGCCTGTCGTGTTGTCCGGCGCGATGGCGGTGAGCCTGCCGCCGGTGGCCCCCGATATGCCGGCCACGGTGCCCGCGAGACGCTCGCCGGGGTAGGTGGCGATGCGCAGCGCCGCCTGGTGGCCCGGCCGGACGAAGGCGGCCTGCTTCTCCAGCAGGTTGGCGTCCACCCAGACGTCCTGCAGCTTCGTCACGTCCACCACCACGGCGCCAGGGGTGGCCAGGTCGCCGGCGCGCAGCCTGCGGGCGCCCAGCGTGCCGTCGACCGGGGCCACGATGCGTGTCCATCCAAGCTGCAGCTCGGCCTGCGCCAGATCGGCCTGCCGCGCGCGTATCGCGGCCTCTGCGGCCTGGCGCTGGGCTTCCAGCACATCGGCCTGCAACTGGCGTTCCCGCAGGCCGGCATGGGCGGCCGCCACGCCAGCCTGCATCTGCTGCTGGTCAGCCACAGCACGGTCCAGCGCTGCCTGGACGCCCTGTGCGGTCTGCACGAGAGCGCGCTGACGCGTGAGTTCGGGCGTGCTGCGCGAGATCTCGGCCGCGTTGCCTGCCTCGACGCTGCGGCTCTGCCCTATCTGGTCGACGAGCTGGCGTTCCTGTGCGGCTATCTCGGCCAGCCTGGCCTGCGCCGCGGCGCAGGCCGCGCGCGCTTGGTCGCGGTGCGCGCGATAGGCGGCGTCGTCGATGATCGCCACGATCTCACCGGCGTGGACGAGCTGGTTGTCGTCGACCGGCAGCGCGACGATGGTTCCTTGCACCCGTGCGCTTATGCCGATGACGTCACCGCCGACATAGGCGTCCCGGGTGCGTGGGTCCGCCAGCCTGGCATCCGCCTGATCCAGCGATAGCGCGCCGATGAACAGGGCGATCAGCATCGCGGCGCCGGCGGCAAAGCTTAGCGCAGGCAGAAACCGGCACAGCGTTGTGGGTGGCCCGTTACGGCCCAGCCAACTTGATCCAGCTGCCATAGTCAGGCGCCTATCGTCAGGATGAACTGGAAGCGCGCATTGCCACCCATCATCCGGTCATGAGCTTCGGCCACGCGCTCCGATGGCTTCGTCTCGTCCATAGGCGCCACAGGGACCGGACCGCTGAGCCTCAAGGTTTCACTGCCGATCGCAGGCAGGCCGGTCAGCGCGCCCGTGATGTTCCATTTCCGGAAAGTCAGCGCGCCAGAGGTCCCCGAGATGGGATCGTCGGTGAAACGCGATGCAATGACCACGCCGCCAGGCTTCCGCCCATTGGACGCAGCCGCCGCTGCGCTCGATACCGCGGCAGTGTTCATCACGACCGTCGCGCCGCCCAGCGCTCTCTACACGTTTGCCGCGTGCGTGTCCCACGCATGCCGTCTCAACCGTGAAGCTGCGCTTGCAGGATGGTCAGCCGCGCCACGTTCATCTGCAGGCGGGAGAGAGCCTCACGCAACAGCCCTCGCAGTTCGGGATCGCCAGTCGGCTCCTGGATGGTGTGCTCAGCTTGCGCGAGTATCTGTTGATTCCCAACCAGCTCGTCGGACACGAACTCCTGGTCGAAATCGTAATGCGACGTTGCCATCAGCGTGGCAATGCGGGAATGCATGTCTGATCGCCTGATGAGGCTCATGTCCGCAGGTGGTGAAATACCGTCTTTCGTCGCCACTGTCTGCACCTCGGCTTGGAACGCCTCGATACGAGCCTTGAGATCCAGCGCCAGCGCTTTCACACGAGGATCAGACGACCTTTGCAGTTCGTCGCCGATGACGGCGCGATCGAACTCGACCAGGTTGGTCAAGCCCGTTATGAAATCGAGATCACTCTGGCTGACATGGCGGTCGGCAGGTGCCGTCGCGGAAGTCTGGCAGCCAAGCAGCGCCAATACCGAAAGCAGGCTCGAGATGTAGGGCACGCGGAAGCGGAGTCTGTTCATGGTGTTCTCCAGATGTCTGAGGTTGCGTTTCGGTATTCCGTGATCGGCTTCCTTGCCGTCGCCCGGCAGCCTGCGGTCGGTGTGTGCGGGTGAGGCGATGGATCGGCAGATGTCGGTGCGCCTCGTCGTGCGGCTCGTGTCCAGTTTGCTGCCGACAAACTTGCGCGATTTCACCGGCCGGGAAGAGCCCCATCGGTGCTAAGTTGGCGTCATCCTTTTGGGGGATCGTTGCGCGCGACACGGAACGAGAAGATCGTGCTGTTTGATTTCACCGCCGGAGGTAGGCTTTGCCGGTTGCACGGCTTCCGGCTACGCCTGCGATGCTACTCGTCAAGCGTGATCACGTGCCTGCCAAACAACCGGGCGTCGATCGAGTATGCACCTGCACCGAGCAGTGACAGGCCAAACGCCCCCAAGCCGTGCAAGGCAATCAAGCCGCCGACGGCCCCACCCGCAAGCCAGCCAATCCCCAGAAATACCGCAACAGTCAGCACTGCGGCGAGGCGGGTGAGCACGCCAGCCGTCAACGCCAGCGCGAGCCCGTCCACGGCCGCGATGGCCCACGGTGGCAGCGAGGGGGCGGTCAGCGGGCTGATGGCCAGGACGCCCGCAAGCGACAGCCGGATCGCAACGAGCGCAAGCCCGGACCAGCCGTCCGGGAACGTCAGGAAGTCGCGTCTCACGATGGCTGGATAGCCGACGACAATCGTCTCGGACCATCGTCATCGAGGCAATGCTTCATCCCTCTTTCGGGTGTGAAGCGGTGAGCGCCAAGGTGTATGCTGAACGTCAGGCCTTGGCCGTTTAAGGATGCGACACCGCGGCATGCACCCACCGCGCTCGATATACGCGCTCTCCATGCTCGCCGGGCTGCTTGTGCCTGTCTCCAGTCACGCGCTCAGTCCAGACCGGCGGCTTACGCAACTCCACCATACTGCGTGGACGCTCGAAGCCGGAGCGCCGCCGGACATCTGGGCACTGGCACAGGCCGCAGACGGGTTCCTGTGGCTCGGCACCGGCGAGGGCCTATACCGTTTCGACGGGCTTGGGTTCGAGGCAATGCGGCCTGCAGGCGACCGGATGTCATCGCACAACATCACGGCGCTGCTCGCCGCAAGGGACGGATCTCTGTGGGCGGGCAGCTATGCTGGCGAAGTCTCCCGCCTGAAGGGAGGGCGGCTGGAAACCTTCGGCGCGCCGGCCAAGGGAAGTGTCCAGCAACTGGCCGAGGGTGCGAACGGCACGCTCTGGGCGGCGCTTGGGAGCACGCCGGATGGCGGCCTGGCGCGATTTGATGGCCGGCAATGGTCACAACTCGGCGCGGACTGGGGCGTGCCGGCCGGCGCGATCTACAGCGTGCTGGCAGCACGCGACGGCACGGTCTGGGCGGCGGCCGAAACACAGATCCTGGTGCTTCGGCCCGGCGAGCATCGCTTCCGTGCCGTCCCCGGCCTGCGGCCCAGAGCCCGTCTCAGCCAGGCGCCGGACGGGCGTGTCTGGTACTCGGGCGGCCGGCAGGGCCTTGCCCGAGACGTCGAAGACGAGCCAGCGCTCCTGCCGCTGCCGTCCGGGGTGGTCGGGCCGCTCACCGACCGTTCCGTCTTCGATCGCAATGGTGCGCTCTGGGAGAGCTCTACGGATGGCGGGATCGTTCGCATCGTTTCGCCGGGAGCCGCCCCCCGCATCGAGCGATTTGCCGCCGGGCAAGGTCTGACCTCCGACGTTGCGGTTCCGGTACTCGAGGACCGTGAAGGTGACATCTGGGTAGGCACCAATCTCGGCCTGGACCGCTTCAGGGCTGTCAGTGCCGTGGTTGCTCTCGGCCTGCCCGAAACGGTGCGTGGCGGGTTCGAAGCGGCTGCCGGGCCTGACGGCGCGATATTCATCGCGGCCGGACGCACGCTGCAACGTATCGACCGGGATGGTTCGGCAATAGTAGTGGCGCAATTGCCGGCGGGAGCGACGCTGCTGCAGGCGCGCGCCGACGGAACGCTTGCCATCGGGATTCCCGGCGGCCTGCTGACACTAGGCCCGAAGGGCTTGCGGCCGGCCTCCGGTCCGCCGATCGGCGAAGCCGGCATCTGCTCCTGGGCGCAGGATGCGTCCGGCACGGAATGGATCACCGCCAACGGCGTCGGCGTGTTCTTTCGTAGCAGGGGTGCGTGGCAACGCTTCAGCGCTGATGGCGGTAAGACCTCGGGCGCTACGTTGCACACCATCTCAGGTCCAGGTGGTGGGACATGGTTCTACGCGAGAGACCGCGTTTACAGGCGGTCGGGTGAGAGACTGTCTTCTTTCGGTACGGCCGAAGGGCTGAACGTCGGGGTGGTCAACATCATATCGGTATTCGGCGACGAGATACTGGTCGGCGGCGATGAGGGAATCGCGAAATATGCGGCCGGCCGTTTTGATACGATCTCGGCTGACCGGGTGCCGGCGCTGACCCGGGTGACGGGTCTGGCCGTGACCGATGGCGCTGTGTGGGTGAACAGTATCAAGGGCGCCATGCGTATCGCCGAGCCTGATCTGGCTGCTGCGTTGGCCACCCCAGCCGGTAAGTTGCGTTACGACCTCTTCGACGTCACCGATGGTCTACCGGGCGTAGCCCAGCAGGATCACGGGACGCAAACGGCCATTGTCGATGCCGGCAAGCGCGTATGGCTCGTTCAAAGCCATGGTGTAGCGTCCGTGGATCCTGCGCGCCTGGCGCGCAATGCCGTAGCACCTCTTGTCACGATTCAAAGCGCCAGTACGCGCGAACGACAATACGCCCTACCGCGCATCCTGACGCTGCCCGCCGGTACTTCGTCACTGCAGGTGGACTACGCAGCCTTGAGCCTTTCCAAGCCGGAGCAGGTGGCCTTTCGCTACCGCCTGGAAGGGTTGGAGGATGACTGGGTGGACGCTGGCGCCCGACGCCAGGCTTTCTACACCAAGCTTGGATCAGGACATTACGTGTTCCACGTCATCGCCCGCAACAGCGACGGCGTCTGGAATACCGCCGGTGCGACCGTCGCAGTCGTCATCCCGCCCACCTTCGCCCAGAGCGCGCTGTTCCTTTTGCTCTGCGGGTTGGCGGCCTTCGCACTAATGTGGCTCACCTGGTCGCTACGCATGCGCACCGCGGCGCGTCGAATCAACGATCGCTTCGAGGCACGCCTTGCCGAGCGCGAACGCATCGCGCGTGAGTTGCACGATACTTTGTTGCAAGGCTTCGGCGGGTTGATGCTGCGCTTCCAGGCAGCGGCGGCGGGCATCGCTCCTGGACACGCAAGCCGCCGCAAGCTTGAGGACGCCATGGCTCTAGCCGACACGGTTCTGCGGGAAGGCCGTTCCCGCCTGGTGGATCTGCGCGAGACGGATCTGCCGCGAGACGTGCCGCAAAGCTTTGCGGCGACGGCCGAGCGCCTCTCGCTTGCACCGCGCACCAGGATGCGCGTGACCGTCGAGGGCGAATCGCGCCCGCTGCACCCGGCGGTCGCCGACGAAGTGGCCAAAATCGGCGAAGAAGCGATCGCCAACGTACAGCGCCATGCCGCGGCGCAGCAGCTCGATGCAAGCGTGGTGTATGGCGAACGGGAGCTACGCGTATGCTTCTGGGACGACGGCGTAGGAATCGATGCCGACGTGCTGAGGCAGGGCGGCCGGAGCGAGCATTATGGGCTGCGTGGCATGCGCGAGCGCGCCGAACGCATACGCGGCCGGCTTACGGTGCGCAGCGCGCCAAGCTTCGGGACGACTATCGAGCTGTCGGTTCCTGCGAGCGTCGCCTACGCTTCCGCATCGCTACGCAGGATGGCTGGGGGATCTCTGTGATGGCGACCGGGCGACCCATACGCATACTGACCGTCGACGACCACCCGCTGCTCCGTGACGGAATCGCGGCCATGATCGCGTTGGAGCCTGACATGGAAGTGGCGGGCGAGGCAGCAGATGCTGCCCAGGCCGTCGAGCAATTCCGTAAGCTGCGGCCAGACGTGACGCTCATGGACCTGTCCATGCCGGGAGGGGGGGGCATGGCGGCGCTGACGGCGATCCGACGCGAGTGGCCGTCGGCGAAAGTCCTGATACTGACGATGTCGTTGGGCGACGTGCTCGCTACGCGGGCGCTGCGGGCCGGCGCCGCGGGTTACCTGCTGAAAACCTCGCTGCGCAACAACCTGATTCAGAGTATTCGCGAGGTGCTCGCCGGACGGCGCAGTGTGTCGGCCGAGGTAGCAAACGAAATCGCAAGTCACGCCGGCGGCGATCTGCTCAGCGAACGGGAAGTCGCGATACTCTCGCTTGTGGCACTTGGCAAAGCGAATAAGCAGATCGCCTGGGACCTGTCGATTTCTGAGCAGACAGTCAAGTCGCACCTGAAGTCGACGTTCGAGAAACTTGACGCGAAAGATCGGACGCACGCAGTGACGATCGCGACCCACCGCGGGTTCCTCGGCGGTTGATTTATAGGCTGGTCTTTTAAACTGGTCCTTGTGGATCGGCTGCCAGCACGAGGCTCCCCAAAAGGATGATGCCCGGGCTACCCCGATGGGTGTTCCGCACGTCGCAAAACTGTCCGATTTCATGTCCAGCAACGGATCTGATCCGACAAACTTCCAAGTTTTGAACACGACAGACTTTGGGCCTTAACGCGTTATCCCAGGCGAAGGATAGGCACCAGCCCCCTCCGACATCTGTGTCACAGAAGTGCAAATTATTCATGAGCGATCAGCCAAGTCAGCGCCTGCGCTTGCTGAGAGCCACGTGCAGCCGGGCGATGAGATCTTCCTCGAACAAGGTGGCTGCGGCGAGAGGCCGGCGACATGTCCTAAAGCCGGCCGCTCCCGAAGCCGCTTGTTCCGCCCACCGACACATCCAATCGATCGAAGGACAAGTCCCATGACGACCCAAGCAAACATGACCGTGCTGGCAGGCCTTACGGAGCATCGCGTGCCACGCGCCGGCGGCAGCCTGTATGTGCGCGACCATGCCGGCGCCGGTCCTGCCTTCGTCCTGCTGCACGGGTTTCCGGACAACGCCCACATCTATGACGATCTGATCCCGCATTTGGCAGCTGGTGGACGCCGCATCGTCACCGTGGATTTCTTGGGATTCGGCGCGTCCGACAAGCCAGAGGGCGCACTGTACAGTTTTCCTCAGCAGCTCGCCGACGTAGAGGCCGTGGTCGATGCGCTTGGTCTCGATCGCGTCATTCCCGTGGGCCACGACGCCGGCGGTCCGGCGGCCGTGAACTTCGCGCTGCGCCACCCGGGTAAGACAGCGGCAGTCGTGCTCATGAACGCGTTCTACGGCGCGGCGCCTGGACAGCTCGTGCCGGAGCTGATCGAGCTGTTCTCCTACAGGCCGTTGCAACCTCTGGCGCACCACTTCCTTTCAAGCCCCGAGCACTTCGCATGGTTGATCGAGTTTCAGCGCCAGAAGCTGCTCGGCGATGCTGCAGCGGCGGGCCGCCCGCGCTACGATGCGTTTCTCGGTCCTTTGATCGACCAGAATTTCCGGCAGCAGCCCAGCGCGATCCCGGCCTTCGTGCAGATGACGTCGCAGCTCAACGATGAGATCGCGGCAAATACCGGCCGCCTTGTCGAACTGCGACGGTCGCAAGTGCCATTCGCGCTCATCTGGGGCCGAAACGACCCGTATCTTCATGTCTCGGCTGCGGAGTTCCTGCGCTCCCAGCTACGCTATGGCGTGCTGCACGCTTTGGACGCCGGCCACTGGCCGCAGATTGACGCGGCCGCGGACGCGGCCCGGATCATGCTGGAGACCAGCCGGTGAAGCGGGTCATGGCAGCGGGAGCCGCTGCCACCCTAGCCGGTGTGCTTGCCTCCGGGACCGCGACGGCGCAGTCCGCCCTCCCCACTGGCCCGGTGACACGGATCCTGGCGATCGGAACGTTCCCGGAAGGCACCGACATGAAGGCTGCCCGCGCCGTTCTGCCGGAGGAGGTGCGCGCGACCGTCGGGCTTTATTTCGGCGGAAAGATCGACCAGTGGTTCTCGCTGGCGGACCGCACGGGCGTCGTGTTCCTGCTCAACGTCACCAAGCCGTCGGAAGCCCGTTCCATGCTGGAAACACTGCCGCTCGGGCGGGCACACCTGATGCACTTCGACCTGCTACCGCTCGCGCCGCTCGCGCCGCTGCGCAATTGTCGGGGATGCCGGCGGGAACATCCTGAACCAACGGACACGCAGGAGCGACCAATGCCCTTCATCGAGACCCACGACGGCGTGCAGCTTTTCTACAAGGACTGGGGGCCAGACGATGCGCCGCCGATCGTGTTCCACCACGGCTGGCCGCTCTCCGCGGACGACTGGGACGCCCAGATGATGTTCTTTCTCGCCAGCGGCTTTCGAGTCATCGCGCATGACCGTCGCGGTCACGGCCGCTCCAGCCAAACCGACACCGGAAACGAGATGGACACGTACGCGACCGATGTGGCCGCGCTGACAGACCACCTCGACCTGCACGACGCCGTCCACGTCGGTCACTCGACGGGCGGCGGCGAGGTCGCCCGTTACGTTGCCCGGTCCAAGCCCGGCCGGGTCGCCAAGGCGGTGCTGATCGGGGCGGTGCCGCCGATCATGCTTAAGACGGAGGCCAATCCGGGCGGACTGCCCCTCAAGGTCTTCGACGGTTTCCGGGCGGCGCTCGTCGCAAATCGGGCGCAATTCTTCCTCGATGTGCCGACCGGGCCCTTTTACGGCTTCAACCGGCCTGGCGCGCGGATCAGCGAGGGCGTGATCCGCAACTGGTGGCGCCAAGCGATGATGGGCGGGGCAAAGGCGCATTACGATTGCATCAAGGCGTTTTCTGAGACCGACTTCACCGATGACCTGACGCGCATCGTGGTGCCGACATTGGTCATGCACGGCGACGACGACCAGATCGTGCCTTACGCGAACGCGGCGCCACTTGCGGTGAAGCTCCTGCGCAACGGTCGGCTGAAGACCTTTCCCGGCTTGCCGCATGGCATGTGCACAACGCACCCCGAAATGATCAACGCCGAGCTACTGAGCTTCGTGCGCGGCTGACTGCCAGCGCCTGCACGGGCCGATATAGGGTAAAGCATACTATGAGCGCCAATAACGCGGTTGATTACACGCATCGTTGGTCACGACACACGCCGGATTCCGTCTCGCTCGGACCGGGCGGGCCGACAATCCGCTACCTGAAAGTTGGGAGCGGCCCGGCGCTGGTCCTGATGCACACGGTGCGCACCCAGCTCGACCTCTTCCAACGGGTCATCCCTGCTCTTGCCGACCATTTCACAGTCTATGCGTTCGATTACCCAGGCTTCGGTTGGTCGGAGATCGTGCCCGGTGCTGATTACAGCGAGACGACGATGCGCCAGCATGTCTTGCACTTTCTCGATCGACTGGCGCTGCAGGATGTCATCCTCGCCGGTGAGTCGATGGGCGGTTCGTTGGCCTTGACTGCTGCCGCTATGCTCGGCGACCGGATCAAGCAGGTTGTTGCATTCAATCCTTATGACTATCTACCCGGCCTGGAACGCGCCAACGTCTTGGCGTTGATCATCATCAAAAGTGTTCGTGCGCCTATCATCGGGCCGGTGTTTGCAGCCTTGGAAAACCGGCAGATCCTGGCCGGGATCCTGCGCGGCGGAGTCTACGACGCAAAATGTCTGCCTTCTGACCTCATCGGTGAGTTCAACAAAGTCGGCAAGCGCAGAGGCTATTCACGCGTCGCGCGCGCCGTCTATCGGAGCCTGCCAAGCTATGTCGAGGCGCGGTCGCTCTACAGCCGCATCACCGCGCCCGTCACACTGGTCTATGGAGATCACGATTGGTCCAGGTCAGCTGATCGCCAAGCCAATCTTTCACTCATTGGACATGCGCGCATGACTGAACTCAGGGACACCGGGCATTTCTCCGCGTTGGAACGGCCGCAAAGTTTTACCAGGATTCTGTTGGAGACTTTGCCGGTACTGCAGATGGTCATTCAACCATAGGGCGTCCGCCGAGGTCGTGCTGCTGGGTTCCGCCCTTCCGTTGTTGTCGCCAGTCTTCGCCACCTCAGCCTCTTTGCGACTGCAACATAGGTCGCGGGCGCCGGTGAAGCATGAGCTTCGCTGGATTTTGTAGGAGACGGCAACCGATACGGACCTCTTGGTTCAACCAGTCGGGCAATGTCTGGATGTGGTAGTACCTGCATACTTAAGAGCCACAGAGAATTGAGCGCCGACCCCAACTATAGGGCGAGCCGTATTATTGCAGGTAGCTCGACCGACATCCGCTTTCGAGAAGCTGCTTCGACTGCCTGAATGACCGAGATTGGCGCAAAGCGGACTCAAATCGCCCCTTACCGCTGGTTTGTGGTCCACAACGGCGGCACCCCGCCCAGCAAAGCTCGTCAGATCGCCCGCCTGCCAACACCCCCTCGACCACGTGCGGCGCCAACAGGGTCAGCTGCAGCATCTTCCCCAGATACCCCCGCTCGATTTTCTCCGCCCGCGCCAGCTCGCTGATCGACCCATACCGCCCGTCGTCCAGCATCCGCTGCCACCGGAACGCCCGTGCCAACGCCTTGACCAGCGCCGGGTCAGCCCGAACCCGCACCGGCGCACCCTCCTTGCCCCCGGGTGTCACTACCGTCTTGCGCCCCGGCCGACGCCGGATGGTTAGCGGCACCCGAACCGTAATGCTGCCCGCCTCGCTCAAGCCGCCACCCGCAGCGGCGCAGCACTCAGGTCACGCACCAAACTCGCCAGCTCCTCAACCCGCAGCCGGATGTCTGCTCCACCCGGCCCAATTTCGACCCGCTCCACCAGCAGCCGAACAATCCGCGCCTGCTCGGCCGATAGCGACAATGCTTGCTCACCCATTATTGGGAGATATAACGGCGCTTCAGGGCTACTTGGGACAGAGTTGATAGGTGCCGCTGTGGGTGTGCAAATATCAAATCCCCTGGAGATGCGCAGTTTCGGTGCCGACGGTCGGGATTACTCTCGTCGCAGGTGATGGCGCGTATACCTACAAGGATCTCTGTCTTGTTTAAACCCTCCTGGGCGAGGAACCATGCCAAACATTCCTGTTTTCCTGAGCACGCCAAGATGTTTCCTGCAAAGGCAGGAGGATTTTCTCAATAGAGTCGAACAGCAGCTCTTAAATTCTGGTCTAGATCCGCGCACGTTAGGCAGAACCGACTACGACATGGACGCTCCGCTTGAAGGTATTCGCAGGCTAATGGTTGGAAGCTGCGGCGTGCTTACCTTAGGGTGTGGACTCATTGAAGCCAGCTGCCGACGATGACGGCGAGGCAGACGCC
>CAXUGD010000077.1:0-11751 GCA_964250355.1 uncultured Acetobacteraceae bacterium | reverse complement strand
GCAACGCCGAGCCGACCGTGGGCGCCAGCAGCGAGAGGTAGCGCGAACGCCGGCCGACCGGCCGACCGGCGCGGCCGCGCGTGGCCTCCGCAATGCTGCCGATCAGGGCGGAGGCGCCCGACAGCCCGGCCAGCGCTATGTAGCCGCCCACCACCCAGTTGTTGAACGGCGCGGGCTTAAGCTGCGAACGGCCGTAATAGGTGGGGCCAGCCCATTTGCCGGACGATTCGATCGTGTCGTGCGCGTCGCGGCCGACGACCGGCGTCTCGTCGGGCTGGTGGGCGGCAGGCGGCTGATAGTTCATCGTAGGCGCCTTTGCGGCCTGGTTTTCGGGGTCTCGGCGGCAAACAGCGCCAACGCGGTCAGCGCCAGGCCGAACACCGCCGTCAGCCCCGCGGTCAGCGCGGGTGCCACGCGGGTTGACGGGCGCGTGGGTGCGGCGGGCAGGTTATAGCGCTCCGGCCGGTCGGTCAGCAGAAAGAACGCGTTGAGGTGGCCCAAGCCGCCGGTGGCGCCCGGCGCACCCGGCGTGCCGTAAAGGTAGGCGCTGTCCACCCCGAGCGCGTGCAGCTTTTGGACGCGTTCGGCGGCGCGCTGCTGCAAGTCGGACAACTCGCCAAACTGTATGCTGTCGGTGGGGCAGGACTTGGCGCAGGCCGGCTCCAGCCCGCCCTTCAGGCGGTCGTAGCACAGCGTGCATTTATGCGCCTTGCCGTCGGTCGTGCTGAGATCGACCACGCCGAACGGGCAGGCGGGGATGCAGTAGCCGCAGCCGTTGCAGATGTCCTGCTGGACCACCACCGTGTCGAACTCGGTCTTGAACAGCGCGCCGGTGGGGCAGGCTTCCAGGCAGGGCGCGTTGTGGCAGTGCTTGCACACGTCGCTCAGCATCAGCCAGCCGGACTGGAACGGCGCCTGGTCGTTATCGCGCACGCTGTGCCCGAACCCCGTGGTGCGCGACGGCGAGCCTGCATCGCCCGACTTCTCGACAAAGGCCACGTGGCGCCAGCTGTTGGCCGAGAGCGCGCCGGTGTTGTCGTAGCTCTGCCCGGTCAGGCCGATGTTGTCGGCCGGCAGGTTGTTCCACTCCTTGCACGCCACCTCGCACGCCTTGCAGCCGATGCAGACGGTGGTGTCGGTGAAGAAACCGTAGGATTTGCCCGGCTCGATCAGCACGTGGGCGGTCAGCTCGGACTCGTTGGGGATCACCCGTTGGAACTGCGAGCCGGTCTGCTCCAACGCACGGGGGTGCATGTCCATGGGTAAGGGCCGCCTAGATGGAGATCGAAAGGGCGATGTTGCCGATGGTGTTGGGCGCCGGCTTGTAGCGGACGCTTACACGCGACTGGTGGCGCTGCAGTTGGGCCAACTGCCCGGGTTCGGTGCCGCAGGCGTAACCGACGGTGAACAGGTGCCCCACGCCCGCGTCGTCGGTCAGCTGGAACCGGCTCTCCTGCACGATGGTCACCACACCGGTCATTATGCTCGCCAATATCTTGCCGCCTTGCGTTATGGGGCCAACAAAGCACGGATGGCGCGGGTTTCGTATCCCTAGACGGTTCACGTAAACGCCACAGCGGCTGGGTTTATAGCTGGCCGTTTTGCCCCGATGCGACTAGGGTGCCACCCATGACGGTGCTCGCCAAGATCCCTGTCCGGATGTCGGTGGAAGAGTTCCTGGCCCGGGAGCCAGGGGACGGCCGCATGTGGCAGCTGGTGGACGGGGAACCGCAAGCGATGTCACCCGCCAACCGCAGCCATGGCACCCTGCAGAACGAATTAGGGCGGCTGATCGGTAATCATCTTGAAGCCCAAGGCAGCGCATGCGTGGCTGTCACGACACCGGGCGTGGTTCCGCACGTGAACGCGGGCATCAACTTGCGCGTGCCCGACCTGGCGGTGACGTGCTCCCCTTTCGATGCTGAAGAGATTGCGCTGACCGATCCTGTGCTGATTGTGGGAATCCTCTCGCCCAGCAACCAGGCGCAGACCTGGGCGAATGTGTGGTCCTACACCACGATCCCGAGCGTGCGCGAGATCTTGGTGCTCAAGACCGCCGCGATCGGCGCAGAGATTCTGCGCCGTGACGCCGACGGCGCCTGGCCGCGCGAGCCGGTGCGGGTGTCGGAAGGCGAGATGCGGCTGGAGAGCATCGGTTTTGCCGTGGACCTCGCCAGAGTATATACGCGAACGCGCCTGGGATCTCCCTCCGGAGCCTGATGACGTGACAGCGGTCGCAAGAGTCCCCGCGCGGATGTCGGTCGAGGACTTCCTGGCCTGGGAGCCCAAGGACGGCGGCGCGTGGCAACTTGTGGACGGCGAGCCGCAGGCCATGTCGCCGGGCAACCGCACACACGGCATGCTGCAGGGTGAACTGGGCAGCCTGATCCGCAATCACCTGCACGCGCAGAACAGCCCCTGTGTGCTCGTAGTGACACCGGGCGTGGTTCCGCACGTGAACGCAGGCATCAACATGCGCGTGCCCGACCTGGCGGTTACGTGCTCGCCCTACGACACGGAGGAGCAGGCGCTGACCGACCCGGTGCTGATCGTGGAAATACTCTCGCCCAGCAACCAGGCGAAGACCTGGGCCAACGTCTGGGCCTACACGACCATCCCGAGCGTGCGTGAAATCCTGGTGCTCAAGACTGCAACCATCGGCGCTGAGGTCTTGCGCCGTGGCGCGGACGCAAGCTGGCCGCGGGAGCCGGAGCGCGTGGCCGAGGGCGCGTTGCTGCTCTCGAGTATCGGCCTGTCGTTGCAGATCGGCGCCATCTACGCGGGAACGCGGCTGGGCCGCTGAGACGGCTCGGATGCGCTTCGACATTGGCAAGCACATCCGAAGGTGGCGGGCAAAGCAGGCCACGACACCGCCGCTCTATTTCCTCCACATTCCCAAGACCGCCGGAACATCCGTGGTGGCTTGGCTCTCCGGACAGCTCGGGGACAGCGCGGTGTGTCCTGCCAGGATATGGGACCACCTCGTCAAACTCGATGGAAATACGCTTTCCGAGTATCGGGCTTTCGCAGGTCATTTCGGGGTCGATCTAGGCGAGTTCCTGGAGCTGAAGCTGGTGTCGGCATCCGTTTTCCGGGATCCCGTTGCCCGTACCCTATCGCATTACCGCCATGTCTTCCGCGACCCAGGGCATCCGCGCCATGCCCATGTTGCACGGCAAAGCTTCGGGGAGTTTGTCGAGGACGCCGACAACTGGGCGATGATCGAGAATTTCCAGGCCCGCTACCTGGTGCAGACGCCCCTGAGTTTCCAAGGGCTTCCCGCCCGGATCGATCACGCGCCATGGAAATACGGCAGGCTCTCCGTGCTGTCCGAGGACTCACGTTACCTGCTCGACACGACGTATGTTCGCGAACGGTCGATCGAAGCGTTGGGCGAACTGGACGTCGTGGGAACGACCGACGACCTCGCAAGGTTCTTCACCGACGTCGCAGCAGCTGTGCACATCGACACGGCGGGCGATGCGATGATCGTGCCGCGGGAAAACGCCGCCCCGGTCCCTGACCGGGAGCCGCTAACCGAACAGGTTCTGGACACCGTCAGACGCCTGACCACACTGGACGGGGAACTGTTCCAAATGGCACGTTCAAAGGCTCTCACGCGTTCGTAGGTTGCCGGACGATGCCGTTTAGGCCAGTGTCCCGTGACTGATTGCATGACCGAGCGATGAAGAAACTCCGCCAATCCCTGGCCGACCGCGCGGCCGCCTTCGTGCACGACTGGTCGCTGCCGCGTCAGCTTGCCGGCCAGAGCGTGCAGGGCAAGGCGGCCGAAAGCGAGCTGTCGCGCGGCCTTCGACCCAGGCTGGAGCAGGCCGATACAATCGGCACCAGCATCTGCCCGTTCTGTGCGGTGGGTTGCGGCCAGCTGATCTATGCCAAGAACGGCAAACCCATCCACATCGAGGGCGACCCGCGCAGCCCGGTTAACGGGGGCACGCTCTGCCCCAAGGGTGCCAGCACCTTGGGCATGCTGCTCTCGCCGCAGCGCATCAACACGGTCCTATACCGCGCGCCTTATGCCGCGGAGTGGGAAGAGCGGCCGCTCGACTGGGCGATGGAGCGGGTGGCGCAGCTTACCAAGCAGACGCGCGACGAGACGTTTGCCGAAACCCTGCCGGACGGTCGCGTCGTCAACCACACGCTGGGCATCGGCTCGCTGGGCGGCGCCACGCTCGACAACGAAGAAAATTACCTGATCAAGAAGCTGTTCGGCGGAGGGTTGGGAATCGTCAACGTCGAGAACCAAGCCCGAATCTGACACTCATCCTCGGTGCCCAGTTTGGGCACCTCCTTCGGCCGCGGCGCTGCCACCATGTCTCTCTGGGACCTGGAGAACAGCGACTGCATCGTGATCATGGGCTCCAACATGGCGGAGAACCATCCGATCGCGTTCCGCTTCGTGGTCGAGGCCAAGCGCCGCGGCGCCGACATCATCCACGTGGACCCGCGCTTCACCCGCACCTCGGCCCTGGCGGACGTGCACGCGCCCATCCGTTCGGGCAGCGACATCGCGTTCCTGGGCGGCATCATCCACCACCTGCTCGAGAACGACCTGTGGTTCCGCGACTTTGCGCTGGCCTACACCAACATCGCCCACATCATCGAGGACGCCTACACCGACCCCGAGGCCAATGACGGCGTGTTCTCCGGCTTCGATCCGGAGACCAACACCTACACCGAGGATAGCTGGCAGTACAAGGGCAAGGTCGTGCCCTCCACCATCGCCGAACAGCGCGGTCCGCCACTGAAGCGCAAAGGAACCGAACAGGCGGGCGCGGAAGCGTTCGACACGCTGGCGGACTCGCCGCCGCCGCAGGACCCCACGCTGCAGCATCCCAACTGCGTCTACCAGATCATGCGCCGGCACTACGCGCGATACACGCCGGAGATGGTGGAGCGCGTCACCGGCTGCCCGCGAGACACGTTCCTGCGCGTGGCGGGATCGCTGGCGCGCAACGCGGGGCGCGAGCGCACCGGCGCGTTCTGCTACGCCGTCGGCTGGACGCACCACACCACCGGCGTGCAGATCATCCGCGCCGCCTCCATTATCCAGTCCCTGCTCGGCAACATCGGGCGGCCGGGCGGCGGCATCATGGCGCTGCGCGGCCACGCCAGCATCCAGGGCAGCACGGACATCCCGACGCTGTACAACATGCTGCCCACCTACCTGGCGCAGCCCAACGTGTTCCACCAGCACGGCAGCCTGGCCGAGTACCTGAAAGCCGAGACTCCGGTCACCGGCTGGTGGTCGAACATGCCGAAATACGTCGTCAGCCTGCTAAAGGCCTGGTACGGCGCCAGCGCCACAAAGGAAAACGATTTCGGCTACGCGCACTGGCCCAAGCTGACCGGCGACCTCTCGCAGCTGCCGATGACGCTGTCGATGGTCGACGGCGTGGTGAAGGGACAGTTTATCCTGGGCCAAAACCCGGTCGTGGGTGCCGTCAATTCCGACTTGGTCGAGCGCGGTTTCGCCCAGCTCGACTGGATGGTGGTGCGCGACTTCGCCATGACGGAGACGGCGAATTTCTGGCAGAAGGGCCGCCTGGTGCAGCGCGGCGACCTCACACCGTCTGAGATCGGCACGGAGATGTTCTTCTTCCCCACCGCGCTGTCCGGCGAGAAAGACGGAACCGTCACCAACACCAGCCGCCTAGTGCAGTGGCATGACGTGGTGCTGGACGCCCCGGGAGACAGCCGGTCCGACCTCTGGTTCATCTACCACCTCGGCAAACGCCTGAAACAGCTCTACGCAGACAGCACCGGCCCGCGCGACGCGGCGATGCGCGCCCTGACCTGGCAATATCCCGAACGCGGTGAGCGGGCCGAGCCGGAGGCGGAGGCCATCCTGCGCGAAATCAACGGCTACACGGTGGCCGACCGCAAGCAGGTCGCCAAGTATCAAGACCTGAAGGACGACGGCAGCACGGCGTGCGGCGGCTGGATGTATTGCGGCATCTACCCGCGCGACGGGCACAACGTCGCCCGCTCGCGCACGCCGGACGGTCCCGGCGGCCTCGGCAGCCATCTGGGCTGGGCCTTCGCCTGGCCCGCCAACCGCCGCACGCTCTACAACCGCGCCTCCGCCGACCCCGACGGCAAGCCGTGGTCCGAGCGCAAGAAGATGGTCTGGTGGGACGAGGCGCAGGCCAAGTGGACCGGCACGGACGTGCCCGATTTCGTGGCCACCACGCGGCCGGACTACCGCCCCGACTGGAGCACGCACCCGACCGGGATGGCGGCACTGGGCGGCGACAGCCCGTTCATCATGGAGGCCGACGGCAAGTGCCAGGTCTTCGTGCCGACCGGCCTGAAGGACGGGCCGCTGCCCACCCATTACGAGCCGGTGGAAAGCCCCGTCACGAACGCGCTGTACGGAACGCAGTACAACCCGACGGCACACATCTGGAACCAGCCCGGCAACCAGGTGCACGCGCCGCAGGACCCGCGCTTTCCCTACGTGTTCACCACCTATCGCCTGACCGAACTGCATTGTGGCGGCATCATGGGCCGCGTCACCCCGCACACCGCCGAGTTGCAGCCGGAAGCCTTCGTGGAAATACCGCCCGAACTGGCCGGCCAACTCGGCATCAAGCACCTGGGCTGGACCGTGCTCTCCACCCTGCGCGGCGACATCGAGGTGCGGGCGATGGTGACCGAACGCCTGCGGCCCTTCATAATCGACGGCCGCACGATCTATCAGGTCGGCATGCCCTGGGTGTACGGCTGGGAAGGCTACGCCCGCGGCGACATCGCCAACGTGTTGCTGGCCATCACGGCCGACGCCAACACCAGCATCCACAGCACCAAGGCGGTGACGGTGAACTTGCGCGCCGGCCGCCTGGGCCACGCCGGCGGGGTCAGCCATGGCCAGTAGCGTCCTTCACGACATTGTTGCGGCGGTTAAGGGGCTGGTGGGTGCCGATGCCGGTCACCGGGCGTTACGCGACCTGGACGCGATACTCGCCAAGCAGCCGAAGGCGGACCCGGACCTGTTCTCTCGATGCACCAAAGATCTGGTCGCCCTGCGCAACGAGCTGATCGTGCGGTCCCGCGAGCCGGCCCATGGCGACGGCGTCCGCGCCGCGCTGGCGCACGTGAACGCGGTCATCAGCGTCGTCACAGCCGGACATTTCCCGCTGGGGCCTGTGCCCTGGGAAGAGTTAGGCAAGGCGCGGGCCTGGCTCGCCAAAATCGTCGGCCACGCAGCATGATCTCTCGGGTATGAAACATCGCTCGGTGCTGCAGACCGTTGCCATTGCGTTTCGTTTGATCGCCTGCTACGCCGCCATGTGCCCGACGAGACAGCAACCGACACCCTGATCGTCCCCTTCAGCCGCCCAACCCTGTTTTCAGGGCAGTTCGTCCTGCGTCTCGCCTGGCTGGCGGTGGCGATCCTGGCTGGCCTGTATTCCCGGCCGCCGGACGCCGACACCCACGCGTTCCGCTTCGCCGTCCTCGGCACCGAACTCGGCCTGCTTGCGGTCTTCATGGTCGGATGGCAGGTCTGGCTGCGACGGGCGGGCGGGCCGGCACCGATCACGCTCGGCCCCGAGGCTGTGACCGTGCCGCGTGGGGCGGCTTCACGCCGGACCGTCCTGATTCCCTACAAGGATGTAAGGTCAGTCACCGTGCTGGGCCGCGGCTGGTGGGCCAGGCTGATTTTCGACACGGCCCGTGGCGCCTACACCTACCCGTTGCGCTCCTTTGCCGAGCCGCAGGCGGCAGACCGCATCCGGCAGGCTTTGCAGCACCGGGTCTGCGCACTGCCGGACGGCGCGGCCCTGTGGGCAAAGATCAGCGCCCGGCATCACCTGGCGGCGGATCTGGCCCGCCCTTGGCTGTGGGGGAGCCCGAGCGCAGCTGCCGTCCTGGCAGCGTGCTTCGCGCTTCAGCTCGTCCTCGCCGGCAAGGATGCCGGTTTCAACACGATCGACGCCGGTGCCAACGCGGCGTTCCTGGTGCGTGACGGCGAGTGGTTCCGCTTGGTGACGGGCAGCTTGCTGCACAGCTCGCCGCAGCATGTCATCGGCAACGTGTTCATGCTCGTCCTGCTCGGCACCATGCTGGAACGGCTGATCGGGCTTACGCAGTTCACGCTGGTGCTGCTGGCCAGTGCGGTCGCCAGCCAGATCGCCTCTGCGGCGGCGGGGCTGGACCATGGCAACCACGTCTATGCGTTAGGCGCGTCCGGCGCCGTGTTCGGGCTGCTGGGCGCGCTCTGCGTCGTCACGTGGCGCTACCGTGCCGACCTGCCCGGCGGCTATCGGCTTTCAGTCCGCATTTGGGTGGTGCTGATCGGGGTGAATATGGTGCTGCTGCCGCTGTTTCAGGCGCGGGTGGACAAGGCGGGGCATCTCGGCGGCTTCCTGGCGGGCGCCGTGATCGGTGGGCTGCTGATACGCGGGCGCGGCAGCCTGAAGATGGTAGCCGCACCCCACGCGGCGAGCCGCGCGGCCCTGGCCGCCATGGGCCTCGCCTGGGCTGCTGGCCTGTATGCGGCGGCCGCGCATGCCCGCGACACCCATGCCAAGGCCGCGGACCGCTACGCCCTGGCGCACGCCATGCTGCGCACCGACCGGTTTACGCCGGACTTGGACAACTTCGTGGCTTGGCCGATCGCCACGGATCCGGCGGCGCCCCTGTCCGCCCTGTCGGATGCCCGCCTGCTCGCCCATCGAGGCGTGGCGCAGGCCCGGCAGCAGCGGGAAGCGCAGACCGGCCGGGCAGCCAGCCTGGCCGCTTCGCAGCTGGCAGCCATTACCGATACGGAGGCGTCACTGGATTACCGGCTCGGCTACCCTGCCGTGGCAGCAGGGCTGGAGACCGGGATCGCCAATCCGAACGCCGCGATGCTGCGGCACTTGGCGCTGTTCCTGGACCGCATACCCGCGCAGCACGCGCCCGCGGACGACGCTGCGATGCCCAGCCTTGCGTTGGACCACGGCACGGTGCGCCTTTCGGTGCCGAAACCCGCTGCGGACGACGGCGAGATCTATGCGCTGCTGCATCGCGGCCAGACGTTGTTGGGCATCATGCTGGTTCAACTGCCCTCCGGCTTCGAGGGTGAACAGGTGCTGCCGTTGCCGGTTCGGCGGGCGGCGCCCAGCACCGACCCGCCGCCGGCGTTCTGGACAGACGGCCGCACGAGGGTGAGCGTCGCCCGTTACGACCCGGCGGGATGCGACTGCTCCGAGCCGATCATGGGCCCTTACTACACCGAGTACACCGCGCAGCTGTCGGAGTTGCCATGAGTCGGGCCGGACGGTCATGCCGCGGGTAAGAGTTCGGGTGGTGGTACCCGCCGCGCTGGCAGGCATCGTAGCAATCGTAGGCGCGAGGGTGCTCATCCTGCTCCCCCGCCCAGCCGCGACTGCATTCGTCGATGACTGGGACCGCAACACGGCAGCCACCGCATCGGCAGCGTTCCGTGCGGTGCAGGCCGATCCGGCGTTGCACCGGCTGGCGATCGAGAAAACCGCCGCGGCCTACCGTCAGGGTGGATGGCCGGCGGCCAGCCAGGTGTTCTTCCGCATCATCGACAGCCGGGTGAACGCCTATGCCGGCGACGAAGCCGCCCTCGCCTGCCATGCCGCCTGGCAGGCCGTGTTCCGCGCGCTGCGGCCGGCGCCGCATCTGTGCCGGCAGGCGATCGAGCACGGGACGGAGGACCTGCCCGCCGGCGTTGCCCGGGCCGAGATCGGGCGCAAGGAGGCGGCCTGTGACGCGATGACGTCGGACGGCGGGGAACGGCGCCTGGCCATCGATCCGCCGCACCGCATGAGCACACAGCAATTCAACGCCGCCTTTGCCCATGCGCTGGACGGCCCCAAGCCGCTGACCGGCGCCGAACGCCGCGCGGTCAGCGACTCGGCCGCCGTGGGAGTTGCGGGCGACGCGGCGCTGTGCAGCGGCCGCGTCGCGCAGGGCGACAACATCGCCGCCCTGCCGCCGGCGCAGGCGGCCAGCTACGTACGGGCCTCCTATGCCGTGAAACCTGACGATTTCGTCTATCTCAGGCCCGACACGACAGAGGGCCAGAACGGTCCGCCGCCGGACCTGCACTGCGCCGCGGCCGGCACCCGCTTTACGCTCAGCATGGAGGCCCGGGCCAACGGGCGCCCGGTCGTCTGGGAGTCGCTGGGGCAGCGCGGATGGGACTGCCGCCTGCGCAGCTCCCTGTCCGGCGAACACGGGCTGTTCATGTGGGACAACGATTACGCGCCGGCCAACGCCATGCGGCAGCTATGGCCGCTTGCCGTCGGCAAGACCGCCCATTGCCACTGCACGTTCGGCGGCACGAACGACTACCGCGTCTCCGGCGTCAGCCGCTACTGGCTGCCATGGGGCCGCGTCGAATCCTACGCGATCGACGAGACCACCAACGCGGCTGACGGAGAGCCGCTCTACACCGTTACGCGCTATTGGGCGCCCTCGCTCGGCTTCTTCGTGGGCTACCGCACCGTCTCGATGCAAGGCACCTGGCCGGATGGTGGGGAGCCGGATTGGCAGCTGGTCGCGGTTCAGACGGAACGGGTCGCATCCGCGCCCGCACCGCTCCCGAAGGTTTTCGGACCCGGCTTCATTCCGCAGCCTTGATCGAACCGTTGGATGGCCGCTTGACCGTCGCGGCCAGCTCGGGCAGCGCGTGCATCAGCTCCGCCGTCTCGCGCTTCGACAGGCCCTCGGCGCCGAAATCGACCGGCTCGCCGGCAAGGGCACGGCGCAGTGCCCGCAGCGCCGGCGCCGAGAGCGCCAGGCCGCCCTGCATGTAGTCCTGGAACGCCTCGTGGGTGATCGGCGCCAGCTTCGCCACGATCGACAGGATCGCATCCGCATAGGACCTGATCTCCTGTTGCGCGTGCGGATCCGATCGCAGCTTGCAGAAATGCAGCAGGTTCCACAGGTTCATCTGCCAGTAGAACTGGGTCATGACGTTGACGGGAAGGTTCATGCGCGCGATCTCGCGGGCGATGCCGGGCCTCGACGGGTCGATCACGTTGCCGTCCTCGTCCTCGTTCAGCATCTCCAGGTAGTGGTCGTAGCAGCGGGCGGCATCGTCCCGCAGCAGGCCGATCACGCGCTGAGCTTCGGCCGGGCTCAGCACCGCGCCGCGGCCTTGCCTGTTGCTGGAAGATTGCTCCGCCAGGTCCTCGGGGCGCGGTATGTAGAATTCGCGTTCCAGGATCGAGTACCTGGCGGAGTACTCGTTGATGCTGGCCGTCCGATGACGAAACCACTGGCGGGTCACGAAGATCGGAGAGCAGATGTGGAATTTGACCACCGCCAATTCGAACGGGCTCGTGTGCCGGTTCCGCATCAGGTAGCGGATCAGGCCACGATCGTCCGATATCGACTTGGTGCCCTTGCCGTAAGAAACCCGCGCACCCTGTACGATCGCGGCGTCGCCGCCCATGTAATCGACGAGCCGGACGAAGCCCGACCCCAACACCTCGATCGGCTCGTGCATGACCGCCTCGACGGCCGGCACGGCCAGCCGCCTCGTCTGCGACCACTCGGCGCGGGCGGCCTCGATCTCCGCACGCTTTTCCTGCGACATCATGGATGGGTGCGGCCCTTCGGAGGGGGGTAGATGAATGGGGGCGCCGGGGTCTTGTGCACCCTGCTGGCAGTTCTGCGAAGGGACTCGGTCGGCGTCATGCCTAAGCCCTAGAGCATGATCGCATTAGGTTGACCTTCAACCGCGATAAACATGCTCGCCAAAACAAA
>CAXUGD010000076.1:0-11770 GCA_964250355.1 uncultured Acetobacteraceae bacterium | reverse complement strand
GCTGTGCGGCTGGCGGGTGGCGAGGCGGGTGGACGACGTGCCGCCGCAGGTGCAGGCCCGCGCGAAGGACCTGATCCTCGACGGCCTGGGTTGCGCCCTAGTTGGCGCGCAGCTGCCCTGGTCGCGCACGGCCGTGGAGGCCGTGGTCCGCTTCGAGGGCCGCGGCGACAGCGCCCTGATCGGCTGGGGGCGGACCCTGCCGGCACCGGCGGCGGCGCTCCTGAACGGGACCTTCATCCAGGGTTTCGAACTAGACGACTTCCACCCGCTCGGCCCGCTGCACAGCGCCTCAGTAGTGCTGCCCGTGCTCCTGGCGTGCGTGGAGCTTTCCGATGCGCCGATATCGGGCGCGGACTTCCTGCGCGCGGCGACGGCGGGGTTCGAGGTCGGGCCGCGGATCGGTATGGCGCTGCACGGTGCGCAGATGCTGTCGCGGGGCTGGCACTCCGGAGCCGTGTTCGGCACCCACCCCGCCGCAGCCGCCGCGGGTGTGCTGCTGGGGCTGGAAGCCGGGGGTTTCGAGGACGCGCTCGGGCTCGCCGGCACGCAATCCGGCGGCCTCATGGCGGCGCAATACGAGGCCATGTGCAAGCGCATGCACCACGGCTTCGCCGCACGGGCGGGGCTGTCCTCGGCCTGGCTGGCGCTGGGCGGCTACACGGGCATCAAGCGCGTGTTCGAGCGCGACTACGGCGGCTTCCTCGCCGTGTTCGGCGAGGGGCACGACCCGGACGCCGCGAAGGTGACGGCGGGCCTCGGCGACGTCTGGGAGACGCTGCGCATCGCCATCAAGCCTTATGCCGCCATGGGCGCCCTGCACGCTCCGCTGGACGCCCTGTTCGACATCCGCGCCCGCCGGCCGTTCAGGGCAGACGAGGTGGAGCGGATGGACGTCGGTATGTCCCACGCAGGCTACCACCACGGATGGTGGCGGCTGGAGCGGCCGATCACGCCCATCGCCGCCCAGATGAACGTGGCCTACGCCTTGGCGGTCGCCACCCTGGATGACTCGGCGATGGTGCGGGAGTTCGCCCCCGCCCGGATCGACGCGGACGATGTCTGGGCGCTGGTCCCCCGGATCGAGGCGCACCACGAGCCCGCCTTCGACACGGGAGGTCCGACGGGCCGCGGCCGGGCGCGGCTGCGCATCTGCTTCCGCGACGGCTCGGAGGAGGTGCAGGAGGTGGCCGTGGCGCGCACTGTCTCGGCCCCGCTGGACGCTGACGGCGTGCGCGCCAAGTTCCGTGCGCTCACCGACGGGATCGTCGATCTCGACCGGGCGGAGGCGATCTCGACCGCGGTCGCTGGACTGGAGAGGACGCCGGACATGCGTCCCCTCCTAAGCCTTCTGGCCCCGCCCGTCGGTTCAGCCTTCGAGACCGCGTGAGCGGCGCGTGGCTCGGTCGGCTGCTCCGCCCGGTGCGGGCGGGCAACCGCCACCTGCTGGGTGCCCGGCCCGTGCTCCAGGGCCTGCCGCGGACAGTGCAGCTCCTTACCCCCGCGTGGTCGGACGGCGGCGCGATCCCGCCACGGCACGCGGGGCGAGGCGTGGGCGACAACGTCTCGCCGGCCCTGTCCTGGCGCGGCGCGCCCCACAGCGCGGTCGAGCTGGTGCTGGTGATGCAGGATCCCGACGTCCCGCTGCCACGGCCCTTCACGCACCTCTGCGCCTTCGGCGTGGATCCCGGCCGCGGGGGCTTCCCTGAAGGCGGGCTGTCGCCGGACGGGGCGCGAGACGTCCTTTTCGGGCGCAACACGGCCGGGCCGCCCGGCTACGCGGGCCCGCGCGCCCTCCCCGGCCACGAGCGCCATGCCTATCACCTGCAGCTGTTCGCCCTGCGCGCGCCTAGCGGGCTGACTGCGGACGCGCGCCTCGCCGAGGTCCGGTCCGTGGTGGAGCGGCTGGCCGTCGCTCGCGGCGATCTCGTCGGAACCTTCCAGCAGGACAGCTGACCCCTGGACCGCCGGCTGCGCGCGACTAAGCTCGCGGAGAGCGTGCCGCATGGATCACCCCGAAACCGTCGTCGAGTACACCATCAGCGCGCTGCGCGATGCCATCCGCGAGGGGCGCCTCGCCCAGGGCCAACGTCTGGTGGTCGCGGACGTCACCCGCATGCTGGGCGTCTCTAACGGGCCGGTGCGCGAGGCCATCCGCCGTCTGACAGGCGAGGGGCTGGTGGAGATCACGCCGCACCGCGGCGCCACCGTGCGCGAGTTCACCGTGCGCGACGTGCGCGAGATTTTCCAACTCCGCGAGGTGCTGGAGGGCCTGGCCGCGCGGCTGGCGGCCGAGCGCACCGGCGTCGCAGACTTCCACGCCCGGCTGGCGGCCTCACGTGAGGAGGCGCGCGCCATCCTGCTGCGCGGGGCCGGCTACATCGAGCACAACCAGGCCTTCCACGAGTTGATTTACGAGATGGCAGGCAACGCCCGGGTGCTGGAGCAGTCGCGCCAGCTCACCCTGCCGATCTACCGATTGCGCTTCCACCACCTGATGGAGCCGGCCTACGCCCGCACCTCGGCCGCGGAGCACGAGATGGTCACCGAGGCGATCCTAAAGGGCGATGGGGTGCGCGCCGAGCGCACCATGCGCAACCACATCCGCAACTCGGGCGCCGCCATGCTGGGCGCCCTGGACGCCAGCGCCCATCGGCCCGCCGCTTCCCCCCGCCGCCGGCACAGCGCCTAGTGCGGTCCGTCGGGGTCGGCCTGTGAATGACGGCCTTATGAGCGTTGCTTTGGAAGCGCCGCGGTCCTGTCCTTCACCAGGGCGCGGCGGGCGATGTGGAGTTCCTTCATCTCGTCGAGCCACTTGCTGATCATCGGCCGTAGCGGCCACTCCAGGAGCGCGGCCAGGCGGGCGAGCATAGCGACGTCTACCGCGTCGGTCTCCTCGGCAAAGCGACGCGCCTGACGCGGATTCACTTTGCAGAGTGGCAGCCCGGCCTTGGCTTGGGTACGCTCGAAAGGCGGTGGTCGGCACCGGTGGGCTCGAAGATCAAACGGGTTGGCTTGGTGTCGCCCAGCCAGGCGATCAGGGCGCGGTAGCCCGTCTCGGTGTCGGCGAAGCGGTGCGCGCGGCCGGCAGGATAAGAGGTGGACGTCGAGCATGTCCTTGGAGATGTCTACGCCGAGCGACGGGGCTATGCTGTCCGACATCTTCTCCCGGTTCTCTGCCTATCGTCCCAGCTGCCTGAGGTCGGAGGGAACAAGCCTGACCACGTGGCAGCGGTTCCAACTGGCGCATTCCAGTAGCGGTCGAGTAGTTGAAACCTGGCTTAAGTCGGAAACCGCCATCTGCCTGCAGCGTGACTAAGAGCCATCTCAAATCAGGTCTCGCGTAGCTTCTCGTACAGCTCCAGTGCACTCCGCTCCACCCAGCACTCTGCAAGCCGGTCACCCTCAACACGCCAAATCGCTATCCCAGAGAACTCCACCTGCTCACCATATGCGGGCAAACCGAACATACCGTTGTTGAACCCTCGCGTTATCCAACGGGACACCACCCGGTCTCCGGCGGAGTTGGTGAAGATCTCGAGGTGCTCGTTGGTCGCCGCCCTTACCGAATCCTGCATCGCGCCTACCCACGCTTTGAAAGAAGCGCGGCCCTCGACCACTTTTCCTGCCGTAGTGATGCGATAGCCTTCAGTCATGAGCTCGTCGATGGCGTCCAGATCGTGAGGAGGCGTCCAAACTCGACGAAAGAACTCCCTTGCTAAGAC
This sequence comes from uncultured Acetobacteraceae bacterium, assembly GCA_964250355.1. Lineage (GTDB taxonomy): Bacteria > Pseudomonadota > Alphaproteobacteria > Acetobacterales > Acetobacteraceae > BOG-908. The sequence continues at coordinate 8,048 of CAXUGD010000076.1, read as the reverse complement.
TTCTGCTTGGGATTGAGTCACTGATCTTGCCTTAGATGTAATCGGCCTAGCTAGGTGCCGCCATCGTGTAACCGATCGCTTGCATCATCCGCTTCATCATCGCCGGGTCGGAGACGCCTTTGAGTCCTTCGTGCCCGAAATGAATAGAATGTCCGATCCTCAGATCCCGCAGCCTGCCGATCCGACACCATCAGCCCAAATCCATCTCCAGCCGGTAGACGCGGTCCGCCGTGCCTGCAAACAGAGCTCGCCGTTCGTCATCGGAGGCGTGGGTGGCCGTCCGCTTGAAGGTGTTCCAGAGGACCGTGTAGTTCGTGCCCATCTTCTCCAGCGGGTAATTGCTTTCGAACATGCAGCGCTCCGCCCCGAACATCTCGATGGTCGGCTCGAACCACGGACGCCAGATCTCGGTCAACTCGGCCGAGGACGGCGGGCGGTCGGCGTGAAGATAGTCGAACGCCGCGCCGCGGCCCATGATCCCGCCGACCTTGCAGACCACGTTCGGCCGCTCGGCGACCCGGGCGAGCGCGGCCCGCCACGCGGCGTAATGCTCCGCCTTGTCGCGCGCATAAGGTCCATAGCCCAGCGGCCCGCCGCAGTGATCGACGACGAAGGTCAGCTCCGGCGTGGCGTCGATCGCCTCGACAAGTTCGTCGAGCTGGGTAAAGAAGGTCCAAACGTCGAAGGTCAGGCCCATCCGCCCCAGCTTTTTCAACCCCGCGCGCACTGTCGGCTCGGCGATCACGTGGGGACGGTCGTCGTTGGGGCTGCCAATCACCTCGGGCGAAGGGTCCCAGCTGGTGGTGAAACGGATGCCCCGGAAGCGGCCGTTCGCCCCCTCGATCTCGGCCGCCAGCACCTCCTCCACTGCGTCGCCCAGCGTCAGGTCGGCAAAGCCGATGATGGCGTGCGCGACTTTCGTGTCGCCGTGCAGGCCGCTGGCGCTCTGCGCCGCCTCGCCGACCGCGAACTCGATCTCTCCCACCGGCTTCAACCGCTCAGGCCCCGCGGCGCGGTACATCGATAAGCACTCGGCGTAGATGGTGGCCAAGATGTTGTGCCCTCCCGCCAAGTCGGCGGCGAGTTCCGGCACCAGGTAGCGGTAGCCGGGATAGTCCCAGAGGTGGTGGTGCGGGTCGATAATCGGCAGCTTGGGGAGCAGCGCGTCCTCCCCAGGCTGTAGATCGAGCCAGGGCTTATAGGGCTTGTCGATTTGGCCGAAGCTGGTCGAACGGCCTTCCCTGAAGTTGAAGAGGGGAATGGCCATTGGCGTCCTCCTGCCGCTGTTCGCGGCTGCCATGCGCGCTCCGCGAACGGATCACGTCTCCACTTGAGCGTGGGTCCGGTGTCGCGGGCGTTCCGATATTGGCCGAAGTAGTAACCTCACGCGCGAGCAGAAGTCAGCGTTGGCGGCTTGTGTGGAAAGCGCGCTTTTCCACTCGTCCCTACGTCGGCAAGGCTGCCACGACGAAGTCGATCAGCGCGCGCAAGCGCCGGCTCGGCCCCCGCGCGAACAGGAGGTGAAGCTCGCGCGCCGGCCCCTGGGTGTCCGGCAGTATCTGGACCAGATGCCCGGTCGCGAGCGAGTCCCGCGCCAGCACTTCGGGCAGCATGGCGATGCCGAGTCCCCGGCGGGCGGCGGCGAGCAGCGCACGGCCGTCGTTGGCGACCATGCGCTGGCGCGGCGTGACGGTCAGGAACTCGCCGCCGATCGTGAGCGGCCATTCCAACCAGCTCGCCCCCGACCACCAAGAGAACACCAGTCCAGCATGATGCGCGAGATCGGCGGGCGAGGCGGGTGCTTCGTGCGCGTCCAGATAGGCCGGGGCGGCACACAGCACGATGCGGTAGTCGGGGAGGCGCCGCGCGATCAGCGTGCTGTCCTCGAGCGGTCCGATCCGGAACGCCAGGTCGTAGCGGTCGGAGATCAGGTCCACCAGACGATCGGACAGATGCAGGTCGACGACCACGGCGGGATGCCCGCTCATGAAGTCGGCGAGCAGCGGCGCTAGCACCGCGGTTCCGAAGGTCCTGGGCGCGGACACCCGGAGCCTCCCCCGATCGCCGCCGTCGGCGTTCGCTACCGCCGCTTCGGCGGCCGCCACCTCGGCGAGGATCGCCTTGCAGCGCTCGTAGAAGATCACGCCGCCGTCGGTCGGCGAGGAATGCCGGGTGGTGCGATGCAGCAGCTGCCCGCCGAGCTGCTGTTCGAGCAGGCGAACATGGGCGCCGACCATCTGCGGGGTCATGCTGAGGGAGCGGCTCGCCTGCCGGAAGGAGCCGGCCTCCACCGCGCGGACAAAGACGGCCATGCTGGTCAGCCTGTCCATCGACGCTCCTCCACCGGGCGACTTCGATAGCAAACCACCGCTTTCTACGCCAACGGCGTCGGGCCGTGTTTAATCCTCCGCGGGGCGGAGCCACATAGTCGTTCGAGCGTCACGCAGGGTCAGATCATGTTCTTCGCCGTCATCATGTCCCATCCCGACGGTCCCGAATGGGGCGAACACGTCCATGCGCACGTCGACTACCTCAAGCCAGGGAAGCCGAAGGCAAGGTCCGCGCCTCCGGCCAGGTGACAGGACGCCCGCTCCGATCGGGCATGTACATCGCCTCCGTCGCCGACCGGCAGGAGCTCGAGCGGCTGATCGAGGGCGACCCCTTCCACCCCGCCGGGCTGATCGCCGAGGTCCAGGTGGTGGAGTGGGAGCCTTTCATCGGCGTGTTCGCCTCCAAAGTGGAACGCCCGGTCTTTTGATCGTCTCTGCGGTAATCACTCGGCCCCGCGAAACCGCCGGAACGATCAGGCCGTATCGGCCCGCATCAGGCCTTGGCGTGAGTGCTCTGATCCGCTTACGGGTGAACAAGTTGAATACCGCAGGTCGTTCCTGAACCCCGGCGGGGACCGTCGGCCCATGCTGAGCTGGGTTCGCAGGTCCCGATCGACGGCTCGCCGCCCCTGATGGTCGGCCTGAGGTCGCAACTCGGGGCCTGGTTGCGAGAATCATTCATTCCGAAGCTGTGGGATTGAGGCAACACGGGCTTCGTCAATTTGGGAGAGTTGGCCCCATTTTGGGAAGGTTTTCCGAACCAGACGGAGGCGGAAGTCGAGGGCGCACACTTCCTGCAGGAGTCCAGCGGAACCGAGATCGGCGAGCTTGTCGCCGCCTTCATCCGTCGCGTGAGACCGAGGGCGTAGATCATGCTCGATTGCTGCAGGCCGACACGCTGTCCATGGCACGGTTTGCGCGGTAGGTCGGACATCAGGCACGCGGCGGTCCTGACGCTGAAGATCAAAACGGATTCGGCGGCGATTGAGGACATGGACGGTCGAACTCCCCTTCTTCTGCTGCCCGGGCTGCTCAACGACGCCGAGCTCTGGGCGGCGCAGGTGCGCGATCTCACTGACATCGCCGATCCGCATGTCGCCGATCTCACCCTGGACGACAGCGTGGGTGCCATGGCGGCGCGCGCTTTGGCATCGGCACCGCCGCGCTTCGCACTCGCCGGCCTATCGATGGGAGGGTATGTCGCGTTCGAGATACTGCGGCGGTCCCCGGAACGGGTGACCCGGCTCGCGCTGCTCGACACCAGCGCGGCGGCCGACACCCCCGCGCGGGCCGCACGACGCCGTTCCGCGATGGACTCGCTCAGGCTCGGCCGCTTCGTCGGCGTTACCAGCCGGCTACTGCCCCAACTCGTCCACGCGGACCACGTCACCGGCCCGGTAGGTGACGCGGTTCGGGCCATGGCGGCGCGGGTCGGCGGCGAGGCGTTCTTGCGCCAGCAACACGCGATCCTCACCCGTCCCGACAGCGTGGCGCTCCTCGCCTCCATCGAGGTGCCGACGTTGGTGGCAGTGGGCGACAGCGACCAACTGACCCCGCCGTCCGAGGCACGGATCATTCGCGATGGCGTTGCCGATGCGGTGTTCCACTGCTTCGAGCGGTGCGGCCATCTTCCGCCACTCGAAGCACCGGCCGACGTCAGTCGCACTCTGCGGACCTGGCTACGCTCGGCCCGATCGATTACCCGCGCAAGGCGATGGAGCGGATGACGCAATGCGGTGAGAGAAGGCCCGAAAACGTACGCTAAGCTATCCCGAAATTGCGAAAATTGGTGGTGAGGCAATAGACGGTTTAGGCCCCGACCTTCAGAGCCGCCCGTATCAGCGCGGCCTAAATCGGCCGCGCCATGCGGCGTACCGCCTGCGGGGGTTGCCCATAGCGGGCCACGAACGCGCGCCTCATCCGCTCAGGATCGTTGAAGCCGACCGCGCGCGCGATTGTCTCGACCGGCTCCGAACCGTTCTGTAGACGGAGGTGGGCCGCCTCGACGCGCAATCGCTCGATCGCTTTGGCGGGCGTCTCTCCGGTCTCCTTGCGGAAGGCGCGACCGAACTGGCGCGGGCTGAGCCTGGCTGCCTCCGCCAGCCGCTCGATCGGCAGCGGCTCAGACAGGTGCTCGCGCGCGAAGGCGAGCGCGAGGCGCATCCGGTCGGATTCCGGCTCCATCTGCGACAGGGCGGAAAACTGCGACTGCCCGCCCGGTCGCCGGTGATAAACTACCAGCTCGCGAGCGACCCGGCGCGCCAGCTCGACACCGTGGTCCGCCTCGATGAGCGCCAGCGCGAGGTCGATGCCGGCGGTGACCCCCGCCGACGTCCACACCGACGAATCGGCGAGGTGGATGCGATCTGCTTCGACCGAAACGGCCGGGAAACTCGCTTGCAACTCCCGCGCGCGCGACCAGTGCGTCGTCGCCCGCCTGCCGTCCAGCAACCCCGCCCCGGCGAGCAGGAACGCGCCCGTGCAAACGCTGGCCGTCCGGGTCGCGCACGCGGCGAGCCGCCGCACGGCCGCCACCTCATCCGCGTGTCGCATCGCGTCGATTGCACCGCCGATTACCAACAGCGTGTCCAATGCGGAGCTCTCGGCCGGGGCCGTCTCGATTGCCAAGCCCGCGCCGCTAGTCATCCGTCCGCCCGCTTGTGACAGGACGCGCCACTTATAGAGCTGTTGCCCCGCCGCGGCATTTGCGGCGTCAAAGGCGTCCAGCGGACCCGCCAAGTCGAGTAGCTGATACTGGGGAGGGACGTAGAAGCCGATACAGTGTGTCATGTCCCTTTTTAAGGGATCGTCGTCCTTTGCGCTAACCTCACCTGCGCTAGGATTGAATCGTCCCCCTCCACCAAGGAAGAAGGTCGATGCTGCCGACCAACGCCACCCTGCTTGTAATCGACGTTCAACAGGGTTTCCTCGACCCGTCGTGGGGACCGCGTAATAATCCGGGCGCTGAAGCCAACATCGCCCGGCTGATCGCGGCCTGGCGCAGCGAGGGACGGCCGGTCCGGCACGTCCACCACTCGTCCCGCTCTCCTGCAGGCACGTTCTTCCTCGGCACGCCCGGTTATGAGCCCAAGCCCGAAGCCACGCCTGCCCCCGGCGAGCCGGTCCACGTCAAAGGCGTCAACAGCGCCTTCATCGGGACCACCCTCGAACAGGATTTGCGCGACGCGGGCGTGGACACGCTGGTCGTGATCGGCCTGACCACCAACCATTGCGTCTCCACCACGGTCCGCATGGCGGGCAATCTCGGCTTCGCCGTGTACCTGGTCGAGGACGCGACCGCGACGTTCGACCGGGCTGGCCTGGACGGAACGATACGCCCTGCCGCCGAAGTCCATGCCGCGGCGCTCAGCGACCTGTCGGAGGAGTTCGCCACGATCGTCAGCACTGACGACGTGCTGCGAACGCTGCACACGCGCGAGCCGCCGGTCGCCGCCTAGCACCGTGCCGCCGATCAGCCTCTATCTCGCTTTCGTCGCCGCGACCGCTGTCCTGGTCGTGATCCCCGGCCCCAACGTGGCGCTCGTCGTCGCCAACTCGGTGGTCTACGGACGGCGCTTAGGCCTAGTGACGGTCGCCGGCACGACAGCCGCCGCAATGCTGCCTCAGCTCGCGTTCATCATGCTGGGCATGACCGGATCTCTGCTCCTGGCGGATCGGTTTTTCGAGTGGGTGCGTTGGGCGGGTGTAGCGTACCTCGTCTATCTTGGGGTGACCGCGTGGCGCGCCCCGGTGCTCGATCTGACGCGGGTCATGCCCGAGTCGCGATCAGCGCGCGCGATCTTCGCGCGGGGCATGCTAGTCTCGCTCACCAATCCCAAGTCGCTGCTGTTCTATGGCGCGTTCTTCCCGCAGTTCATCACGCCCGGCCCAAACCTGCTCGGCCAGATGCTGTTGCTCTCCGCAACCTTCCTGATCATCGTGGCTGTGCATGATAGCTGTTGGGCGCTCGCGGCAGGGTGGCTCCGCCCGCTGCTCGCCGCGCGCGGGTCGCTGCGCAACCGGCTGACGGGCGGGTTCTACCTCGCTGCTGCCGTTGGGCTGACTGCCGCGGGCGCGACATAGCGTTCATCCCTCGTCAGGTCGGTGCGCCAATTCTGGCGGTTTTGCGTCCGAGCAGCTTCTCGCCATCGGGCCGAAGCTGCCCATTCAAAGTGACGTGCCAGTAGAGCGTCTGCCGCGTGCCACCGAGTTCGCGGCACAGCTCACCGACCTTAGTTTCGGGCTTTCCATCGCGGCTCGAGCGATCCGGAGCTTGGCGAGCGTCATCTTAACGGTCGCCCTCCATGCCGACCGCGGCCCGCGCGGAAGCCGGTTCCGCCATCGTCCGCTCGACCGTTAGCTCGCGCTTGAACTTGGCGAGCGCGGCAAAGAAGGCGAACATGTGCCGGTCATTCGCCGTGGTGGTGTCGATGGAGGCACCCTGCCCGGTGAGCACCTTGAACCCAACTCCGCGCGCGTTCAGCTTGTTTACAGTGTCGACCAGATGGCTGAGGTTGCGCCCGAGCCGGTCGAGCGTCCAGATGACGAGGGTTATCACCGGCTCGAAGCGCCCTGAGGTGGCTATCCAGACCCGGAGCGAGGCTTCAGAGCGCTCAGCGCCGGTCTGGGCAGCGTGACGCGGACGGCGTTTCGGTCAGACGGTCGCCGTATTGGGGCATCTAAGCCCCCGTGATGGGGTCGCCCTCGAACAGGAACAGACACTCCTCCATTCGCCTGACGCCGTCGTGTATCGTGTAGGTGCGCACATGTCCGGTGCGGTCGCCGTGCCAGAGCGAGACGCAGGCATAGGCACCGTCGCGACGCAGGACGTAGTAGACGATCTCGACAAAACGCAGCGCCGCCATGTCGCCGTCGTAGCGATCGGCGATGGCACGCAGCACGTCCATGCCCGCCTCCGCCGGCGACATCCCGCGCTTCATGTTCTGCACGATCGCGTAGGCGCCGGCGACCTTCACGTTCGCCGTGGCGCTGCCGCTCGCACCGGCTGAGCCCACCTTCGGATCGAGGTAGCAGCCGATGCCGGGCATGGCGACGTCGCTGACCGACCCCGGCTCCCTCCACGGCAGGCCGCTCGAGGTGGACGCGCAGGACATCCCGCCGCGTCCGTCGATCGCCGCGGCGTGCATCGGTGTCGCCGCCGGGAACAGCGCGTCGTAGGCCGCGACCCAGGTCCATTGCGGCGCCAGCCCCTCCTGCGTGGCGAGCGCCTCGTGTGCGCGGATCATCGCCTCGAGCTCCCGGCGCGACGCGGGCAGGAAGGAGCGGGCCGCTTGCGGCCCTGGCCAGTCCGGATCGGTGCTGCCGGGGCCTGACGGGCGCGGGCTCGCGCGGACGCGCTTCCACACGTCCCACATCTTGCGGCTCTCCTCAATCAGCAGCGCCTCCTCGGCGAAGCCGTGCGCCAGGGCGAATCGCTGCGCATCCGCGCCGGTCAGCAACGGGGAGCCGGTCGTCTCCATGACGGTGCGCGCGAGACGGGAGGCGTGGCGTATGCCGCCCGCCGCGCCCACCGCCGCGGCGCGGCCGCTCGGGCCGTGGTAGCAGCACGCGTCGAGCTGCACCGCGCCGTCGGCGTTCGGCAGGCTCGCGAGCCCGCAGGTGAAGTCGTGCGGGTTGTCTTCCTGCGCCCCGGTGATGCGCAGCGCGGCGTGCATCGGTGTCGCCGCCGGGAACAGCGCGTCGTAGGCCGCGACCCAG
>CAXUGD010000075.1:0-11847 GCA_964250355.1 uncultured Acetobacteraceae bacterium | reverse complement strand
GTAGAAATGGGCGCCGGCCACGCCGATGTCGGCGGTCGGGGAATGCAGCTGCGCCTCCGCCGGGCGTATGTCGGGCCGGCGCCGCGCCAGCTCCGAGGGCACGCCCACCGGCACGCGCGGGGGCACCGGCGGCACGGCGCCGGGGCGGATCAACTCGGCGCGCAGCGCCTGCGGCGTCTCGCCCAGCAGGTAGCTTAACGCGTTGATGCTCTGGTCCTGCTGCTGTTCCAGCTGGGGAACCTGGCTGAGCGTGCTCTGCAGCTGGGCCGCCGCATTGGCCACGTCCAGCTCGGTCGTCAACCCGCCACGGAAGCGCGCCCGGCTCAGGTCGAGCGACTCCCGTTCGGTGCCGATGTTGTCGCGCGTGATGGCCAGCTGCGTCTGCTGCCCGCGCAGCTGCACGTAGTCGCGCGCCACCTCGGCCACGACCGACAACAGCGCGTTGCGGCGCGCGTCGGTGGAGGCTTCCAGCGCGGCATCGGCGCTTTCCACCTCGCGCCGGACCCGGCCCCACAGGTCGAGCTCCCACGAGGCATCGAAACCGTACTGCCACAGGTTGAAGGGCGGAATGCCGCCGGCTCCCACCACCGAGGTCGGAAAGGCGCCGGACCGGCCGGTGGTGCCGCTGGCGGCACCGCCGTTGCTGCCGAAGCTGGTGCCGCCCCCGGCGCCGAACACGCCCGCCACGCCCTTGGCGCTGATCCGTTCCCGCGTGTACGAGCCGTCGCCGGTCAGCGAGGGAAACTGGTCCGCCCCGGTGATCTGCCGTTGCGAGCGGCTTTCCGCCAGGCGGATGGTGGCGATGCGCACGTTCAGGTTGGCGGCGGCCACGCGCTGTTCCAGCGAGGTCAGCTCGTTGTCGTGGAACAGGGTCCACCAGTTCGGATCAATCGGCTCGCTGACCGGTTCGCTGAACGGGACAGCGGCGGGCGGGGCCGGGTGGCCGGCAAACCAGGTCGCGGGCGACCAAATCGATTGCGGCTTGAAGCTGGGGCCGACGGTGCAGCCGGTCAGGCTCGCCAGCAGCAGCGCAAAGGGGCCAGAACCGGCCAACTGACGGCGCAGGCGGCGGGCCAACGAAGCATCGCGCACCAGAAACTCTCCTCGGGGACGTGCGGTGTGCTGCACCGGCGCTGACCGACCAGTTCGGTCAGTGTTGACAAGCTAGACCCTTTGCCGTGATCGTGGAAGCCGTTCAAGGACACCCAGATGGTTCACGCCGTATCCGCGCCTTCCGGCCAGGAGGCTGACGCGCTCTCCTCCAAGGAGAGCCAGATCATGAACGGCGCCGCTGCGGTGTTTGCGCGCGACGGCTACGAGGGGGCCAGCATGTCGCGCATCGCGGCCGAGGCCGGCGTTTCCAAGGGCACGCTGTACAATTACTTCACCAGCAAGGCGGAGCTGTTCGCCGCCTACATGCACCGCGATTGCGCACGCTGGATCGCGCTGCTGTTCGAGGAGCTTGATCCGGCCACCCCGCCGGACGCGGCACTGCGCCAGATCGGCCGCCGGCTGTTCACCATGATCCTATCGGAGCCGGCCCTGGTGATCTACCGCATGGTGGTGGCCGAGGCGGAGAAGTTTCCCGAACTGGCCCAATCGTTCTACGCGGAGGGTCCTGCCCGCGGGGTGAGCCACCTGGCCAGGTTCCTGGAACGCAGTGCGGCCGAGGGACGGCTGAGGGTGGGGGATGCCGATTTTGCGGCCGAGCAGTTCTTCGCGCTCATCCAGACGCAGCTTTCCATGCGCCGCCGCCTGCGCCTGATCGAGATGCCGCAGGAGCACGAGATCGACCACGTGGTAAACTGTGCGGTGCATCTTTTCATGAAGGGCTATGGTATGGAGGGCACCCCTTGACCTTGCATCACCCCCGCAACGGTCAGACGGTGCCGCTTGAGGACGTGCCACGAGGGCAACCATGGCCGATGTAGAGTTCGTAACGGAAATCCGCATAGCGGCGTACTGGCGCAAGCAACTCGGCGAGTACGAGTACGTGGGCTACAATGCCGACGACCTCCGACGCTGGTACATCGCCATGGAGACCCGCGGCCCCGAGGAAATCCGCGACTTCCTCGTCGAACGATCGGGCCGGTTTCCCAGGGACGTGATCAGCGGGATCGTCGCCACCGCACCCCACCCACCGCTGTCGATCGTCGAACTCTGGCTCGACTCTCACCGGCATGTCAGCCTGCGGTCCTACTGGCTCGGACTGGCGGTCTTCTGTCTTGCCAGCGTGCTGGTCGGCGAGAACCTGCAGGGCTGCGCGCAACTGCGCGACGTGAACCGGCTGGATACGAACCCGGCGCAGATGAACGCGCCGCTACCGGCGGGATCGCCCGGGCCGCTGCCACCGGCCGGGTCCACCCTGCCCAACCCGGGGATCCCGCCGGCCAACGTCGCCTCGCCCTCGGCCACCGGCTCGTCCGCTCAGCACCACTGACACTTTAAGCAATCTTACGCAGCTGGAACAGTGCGAATTGAGAACTGCTCGTCAAAACAAAGACTAGGGCGCGCTGACCGTTTACGGTCAGGCTGAACGCGCGCTAGCTGTCGTGACCGAGGACGTTGTCCCTCTTTGCTGTTGCAGGGTGCTTGCCCAGGCGTTTTCTCCCTCAAGATCGAGCCCTTCGGGCGCCTTCGGCGATCCTGACCGCGAGCCACCGGCGCAAGCGGAGGGCTGACATCGAACAAGGACGAGAAGCGGCCATCGCGCTGCACAGCCAGGCCTGCTTACGATGTCAGCCCTTCCCGTCGTCTGTTGGGACGGGTCAAGACCGCCGAAGGCGCCCGCAGAGCTCGGTCTTGAGGCGGCCCGGCAGATGACGGACCATCGCGGATCGTGGCCGCCCGACAGGGACAACCTCCGTGGCAGCGACACCTAAGGGAGCAGCGGGTTGTTCCGCTGCAGCGAGGCTGGGCTGGGCAGGTCGGCTGCCCGCCAGCCGCCGCCCAGCGCCTCTATCAGGTTCACCGCATCGGTCAGCCGGCTCTCCTCGATCGACAGCTCGGTCTGCTGGGCGGTCAGCAGCGTGTTCTGGGCGGTGATGACGGCGGTGTAGGCCTGGGTGCCGGCGCGGTACTCGTTCAGGGCGATCTGCGACGCGCGCTGCGAGTCGGCCACCGCCTGCCGCTGGATCGCCGCCTGCCGGCCCAGGATGCGCAGGCCGGACAGCGCGTCCTCCACCTGCTGGAACGCGGTCAGCACGGTCTGCCGGTAGGTGGCGACACTCTGCTCGTAGAGGTCGCGGGCCGAGCGCACGGCGGCCGCGCGCGCGCCGCCCTGGAAGATGGCGTCGCTGGCCGAGGCGCCGATCGACCACAGCCGGTTGGCGCTGGAGATCAGCGAGCCGAGCGGGTTGCCGGCATAGCCGAACAGCGCCGTCAGCGTCACGGCCGGGTAGTAGGCGGCCACCGCCACGCCGATCAGCGCGTTCTGCGCCTTCATTGTGCGCTCCGCCTCGGACACGTCGGGCCGCCGTTCCAGCAGGGCGGAGGGAACCACGCCCGGTATGTCCGGCACGGCCGGCACGCTAGAGACCGGCGGTAGGGTGAGTGCCGCCGGCGGTTGCCCGATCAGCACGGCGATGGCGTGCTCGTACTGCGCGCGTGCCACGCCCACGTTCACCGCGGCCGACTGGGCGGCATCGAGCTGGGACTGCGCCGTCAGCACGTCGGAGCGGGCGGCGACGCCCGCGTCGTACTGGTTTCGCGTGATGCGCAGCGACTCCGTGTCGTTGCGCACGGTTTCGTCCAGCACACGCCCCAGCGCGTCCGTCACGCGCAGGTCGAGGTAGTCGGTCGCCAGCAGCGCCTGTTCCGACAGCCGCACGTTGGCCAGGGTGGCCGCATTGGCCTGGGCGCTGGCGACGTTGCTTTCCACCTGACGCCTGATCCGGCCCCACAGGTCGATCTCCCAGCTCGCATCGCCCTGCAGGTTGTACTCCGTCCGCGTGGTCGAGCCGCCTAAGCCGGCGCCGCTCGCCGTGGTCCCGGTGGCCGCCGTCCCCGTGGTCGTGGTTCCGGTGACCGTTCCGCCGGAGGTGGTGCTGCCGGGCCCGGTGTTGCTGACAACCGTGCCGCCGCTGCTGAAGCCACCCCCGCCCCCGCTGGACCGGGTGACGCCTGCGCTGGCGGTCAGGGTCGGGAACAGGTTGGCGCGCGCCTCGTCCACCAGGGCCTGCGCGTTGGCGTAGGCGGCCGCCTGCTCGCGCAGGGTCTGGTTGCCGATATCGACCTGACGCTCCAGGCGGTCCAGCAGCGGATCGTTGAACACCGCCCACCACGCGCCCTTGGCGGCCGCGTCCTGCGGCGTGGCCAGCTTCCAGCCCGGCTGCTCCTTAAACGCCACCGGCACGGGGGCGGCCGGGCGCCGGTAGTCCGGCCCCACGGTGCAGCCGGACAGCAGTAGCAAGGGGAGCATCCAACGGCTGACGGCGGATCGCTGACGGCCCATCCTCATTCGGCCGGCTGCCCCACGGCAGTATCGGGGAAGGCACGGCGCCAGCGGCCCAGCGACCAGAGGCGAAGGCGGTCCAGATAGAGGTAAACCACCGGCGTCGTGTAGAGCGTCAGCGCCTGGCTGACGATCAGCCCGCCCACGATGGCGATGCCCAGCGGCCGGCGCAGCTCCGCCCCCTCCCCCACGTCAAGCGCCAGCGGCACCGCGCCCAGCAGAGCGGCGAAGGTGGTCATCATAATAGGGCGGAACCGCAGTAGGCAGGCCTGGAAGATAGAGTCGCGGGTGGACAGGCCCTGCTCGCGCTCGGCGGTCAGCGCGAAGTCGATCATCAGGATGGCGTTCTTCTTCACGATGCCGATCAGCAGGATCACGCCGATCAGGGCGATGATCGAGAACTCCGTGCCGGTCAGCAGCAGCGCCAGCACCGCGCCCACGCCCGCCGACGGCAGGGTGGACAGGATGGTGACCGGGTGCACGGCGCTCTCGTATAGGATGCCGAGCACCACATACACGGCGACCAGGGCCGCCACGATCAGCACCGGCTCGCTGCTGAGCGATTGCTGGAAGGTGGCGGCCGTGCCGGCGAAGCTGCCCGTGATGCTGGCCGGCATGCCGATGGCGGCGGTGGCGCGCGCGATGGCGGCGGTGGCGTCGCCCAGCGAGCGGCCCGGCGGCAGGTTGAACGAGATGGTGGCGGCGACGAAGGCGCCCTGGTGGTTGACGCCCAGCGGCGTGTGGCCGGCCTGAAAATGCGAAAGGGCGGCCAGCGGCACCATCGTCTCCTTGGCCGTGCTGACCGAGGCGCCGGACGAGGCACCGCTCTTGCCCGAGGCGGCCAGCGCGTTGCTCTGGGCGTTGCGCGCGGAATCCTGCGCCACACCGGCGGCCGTGGATACGACCTTCGACGACTGCACCGTGCCCGCGGGAAAGCCGCTGCTGCTGGTGCCGGGCGCGTTGGCGCCGGAGGTGCTGATCCAGACCTCGCGCAGCGTCTGCGGGCTTTGCCAGTAGCGCGGTGCCAGTTCCATCACGACGTGGTACTGGTTGAGCGGGTTGTAGATGGTGCTGACCTGGCGCTGGCCGAACGCGTCGTACAGCGTGTTGTCAATGGTGGCCGGCGTCAGCCCCAGGCGGGCGGCCGTGTTGCGGTCGATCACCAGCTCGGTTTGCAACCCGGCCTGCTGCTGGTCGCTGTTCACGTCGGCGAGCGCCGGGTCCTTCTGCAACGCCTCGGTCAGCTTGGGCGCCCAGGCGTAGAGCGTCGGCGCATCGTCGGCCTGCAGCGTGTACTGGTATTGCGCGTTGGATTGGCGGCCGCCGATGCGTATGTCCTGCACCGCCTGCAGGAACAGACGTGCGCCAGGGACATGGGCGAGTTTTGGACGCAGCCGGGCGATCACCTGGTCCGCGCTGGAATCGCGCTGCGCCAGCGGCTTGAGCGCCACGAAGAGGTTGGCGGTGTTGGTCTGCCGGCCGCCGGTGAAGCCCACCACGTTGGCAATCGCGGGATCGCGCCGGACGATGTTCTGGATCGCCGTCAGCTTGGTGCGCATCGACTGAAAGCTGGTCGATTGGTCCGCCTGGACGGTGCCCATCAGCGCGCCGGTGTCCTGCTGCGGGAAGAAGCCTTTGGGCACGACCACGAACAGATAGACGTTGAGGACGACGGTGGCGAACAGCACGGCCGCCACCAGCAGCGCGCGATCGAGCGACCAGGCCAGGGTTCGCTCGTAGAAGCGCTGCATGTGCGCAAAACCCGCCTCGGTATGGCGGAAGAACCAGCCGCGGGACGTCTTGCTCTCCACACGGAGAAACAGCGCGCACATCATGGGCGTGGTGGTGAGCGAGATGGCCAGGCTGACGACGATGGCGAGCGACAGGGTCAGCGCGAACTCGCGGAAGAGCCGTCCCACGATGCCGCCCATCAGCAGGATCGGCAGGAACACGGCCACCAGCGATGTGCTGATGGACAGCACGGTGAATCCCACTTCGCGCGCGCCGAGCAGGGCCGCCTGCATGCGCCCCATGCCGTCCTCCATGTGACGCGCGATGTTCTCCAGCACCACGATCGCGTCATCGACGACGAAGCCGGTGGAGATCGTCAGCGCCATCAGCGAGAGGTTGTCCAGGCTGAAGCCCAGCAGGTACATCGCGGCGAAGGTGCCGATGATGCTGACCGGCACGGCCACCGCCGGGATCAGCGTGGCGCGCGCGCTGCCCAGAAAGACGAACACGACGGCGATCACCAGGCAGATCGCGATCACCAGCGTGCGCTGCGTGTCGTTTAAGGAGGCGCGCACCGTGGGCGTGCGGTCGATGGCGACGGACACGTCCGTGCCGCCGGGCAGCGAGGCCTGCAACCGCGGCAGGACCGCGCGTATGCCGTTCACGGTGGAGATGATGTTGGCACCGGGCTGGCGGAACACGATCAGCACCACCGTGTTCTGGCCGTTGAACAGGCCCGCGTTGCGCAGGTCCTCCACGCTATCGGCCACCTCGGCCACGTCCGTCAGGCGGACGGCGGCGCCGTTGCGATAGGCCACCACCAGCGGGCGATAATCGGCCGCGTGCGGCGCCTGGTCGTTGGTGTAGAGCTGGAAATGCTGGCCGCCCTGCTCGATCGCCCCCTTGGGCGCGTTGGCGTTGGCCGATGCGAGGGCGGCGCGCACGTCTTCCAGCCCAATGCCGTAATGGAACAGCGCGCCGGGGTTCAGCTCCACGCGCACGGCCGGCAAGGCCGAGCCGTTGACATCGACCTCGCCCACACCCGGCATCTGCGACAGCTTCTGTTCCAGCACGGTCGCCGCAGAGTCGTAGAGTTGGCCCTGCGTCAGCGTCTTCGAGGTGAGTGCGATGATCATCACCGGCGCGTCGGCCGGGTTCACCTTGCGATAGGTCGGGTTGGCGCGCAGGGCGGCGGGCAGGTCGGCGCGGGCCGCGTTAATGGCCGCCTCCACGTCGCGCGCCGCCCCATCGATGTTGCGATTCAGGCCGAATTGCAGGGTGATGCGCGTCTGGCCCACCGAGCTTTGCGAGGTCATCTCCGTCACGTCGGCGATCTGGCCCAGGTGGCGCTCTAAGGGGCTCGCGACCGAGGTGGCGACCGTGTCGGGGCTGGCGCCGGGCAGGGTCGCCTGCACCGACACCGTCGGGAAATCGACCTGCGGCAGCGGCGAGACCGGCAGCTGCACGTAGGCGAAGATGCCGGCCAGCGCGATGCCGAGGGTGAGCAGCGTGGTCGCGATCGGCCGGCCGATGAAGGGTGCGGAGATGTTCACGCGTGCGCCGGGCCTTCGGCGGCACTGCGCGGGCCGAACCTCAGCGCGATCCGGTCGAACAGCAGGTAGATCACCGGCGTGGTGAACAGGGTCAGCACCTGGCTCACGATCAGGCCGCCGAAGATGGCCAGCCCCAGCGGCCGGCGCAACTCGGACCCGGTACCGGAGCCCAGCATCAGCGGCAGGGCGGAGAACAGGGCGGCAAAGGTGGTCATCAGGATCGGCCGCAGGCGCAGGGTGCTGGCACGGTGGATCGCCGCGCGCGGCGCCAACCCGTCCTCGCGCTCGGCCACCAGCGCGAAGTCGACGATCATGATCGCGTTCTTCTTCACGATGCCGATCAGCAGCACGATGCCGATGATTCCGATGATGTCGAGGTCCGATCCCACCGCCATCAGCGCCAGCAGCGCGCCGATGCCGGCCGAGGGCAGGGTGGACAGGATGGTGACGGGGTGGGCGAAGCTCTCGTAGAGCACGCCCAGCACGATGTACATCGCTGCCACCGCCGCCAGAACCAGGTACAGCTCGTTGCCCAGCGCGCTCTGGAACGCGGCCGCGGCACCCTGGAAGGCGGTGAGGAAACTGTCCGGCAGGTGCACGTCGTGCTCGGCCCGCTGGATCGCCCCCACCGCGGCGCCGAGCGAGGCGCCAGGGGCCAGGTTGAAGCTGATGGTGGTGGACGGGAACTGCCCCAGGTGGCTGACCACCAGGGGAGCGGCGCGGGTGGTGACGTGCACAAAGGCGCTGAGGGGCACCTGCCCGCTCGCCGCGGTGGACGAGGGCAGATAAAGCGCATCGAGGTTGGCCAGCGAGCGCTGCACCGCCGGCTCGGCTTCCAGGATGATGCGGTACTGGTTGGACTGGGTGAATATGGTCGAGACGATGCGCTGGCCGAACGCGTCGTAGAGCGCGTTATCGACGGTGGCCGGTGTGATGCCGAAGCGCGCAGCCGTGGCGCGGTCGATGGTGACGTCGGCGGCCAGGCCGTTGGCCTGGCGGTCGCTGGCCACGTCGGTGATCGACGGGATGGCGCGCAGGCTATCCAGCAGCCTGGGCACCCAGGCATCGAAGGCGGACGCGTCGGCATTCTCCAGCACGAACTGGTACTGCGTGGCGCTGACGGTGGCGTCGATCGAGAGGTCCTGCACCGGCTGCATGTAGAGCGCCATGCCCGGCACGCCGGTGACTGCCTGCTGCACGCGGCGGATGACCGCGCCGGCGCTGGCGCTGCGCTCGCTGCGGGGGCGCAGGTTGATCAGGAAACGCCCGGCGTTCAGCGTGGTGTTGGTGCCGTCGATGCCGATGAAGGACGACAGGCTGACCACGTCGGGATCGCGCAGGATGGCGTCGGCCAGCGCCTGCTGACCGCGCGACACCGCAGCGTAGGAGGCCGAGGGGGCGGCCGCGCTGATGCCCTGGATTAGCCCGGTATCCTGCACCGGGAAGAAACCCTTGGGGATCACGACGTACAGGAACGCCGTCAAGGCCACCGTCGCGCTGGCCACCAGCAGCGTCATCGCCTGGCGGTCCAGCACCCAGTCCAGCGCAGCGCCGTAACGGTCGATCACGCGGTCGGTGGCCCGCTCGGCCCAGCGCGCGAAGCGGCCCTGCTCCTCCGGCCGCTGGTGGCGCAATAGGCGCGCGCACAGCATCGGCACCAGCGTCAGGGAAACCACAGCCGAGATCACGATCGTGACCGCGAGCGTGATGGCGAACTCATGGAACAGCCGGCCCACCACGTCGCCCATGAACAGCAGCGGGATCAGCACGGCCAGCAGCGAGACGGTCAGCGAGATGATCGTGAAGCCGATCTGCTGGCTGCCCTTGAGCGCCGCCTCCAGCGGCGGCTCGCCCATCTCGATGTAGCGATCGATGTTCTCGATCATCACAATCGCATCGTCCACGACGAAGCCGGTGGCGATCGTCAGCGCCATCAGCGAGAGGTTGTCGAGCGAGAAGCCCCACAGGTACATGGCCGCCAGCGTGCCCACCAGCGAGAGCGGCACCGACAGGCTGGGGATCAGCGTCGCCGGCAGCCGGCGCAGGAACACGAAGATCACCAGCACGACCAGGCCGATGGCCAAGGCGAGCTCGAACTCCACGTCGGCCACCGAGGCGCGGATCGTGGTGGTGCGGTCGGTCAGCACCGTCACCTGCAACGCCGCCGGCAGCGACACCTGCAGCTTGGGCAGCAGGGCGGAGATACGGTTGACCACGGCGATGACGTTGGCGCCGGGCTGGCGCTGCACGTTCAGGATCACCGCCGGGGTGCGGTTCATCCACGCCTGCAACCGGTCGTTCTCCGATCCCTGCACGATCGTGGCCACGTCCGTCAGGTGGACCGGCGCGCCGTTGCGGTAGGCGACGATGGCGCCGGCCATGGCCTTCGCGTCGGGCAGCTGGTCGTTGGCGTTGATGGTGGTGGCCTGTGCCGGGCCGTCGAAATTGCCCTTGGGCGTGTTGACGTTGAGGTTGCCGATGGTGGTGCGCAGGTCGTCGATGTTCAGCCCGATGGCGGCCAGCGCACGGGGGTTGGCCTGCACGCGCACCGCGGGGCGGTGGCCGCCGGAGATCGAGACCAGCCCCACCCCGTCGATCTGGCTGATCTTCTGGGCGAGGCGCGTCTCCGCCAGGTCCTCGATCTGGGTCAGCGCCATGGTGCGGCTGGTAAGCGCCAGGGTGACCACCGGCGCGTCGGCCGGGTTCACCTTGGCGTAGATCGGCGGCGCCGGCAGGTCCGACGGCAGCAGGTTGCCGGCCGCGTTGATCGCCGCCTGCACCTCCTGCTCGGCCACGTCCAGGGACAGGTCGAGGCCGAACTGCAGGGTGATGACGGAGGCGCCGGCCGAACTCTGGCTGCTCATCTGGTTCAGGCCCGGCATCTCGCCGAACTGGCGTTCCAGCGGTGCCGTGACCGAACTGGTCATCACCTCCGGGCTGGCACCGGGGTAGAAGGTCTGCACCTGGATGGTCGGATAATCCACCTCCGGCAGGGCGGAGAGAGGCAGATACTGGTAGGCGATCAGGCCCACCAGCAGCAGCGCCAGCATCAGCAGCGTGGTGGCTACCGGGCGGAGGATGAACAGGGCGGACGGACCCATGCTAGCTGCCGTCTGCCCCTGCATGGCGGTGACGGTGCTGGTGCGCCGCGCTGCCGTCCGGCGGGCCGCCCTGGGGCTTGCTGCCCGGCAGCACCACGCGGGCGCCATCCTTCAGGCGGTCGGCACCGTCCACCACCACCCGGTCGCCCACCGCCAGGCCGCTCAGCACCTGCGTCTTGCCCGCATCGGCCACGCCCAATTTCACGACCCGCACGGCCACCGTGCTGTCCGGCTGCACGGCATAGACGAAGCTGCCGGGCGCACCGGTCTGCAGCGCCGCGTTGGGCACGGTGACCGCGCCGTGCACCGTGTTGATGATCAGCTTGACGTTGACGAACTGGTTGGGAAACAGCTTGGCGCCGGGGTTTGCGAACAGCGCGCGCAGCCGCACCGTGCCGGTAGTGGTGTCGATCTGGTTGTCGATCGTCTCCAGCGTGCCGGTGGCCAGCTGCGTCGTGTTGCTGCGGTCGAAGGCCACCGCCTGCATCGGGACGCCCGCGGCCAGCTGCGCCTGGATCGCCGGCACGTCGTCCTCCGGCAGCGGAAAGATGACGCTGATCGGGTCCAGCTGGGTGACCACGACGATGCCGTTGGCCAGCGCCGGCGTAACATAGTTGCCGGCATCGACCTGGCGCAGGCCGACGCGCCCGTCGATCGGCGCGGTGATGCGGCAAAAGGCGAGGTTGACCTGCTGGGTCTCGATCGCGCCCTGGTCGGCGGCGACGCTGCCCTGGTACTGCTGCACCACGAATTGCTGGTCTTCGGCCTGCTGGCGGCCGATGCTGTCCTGGCGTTGCAACAGGGCGTAGCGCCGCGCATCGGTCTCCGCCTGGCGAAGCAGACCTTGGTCGTGCGCCAGGGTGCCGCGTGCCTGGTCCAGCAACGCCTGATACGGCCGCGGGTCGATCTGCGCCAGGAAGTCGCCCTTGCGGACGATCTGGCCCTCGTGGAAGCCGACCGCCTGCAGCACGCCGCTGATCTGCGTCTGCACCACCACGTTGGCCAGTGA
>CAXUGD010000074.1:0-11868 GCA_964250355.1 uncultured Acetobacteraceae bacterium | reverse complement strand
CCACCAGGCGTAGTGGGCCTCGGGGTAGACGTAGACGGCTTTGTCGGGCCCGCCGTGGACGGTGAGGTCGGCCTGCGCATCCCCCGCCAGGCCGAGACGCCCGACCGCGACGCGGCCAGCTGCCGCGCCCTTGCGGAAGCCGCTCGGAACCCCGTCCGGGCCGAGCGGCGCCACCGGGCCGCCCCGCACTGCCCGGCTCCCGGCCCTGGCCGGGGCGGCCGTCCCGGCGGGGCGCCCGCCGGCCCCCCCCGCGGCGGGCCCGTCTTGCTGTACGTCCGGAACACGCACCTCGTATCGAGGTGTTGCCGCGTGATCACAACGCAAGTGCGGTTGTGTGACAGCTACCGATAAGGCGTTGTGCTGCGCCGCCGCATACTTGCACTGTCGAGTATCAGCTCCGGGCCAAGGCGGACAGCCCGCTTCCGGACACATCTCGGGCCGGTGCAATCCGTTTGCCGGCCCGATCTTGGAGACCGGTGATCGACATGGCGGGACAGATGATAACATCCAGACAGCGCCTGATGCTTTCGGCCTGCGTGGTTGCGTGCGGGCTGGCTTCCACCTCTCGGGCTGGAGCGCAAAGCGTGCCGGATGTGCGGCTCGCGCAGGAAACGTTACCGACCCGTGCGCCGAGTTCCAGCGGCGTGCCGCCCCGTGGCGAGACGCCCGCCCAGGCCATTCCACCCGACGTGAGCCGTGGCGCCGCCGAAAACATCATCGTGAAAGCACAGCGGCGCCTGCTGAAAGAAAAGAACTCACCGTCGGCGGTGACCGAGTTGGGCCAGCGCCAGATACAACAGGTCGGCGTGTCCGGCAGCCCTTCCACACTGCTGCGCCAGGCACCGTCGATCTACGTCTATCAGCAGGGCATCGGCGACAGCGCGCCGGAGCTGACCATTCGCGGCGCCCGCGGGCTGGAGACGGCTTCAACGCTCGATGACGTGCCCACGCAGGACCTGCTGGCGCCTGGATCGTCATCTATCGAAAACAACATCGGCGGCATCTTCACGCTTGGACAGATCAGTGGCGTTTCGATCTACCCCGGCATCGCATACCCCGACAAGAACACGTTCGGCACGATCGGCGGCACGATCGCCTACAACACCAAGCGGCCGACAAACGATTTCTACGTCGATGTGTTCGGCAGCGTGGGGTCGTTCCAGACATATACCGAAGGTTTCGAGGTGAACTCCGGATCGCTCGACGGCCCGCTGGGCACGGGAGACAACGCGCCCAAGGTGCTGCTGAACTACAAGAACCTGCAAAGTGCCGGCTTCATCGACTACACGGGCAACCGCGAGAACGAGATGGAGTTCGCGTTCGACAAGCCCTATGACGACGGGCTTTCTAAGTTCCAAACGACGGTGCTTTACAATACCGGCAACGGCTACATCCAGACCGAACCGGTGCCGGTTCCCTACCTCAACCAGAACGGGCGGTTCAGCAACTACCCTACCAACGTTTCCGCCGCCTTCGAAAGCAATGATTACCTGACCGTGATCATGAAGGACGACACCTACGTCAACGACAACCTCAACGTCGGCCTCACCGCCTTCTACCTGCATAACGACGCCGCTTCGACGACGTTCGGCGCGTTGGCGGCAAGCCCGCCCTTCGGTGATTTCAACCCCTACGCCGTGGACGGGGCGGCGCCGTTCCTGAACACGCCGGCTGGCTTCAACTACGGCGCCTATTACGGTCCTGGCAACCTCAACTACAAAGCCGGCGTTTATCCCTACAACCCATTGGCCGCCTATCCGCCAGGTTCACCGAACTGCCCCGCCTCCTACGTCGCGCAGTACGCTGCCGCGGGCGGCGTTGCACCCTGTGGCTTGAACGGCGAGTTGGTGGTCCATGAAGCCCAGACCTATGGCATCCAGCCGCGGGTAACCTACATCGCGCCCGAGATCTACGGCATCGCCAACACCGTAAAGATCGGCGGCCTGTTCGCCAAGGAGACAGCACCTTCCGACCGCGCCTATTTCGGCGGGACCTTCAACGTGCCGCAGACGGCCGGCAATCTCGACAACATCTTCGGCGGCGGTTTCGACGGTGGCGTTCAGCGCACGATTGCGCAAGGCTACATCCAGGACAAAATCGACCTACTCGACAACACGCTGCACATTACCCCGGGCGGCACGCTACAGACCACGTATTCCAGCCTCAAACAGAGTGCCATCTTCGACTTTGCAGCCAACGGCTACGTAAACTTCAAGTCTACAAAGTACAATCGCGAGTGGCTTCCGTTCTTCAACGTGTCCTACGACTTCGACAAGATCGTGCCCGCGCTCAAGGGCCTGAGCGTCTACGGCAGCACCGGGCAGTCCGCACTGTTCGCGCCCGTAACCGATTTCAGCCCGAACGCGGCAGGAGCGCCGCCAAACGCCTCCATCGTGCACCTGTATGAGGGCGGTGCGAAATACATCACCTCCAACCTGGTGTTGTCCGTCGATTACTTCTACCAGAAGGTGGATCGCGACTTCGGATTCTACACATCGGAGTCGGGCCCCACGATTGGCCAGAACATCTACAACGATAACGGGCAACGCGAGTTCAAGGGCGTAGAAGGTGCAGCGCAGTACCAGATCACGCCGGACATCCAGTTGTTCGGCAACTTTTCCCACGAGTTGGCGAAATACCTGAAAAGCAACTTCGCCTTCGCGACCGTCGCCGAGGATCAGTATGGTATCGCCCTGAAAGGCGCCCCGGTGACAGGCATTCCGGACTGGCTGTCCACCTTCGGCGTGGATTACGGCCACAAGAGCCTGCTTCGGGATGGGGATGCATTCGATGCCCGTTTCAGCGGGACCTACACGGGGCACCAATACACCACGTACGACATCTCGGGTGATGCGAACGTGGCGACGTTCCCCGGGCTTACACCCAATATCGGCGTGGCGCTGCCCGGCACGGCGGCCATACCGGGCTCACCCTATACCGGGTGCCAGGGTGCCAACCCGGCGCCTGCCTGCACCCGGTTCAGCCAGTTGTCAGGTGCCACCGTCTATGACCCGCATGGCGGCATCTCACCGTTCGCAGTGTTCAACCTCGATCTGAACTACACGCTGCCAACACCCTTCATGCCGGTCGTCAAGCGGCTGAAGTTCGACTTGAACATCCAGAACCTGTTCGACCAGCGCTTCTTCCAGTATTACTACAGGCAAGTCTCGCCGTCCGCCTGTTCGCCGACAAGAGCCAACCCTGTCGGAAGCCAGTATAACTGCTCGCCGCAGTTTGCCGATGGCATCCCGGGCGAGCCGTTCAGCGTTTTCTTCACCGTGACGGCGCGCTTCTGAGACTTGCCGCCGAGGCGAACAGGGCCGTGCCGCAAGGTGCGGCCCTTTTCGTTGGCAACACCCCTGGGGCAAGCAACCTCCCTGTCATCTTTCGTCACGTCTGCGCCCATAGGCGGCCGCCGCGAATGACGTATGGTCGCGTGCTCAATCTTGGCGAAAGGACACGACATGCGTCTCTCTTCAATGCTGCTGGCCACCGCCCTTCTTGGTTTCGTCTCCGCCGCCTCCGCCGACCCGGGCGAGCGCGGGCACCATGGCGAGGACGAGCTGTTCCGCGGCGTGGCGATGACCGATGCGCAGAAGGCAGAGATTCGAAAGATCGAGCAGGCCGGCTGGGCACAGGCCAAGTCTGGATTTCAGCAGATGCGCGGCGTGCACGAACAGATCATGGCGCGTCTGCTGGCGCCGGGCAGCGTGAGCGAGGCCGACCTGGCGCCGCTGATGCAGCAGGAGCAGGCCTTGCGCGCCCAGCTCGAGGAGCAACGCTTGGCCAGCGCGCTCCAGATCCGCCAGGTGCTAACGCCGCAGCAGCTGGCGGAGGCGGCCGAAAAGCACCAGCAGCTGGAAAGCCTGCACGACCAGGAGCGGCAAATCTCGCATCCGGCCGATACGGAGTAGGCTACCCGGCCCGGGCCGCCTGTGACGCGGGGCCGTACCGGGCCGCCGCGCTAGGCGGCCGGGCTGTCCAAGGCAGCCCGCAGCTTACCCAGCCAGGGCTCGTAGTGGCGCCAATGGTCCAGAGCGTCGCGGAAGATCGGCCGGCGCACCTGCTCGGAGCTGGCGGTGGTCACGTCGCGCGCGGTCTCGTGGAAGCGCAGGCAGGCGGGCTCGAACGCCAGGCCGCAATAGTCGAGCAGGCGCCGCACCTCCCGCTCGGTGTGTTCCACCAGATCCTCGTAGCGCACGCGGTGCACGCGGCCTGGCAGCACCTCGTCGAGATGCGTCATCAGCCGCTGGTAGTCGCGGTAGTAGCGGCCAAGCTCGTGCAAATCGTAGGAGAACAAAGTTCCGCGGGCAAAAAGCTGCTTGAAGGCGGCGAAGCAGGCAGCCATCGCGTGACGCCGCACGTCGATGATCTTCGCGTTCGGGAGGATCAGGTGGATCAGCCCGGCATGCAGGAAGTTATCGGGCATCTTGTCGATGAAGAACGGCCGGCCGGTCAGCCGGTGCTGCCGTGTGCGTTCGATGTATTGCCGGCCCAGCGCCGCGCGGTCGGCTGGCGTCAGCGCGGCCAGGGTGCCCGGGTAGCGGTCGTCGCCCCCGTCCCAGCCGAGCTCGGCGGCGATCAGGCTGATGGCGCGCAGTTCGGACGTGCCCTCAACTTGGCTGTGGCTGGCTAGGATCTGCTCCACCAGGGTACTGCCGGAGCGTGGCAGGCCCACGACGAAGACCGGCGCCGCGTCCGGCGCGCCGCCCGTGCGCGCAGCGAAGAAGGCGGGGCTGAAGAGAGCGGTCGAACGCGTGACCAGCGCGCTGGTGGCCTCCGCGCTGTACTCGATGCCGCGCCGCTGCACGCGCGCGCCGGCGGCGTAGTGGCGGAACGACGCCTCGTACTCTCCCCTGCGTTCCAGCGCGCTGCCCAGCGCGTAGTCCAGCGCCACCCTGTCCTCGTCGGAGACGCCGTCGCGGGCCGCCTGCGCCCGCATCGTGTCGATCTCGGCCGGCGTGAACACGTCCGTCTTGAGATTCGCCATGCTCCAGTAGGCGTCGCCCAGCCAGGGTCGCAGGGCCGCGGCCTGCCGGTAGGCGTCCACCGCCTCGGTGGCGCGGCCGGCGGTGCGCAGCACGTGGCCTAGCCGAAGCCAGGTGTTCGGCTCGTCCGGATGCGCGCGCAGCACGGCGCGGTAGAGATCGACCGCCCCGGGGCGGTCGCGCGCCGGCGGGGGGGTTCGCCCGCCCCCGCCCCGGGGGGGGCGCCGGTCATGGCGAGGTAGGACGCGTGGATGACCTGCACGCGCGGGTCGCCGGGGTAGTCGGCGAGCAGCCGCTCCACCTGCGGCCGGGCGGCGACCGTCTGGCCCTGATAGAGCAGGGCGGCGGCCAGGGTCAGCCGCGCCGGCGTCAGGCTAGGGGCCAGCGACAGGCAGCGTGCCGCCAGCGCCTCGGCGCCGGCGTAGTCGCGGTGGTGCAGGCGGATATCGGCCAGCATGCGCCGCGCGGCGACGTCGTCCGGCACCTGGGCCAGGCGGGCGCGCAACGCTCGCTCCGCGCCTTCCATGTTGTCCGCATCAACGGCGCGGGCCACCTCGGCCAGCACCGGGTCGCGCAGCGCGTGGCGCACCTGCTGCTGGAACGCCGCGTCAGCCTGCGCCGGCTCGCCCTGCCGATGCAGCAGGCTGCCGAGCAGGCGCCACGCGGACGGGTGCTGCGGTCCGAGCCGTGTGGCGTGGCGAAGCGAGTCGATGGCCGGCTGGACCAACCCCATGGCGGCCTGTGTAGCGGCCCACTCGAATTGCGCTTCGGCGTCGTCCGGGCGGGTACGGACCAGCGGTTTGTGGAGCGCCAGGGCTTCGATCAGCTGGCCTTGTTGGCGATAGGCCGCGCCGAGGATGAGCAGCGCCTCGACATGTCCCGGCGAAGTCTTAAGCACCGCTTCGGCCTGCCCGGCGGCCAGATCGGGACGGCTGGACAGCCAAAGACGGGCATCGGCAAGCGCGGCCTGGGAAGGGTCAGCTTGGTTCAACGGGTGCATGTCCGCCGTGAGTCTTCCCGCCCTCTCATCCGCGCCGCTGTCGGGCTGTGTCAACCCGGGCCTCCGCCACGCATTCAGCCCAAACCTTCATTGTTCCGAACGCACCACGCCCGAATACCGGTTTTCGTCGTAGCCGGCCCGGCCGGGCAAGGAAAGCCTTATGGCGGCAGGGCTGCGAGCTGACCCTCACCCTGCCCTCTCCCAAAGGGAGAGGGTGCACTGACGGTTAGCATGTCGCTTCACCATCGAGCATCCAGGCGAGCAGAAGCCCTCTCCCTCCGGGAGAGGGTTGGGTGAGGGCCTACGCGACCGCTTCCCGCCATCGACCGTTCCAACGCATGGTGAGGATCGCGTCAGAGTACAGATGAGGGTCAGTTGACGCCGGCTCGGACGACCGACACCGCCCGCGCGTTGCGACGGACGCCGACGCTGGCCGAACAGCGTTTGTGGCGTGTCTTGCGCGACCGCCAGTTGGCAGGCGCGAAGTTCCGCCGCCAGCACCCAGTCGGACCTTACGTTGCCGACTTCGCCTGTGTGGCATCACGCCTGATCCCAGAAATCGATGGCGGCCAGCACGCCGACAGCACAGACGATGCGCGCAGGACCGCGTGGCTGACCGCGGAGGGCTGGCGTGTTGTGCGCTTCTGGAACAACGAGATGCTGCAGAACCAGGACGGCGTCTTGCAGGACGTCGTGCGGCTGCTTGCTGAACACCCACCCTCACCCCGACCCTCTCCCAGAGGGAGAGGGAGCAGTGATTACAGCTGAGAAAGCCCTCTCCCCTCGGGAGAGGGCTGGGTGAGGGGCACGTGCGACTTCTGAAAAGCCGCGTGGCGGATGGGCTATCGGCCGCCGCCGCCGCTGAAAGTGCCCGGGAACTGCCGCAAGGCGGGATCGGGGTTATTGGTCATGGCAGACCCCTCATCGGGGTCCCCGCCGGTGCAAAAGTGGCTGCCGACAGAGACCTCGCAGGGTCCCTTGCTGGCGAAACGCGAGTGCGCAGGATCGACGCAGCCCAAAATTGCGGCGCAGGCCAGGATCAGGGCGCCGGTCGCCAGCTTGCGCATCATGGGCTCCTCCGTGTTCGATACATGCAGGGGGCTGCGTTGCCGCAACCCCCTGCATGTATCCCGTTCTTGGCCGGAAAAGCCAGGCGTCAGAACTTAAACGTCGTCTTGATGTAAACGAAACGCCCGACCACGTCGTAGATGCTGGTCGCGGTGTTGCTCTCGCCATCGGGTACCAGCGGCGGGTGCCTGTCGCCGATGTTGTCGGCGCCGATGGTGGTGGAGATGTTGCGCCAGTCGTAGCTGACATAGAGGTCGTGGTAGAACACTTCGGGGGTGTTGTTGACGATGGCCGGGCTGAAGCCGTTCACGCTGTTATAGTAATCCAGGCTCATGCCGCTGATGTAGCGCATGCGATAGCCGAAGTTGAACGGAAGGTGCGCCAGGCTAATCGACAGGTTGTCGCGCCGCCTCGGCAGGGCTTCAGACCCTGCGGTGCCTGGGATGCCGCCCGGCACCACCTGGCCCGCAAACTGCAGGAAGGGAGAGTTCTTGCCGGTCTGCAACAGGTAGGCGAACAGGAACTCGAAGTCGTTGCTGAGGCTCAGCGTGCCGATGCCGTTCGGCAGCACGTAGGAGTAGTTCAGCCCGAGGTCGAGGCCGTCCTCTCTCGTCTCGCCCAGGTTCTGGGTGGGCGAGTTCACCAGCGCCAGCTGGTTCGTTCCGGCCAGGCGCGTGATGGCGCCGCAGAGCGGACTGCTGAGGTTCGTGCTGTTGTAGCAGTCGGTCAGGATGGTGCCGGTATCGAGCGAGCCGATGCTGTTGTTGATCCTCGTGTGGTAGTAATCGACGGTTGCCGACAGCCGCGGGATGAAGGTGGGCGTGAACACCGTCCCGATGGTGTAGGTCCGCGCCGTTTCCGGCTGCAGCAGCGGATTGCCGAAGAACTCCAGCGTCGGTACCTGGCCGTTCACGTTGGCTATGCCCAGCGCGCCCTGCCGTTTGCAGTTGGCGATGGCGTTGGCGTTGGTCGGAGCGGTGCAGGGGTCACCGGCGGTGTTGTAGCTGACGGTGCCGCCGCCGTACAGGTCGTTGATGGTCGGCTGACGAAAGGCGGTGCCGATGGTGGCACGGAAACGCAGGTCCGCGGTGGGTGAGTAGTTGCCCGAAACCTTCCAGGTCTCCGCGTCGCCGAACGTGTTGTAGTGCGAGAAACGGCCGGACACGTCCACGTGCAGGTCCTTGGCCAAGAACAGATCCTTCAGGATAGGGATCCGCAACTCGCCATAGACCTCGGTCGTATCGAAGCCGCCGCGCGTGGGGTTCACGGGCGGGTCGGCCGTCTCGCCAGCGAGCACGAGCGAGTCCGGCGTGTAGGAGCCGGCTTCCGAGCGATGCTCGGCACCGATCACCGCCCCGAGCGGGCCGTACGGCAGTTCGTAGATGTCGTTGTTGGTCAGGCTGCCGCCCCACTGGCGCAGGGTGTACTGTGTCTGCTGGTTGTTGTTGACCCGGATATAGGCGGCCTGCGCGGCAGTCAGGCCGTTCTTGCCGAAGGGATTGGCCAGCGAGCATCCAGTAAGGGGGTTGCATACGTTCGGGTTGTAGATACCCGCATCGTTGACGACGCCAGGAGCGTAGCCCTGCGGAGTACCGTTTGCGTTGATGATCGGGTTGGGTGGCGTGCCTTGGAACAGGTCGCCGTTGGCGTAGTAAGCTCCAAGGGGATCGTTGCTCGTGTTAGTCGGCTGGAAGCCGAGTTCCTGCTCGAGGCGATTGGTGTTGACGATGTTCGTCTCGACCTCCTGCTTGGTGGAGCGGCCGTAGTTGAAGAACGCGTCGTAGCTCCAGCCGTAGGCCAAGTCGCCCTTCACGCCGGTGACGATGTTGAACGTATCGTTATTCTGGATGTAATCGCGCGAGCCCAGTTCGCCGAAGCGCTTGTACAGAATGGCGTCGCTCGGACCGGGCGTGAAGCCGGCCTCCGTCTCCAACGCCTGCAGGAACGGGTTGCCGGCTGGGATGACGATGTCCGTCGCAGTCGGGTTGCCAGGGTAGGCGCTGGTCACCGGATCGGGCGCCAGCTGCTGCTGGGTGCGCTTATGGGTATAGTAGCCTGTGGCGTAAAAGTTGATCTCCGGCGTGATCTCGTAATTTGCGGTCGAAGAAATGTTCCAGCGCTCTAGCGAGGACGCCAGATACGTGTAGTCGCCCCAGTTGAAGCGGTCTGTCGCGTTGCTGAAGCTCTTCGACCCTGCACCGCCGGTTCCCAGGCGGCCGCCCAAGCCCTGGTAGTTGGCGCTGTAGTAGCTGTCCGTGTTGGGGCTGCCGAAGACCCGGCCACCCAAGGGTATGCCGGAACCGATTTCGCCGCCGACGACGCCGTTCACGTCGGGCTTGGTCGATGACCCTTTTTGGTTGGACGTCTCCACGTAATGCGCCCAGCTCCGATCCGTCTGCACGATCGGTTCACGATTTTCATAGCCGCCGCTTACGGTGATGTTGCCGCGGTCGAAATTGGTGCCGGTGGTGAAGCTGATATCGCCGGTGCGGTCGCCGCCCTCCGTGGCGAGCCCGCCATTGGCGGTGAATGTCGTGCCGGAGAAATTCGTCTTGGTGATGATGTTGATCACGCCGGCCACCGCGTCGGCGCCGTATATGGCGGACGCGCCGTCCTTCAGGATGTCGATACGTTCGACCAACGCGACTGGAATGTTGTCGAGGTCCACGCAGGAGAAGGTGGATCCTTCGGACTGCGGAAAGCGTTTGCCGTTTACCAGGATCAGGGTGCGTGCCACGCCCAGGTTGCGAAGATCGACGCAGGACGCGCCCTCGCCGCCGTTGTTGGTGGTGGAGTAGATGCCGCCGGTGCCGACAGCCGGCAACGTCCGCAACACGTCCTCGATGGTCTGCGCGCCGGTGTGCTGGATCTGTGCAGCCGTCACGATAGTCACCGGTGACTCGGAGGTGACGTCGCTGTGCTTCAACCGCGAACCGGTCACCACGATGTTTTCGGGCTTGGTGCCGGCCGGCGGAGCCAAGTTAGCGCCACTCGCCTCCGGCGCGCTTCCAGCCGATGTGGACACGCTGTGGTTTTGCGCTTGGCACGCGAGGTCGCCGGGCGCGCAGGCTTGCGCCGATGTGGAGCCGGCCGGCGCTGTCTGCGCCACGGCGGTGGAAGCGGGCATGCCCTGGAACAGCGCTATAACCGCGGCCGATCCGGCAAGCTTGAGACGAAATGTCAACGAGAAGTCCCCCTGATGGCCTGGGCCAGAAAGTCACGGCGTACGCCGGATCGCGTGCAGATACCCGAATGTAACATTCACAGCGGCACGATAACCTCTCCGTGACCGGAGGAAACCCGAAAGGGTGGGGCAAATCACGATACCAGCAACGCTGTGGCAGGATTGCAACGCTCGTGTGCACGGCGTGCATGGCGGGATGGTCGCGGCCAATTTCGCCTGTTACGTATTCCCTGCTTGCTCCGGGCTTCAGGCGCGGTTAAGGGGTTGAGGGTAGTTTTTCAGTTCCCGAGACAACCGATCACAATCGGGTGTACTCGGTGGACACCCTGGCACGGAGTAGCGCAGCGGATGCACGGCACTGGCAAGGCTACCTCCACTCCCGCAACGCTGCTGCGGGCGGCAACCTGCCTGGCCGGCGCCGCCCTGCTATCCGCCTGCGCCGGCAGCCACCCCAGCGCGCCAATGACGGCCACACAGGAAGCCGCCACCTACATCGCAAGGGCAAAACCCAGCTACACGCCGCCCGGGCCGCCCGAAGATCCGTGGCGGCCCTATATCGAAGAGGCCTCCAAGCGGTTCGACGTGCCGGAACGCTGGGTGCGCGAGGTGATGCGGGTCGAATCGGGCGGTCACCAGTTCCGCGCCAGCGGCGTGCTGGTCACCTCGCCGGTCGGCGCCATGGGCCTGATGCAGCTGATGCCCGCCACCTACGACGAGGTGCGGGCGCGCTACAACCTGACGGACGACGCGTTCGATCCGCACAACAACATCCTGGCCGGCACCGCCTACCTGCGCGAGATGTACGATGCGTTCGGCAGCCCCGGCATGCTGGCCGCCTATAACGGCGGCCCGGCACGGCTGGAGGACTACCTGGTGCACAACCGGCCGCTGCCCGCCGAGACGCGGCGCTACGTCGCGATGATCGCACCTTATATACGGGGCGAATGGCCGCAATCGCGTTCCCCGGCCGAGCAATACGCGGTCAACCAGCTGCCCGACGAAATACCGGCCGGCCCCCGCTACGCCCCGCGCCACATCCTGGTCGCCGTGCACGTACGCCATGGGCACCAGACGGTGCGCTACGCCAGCAACGAGCGTCGGCACGGAGCCCACGCGCAATATGCACCGGTCGAGGTTGCCGAGGCGCCGGAGGGACGCGGCGTGCATGCTTCGGTGCACCTGGCCTCCTCGTCGTTTTCCGTGCACCACGGCAGCCTGCACGTGGTGGAGCACGCGGCCCATGGCGCCCGTGCCGCGGCCGCTATCCGGACGGAGCACGTGTCCGCCCGCGCCCACGCCTCGGCCGCCACGCACGAATCGGCCGCGCATGGTTGCCGCAAATCCAGCCGGTGCCGCGCCTAGGGCAGTCCAAGCGCACCCTGCCCGTGTGACACCGGGCAGGCCGGTCTGTGGCAGACATGCGTAAACCCGGCACCACGCCGCGTCCGGCGCCCGATGCGCGCTCGCTCCACGCGGCGGCACTGGCACACCTCGCCCGCTACGCGGCCACGCAGGCCGGGCTGACGCAGGTTCTGGCCCGGCGGGTGGACCGCTGGGCGCGCACGGCAGACGGCGAGGCCGATAGGGTGGCGGCAAGCGCAGCGGAGGCGCGCGCGGCCATTCCGGCC
>CAXUGD010000073.1:0-11925 GCA_964250355.1 uncultured Acetobacteraceae bacterium | reverse complement strand
GGCCCGTATCGCGGCGCTGCGGGCCGATGGCGTACTGGGCTGACACGTGCCGGACCGTGCGATTGACCCGCCACGGCCTGCATGGCACGGGTCTTAAACCCAGCAAGACAGGTTACGAGGCCGCTCGTTCCGTTCCCAGTAGAAGGAGACGCCATGCCGGACGCCCTCATCATCGATGCCTGCCGCACGCCGCGCGGCGTGGGCAAGATCGGCCGCGGTGCGCTGGCCGACATGCACCCGCAGCATCTGGGTGCCGCCGTGCTGAAGGCGCTGGCGGAGCGCAACCACCTCAACACGGCCGAGGTGGACGACGTGATCTGGTCCACCAGCACGCAGGTCGATAAGCAGGGTGCGGATATCGGCCGCATGTCGGCGCTGGATGCCGGCTACGACATCAGGGCGAGCGGCGTGACGCTGGACCGGTTCTGCGGCGGCGGGATCACCGCCGTCACCCTGGCCGCGGCCAGCATCATGTCCGGCATGGAGGATTTGGTGATCGCCGGCGGGACGGAGATGATGTCGTTCACCAGCACGCTGCCGCTGAACGGACCGCCCTTCATGGACAAGGGCAACACGCGCCTGCGGGCCAGCCACCCGCAATCCCACCAGGGCGTCTGCGCCGACGCGATCGCGGCGCTGGAGGGCATCACGCGCGCGGACGTGGATGCGCTCGGGCTGGAAAGCCAGAAGCGCGCCGCCTACGCGATCGAGCACGGCCATTTCGACCGCAGCCTGGTGCCCGTCCACCGGGAGGACGGCACGCTCGCGCTCGACCGCGAGGAGTTCCCCCGCCCCGGCACCACCGCCGAGGGCCTGGCCGGGCTGAAGCCATCCTTCGGTGCGATGGCCGACGCACCGCTTGACGAGCATGGCACCACCTATCGCAAACTCATCCAGGAGCGTCATCCGGACCTGCGCTTCGAGCCGATCCACCATGCCGGCAACTCGTCGGGCGTGGTGGACGGCTCGGCCGCCGTGCTGCTCGCCTCGCCCGCCTATGCCGAGAAGCATGGCATGACGCCGCGCGCCAGGATCGTGGCCTACGCCAACGTGGGCGACTCCCCCACGCTGATGCTGAACGCGCCGGTGCCTGCCGCGCGGAAAGTGCTGGAAAAGGCGGGGCTGACCGTGGACGACATCGACCTGTGGGAGATCAACGAGGCCTTCGCGGTGGTGGCCGAGAAGTTCATCCGCGACCTGAAGCTCGACCGCAGCAAGGTCAACGTGAACGGCGGCGCCATCGCGCTCGGCCACCCGATCGGGGCCACCGGCGCGGTGCTGATCGGCACGATGCTCGACGAGCTGGAGCGGCGCCAGCTCAAGCGCGGCCTGGTGACCATGTGCGCGGCCGGCGGCATGGCGCCCGCCGTCATCATCGAGCGAGTCTAGCGCGATGGGCGCCGCGGTCGGCTACGCGGCGCAGGCCCTCGGCGGCGTGACGCGGGCCAGGGTCGCGGCCTGAACAGGGAGGGTAAGAATGGCTGAAGCCTACATCGTGGAGGCGGTGCGCACGGCGGGCGGCCGCCGCAACGGCCGGCTGGCCGGCATGCACCCGGCTGACCTGGGTGCTGCCGTGCTCGACGCGGTGGTGGACCGCAGCGGGCTGGACCCCGCCGTGATCGAGGACGTGATCATGGGGTGCGTGACCCAGGCGGGCGAACAATCGGTGCAGGTGGGGCGCAACGCCGTGCTCGCCTCCAAGCTGCCGACCAGCGTGCCCGCGGTGACGATTGACAGGCAGTGCGGATCGTCCCAGCAGGCGTTGCAGTTCGCCGCCCAGGCGGTGATGTCGGGCACGCAGGACGTGGTCATTGCCGCCGGCGTGGAGAGCATGTCGCGCGCGCCGATGGGCCTGGCCCGCATTCCCGGCAGCCAGTACGATTCCAACTCGAAGGCGCTGCTGGAGCGGTTCGGGGTGGCCAATTTCAGCCAGTTCGGCGGTGCGGAGATGATTGCCAAAAAGCACGGGTTCTCGCGCGAGGACCTGGATGCTTACGGGTTGCAGAGCCACCGGAAGGCGGCGGCGGCGACGCTCGCCGGCGCGTTCCGCGACGAGATCCTGCCGCTGGCGGTGACGCTGCCCGACGGCACCGAGACGGTGCACGAGCGCGACGAGGGCATACGCTACGACGCCTCGGCCGAATCGATGGCCGGGGTGAAGCTGCTGCAGGAGGGTGGCGTGATCACGGCGGCGACGTCGAGCCAGATCTGTGACGGTGCGAGCGCGGTGCTGGTGGTCTCCGAAAAGGCGCTAAAGGAGCACAAGCTGACGCCCCTGGCGCGCATCGTGAACCTGACGGTGACGGCGGGCGACCCGGTGATCATGCTGGAGGAGCCGCTATTTGCGACCGACAAGGCTTTGCAGCGTGCGGGCATGAGGATCGACGACATCGACCTGTTCGAGGTCAACGAGGCGTTCGCGCCGGTGCCGATGGCCTGGCTCGGCCATACCAGGGCCGACCCGGAGAGGCTGAACGTGAACGGCGGCGCGATCGCGCTGGGTCACCCGCTGGGCGCCACGGGCACGAAGCTGATGACGACGCTGGTGCGCGCCCTGCGTGCGCGCAACAAGCGGTACGGCCTGCAGACGATGTGCGAAGGCGGCGGCGTCGCCAACGTAACCATTATAGAATCACTGCAGTAGCGCGCGTTCAGGCTGACTATGACGGCCTTCCCGTAAGAGGCACCGCCCTCTATATCGAAGCAACCAGAACGCACCACGCTGGGAGACCACCATGCTCAATACCTCGTTCCGTGCCGCCTATGACGACAGCCACGACATGTTCCGCGACACGGTGCGCCGCGTGTTCAGCCGCGCGCTGATCCCCAACCTGGAGCGGTTCGAGACGGAGAGCATGGTCGATCGGCCGTTCTGGCGCGCCTGCGGCGAGGCGGGCATGCTGTGCCCGACCGTGAAGGAGGAGAACGGCGGGCTGGGCCTCGATTTTGGCTACAACGCCGTGGTTGCCGAGGAACTGGCCTATGCGGGGTCGTCGGCCGGCATCACGCTGCAATCCGACATCGTGGCCGAGTACATCGAGAAATACGGCTCGCCCGAGCAGAAGGAACGCTATCTGCCGCGCATGGTGACCGGCGAGGTCATCACCGCCATCGCCATGACCGAACCGGGGGCCGGCTCCGACCTGCAGGGGATACGCACCACCGCCCGGCGTGACGGCAACTGCTACGTGATCAACGGGTCGAAGACCTACATCACCAACGGACAGTTGGCCGACCTCGTGATCGTGGTGGCCAAGACCGAGCCGGAGCTGGGCGCCAAGGGCACGTCGCTGATCCTGGTCGATCGCGATACGGAAGGTTTTGCGCGCGGCCGCAACCTCGACAAGATCGGCCAGCATTCCGCCGACACGTCCGAGCTGTTCTTCCAGGACGTGCGCGTGCCGATGACCAACTGCCTGGGCGAGGAGAACAAGGGCTTCATCTACCTGATGAGCCAGTTGCCGCAGGAGCGGCTGTCCATCGCCATCTCGGCGCAGGCCGCCGCCCAGCGCGCCTTCGACGAGGCGGTGACGTTCGTCAAGGATCGCCGCGCCTTCGGCCGGCCGATCTTCGAGTTCCAGAACACCAAGTTCTCGCTGGCCGACCTCAAGACGCAGCTGCAGGTCGGCTGGGCGCACCTGGACTGGGCGCTGCGCCGGCACATGGCGGGCAAGCTGACGACGGCCGAGGCGTCGGCGGCCAAGTTGTGGCACACGGAAATGCAGGGACGGGTCATCGACGCGGCGCTGCAGCTGCATGGCGGCGCCGGCTACATGAACGAGTACCCGGTCGCACGGCTGTGGCGCGATGCGCGGGTGACGCGGATCTTCGGTGGAACCAGCGAGATCATGAAGGAGGTGGTGAGCCGATCGATTTGAGAGGCAAGCGGTCCTTTTTTGAAAAAAAGGACCAAAAAACTTTTGTGCATGGCGCCTGCTGCGCGGCCGCGCCGTGCTCACAAAAACCGTTCCAGCACCGCCATGAATTGCTCGAACCGGTCGTGGTGCAGCCAATGCCCCGCACCGTCGAACGTGACCACCTCGGCGTTCTGGAAGTGGTCGGCCTTGCCATCTTCCGACGGGTTGGACGCCCAACTGTCCAGACCATAGGCGAGCAGCGTGGGGCACGTGATCTGCCCCCATAGCTGAAACAGCTCGGCATCGCTGATGTCCACCGGAGTCTGGGACCGCACGTAATTGTCGAACTTCCAGCTATACGTGCCGTCCTCGTTGCGGCTGACGCCGTGGATTGTCAGGTGTCGCGCCTGTTCGGCGGTCAGGTTGCGGTTTTCCGCCTGCATGCGTGCCAACGCGTCGTCGATGCTGGCGTAACGTTTGGGCAAGCGGCCGCTAAAGGCACGGCGTTCGTCGATCCAGTCGTGGAAGCGCCGCACCAACGGCTTGTCGGCGGCCGTCACCACACCCTTCGGCGACAGGCCGAGCCCCTCGATGGCAACCAGTTTCTCCACGCGCTCGGGGTAGAGGCCGGCATAGCGCAGGGAGATGGCGCCGCCGAGCGAATGGGCGACGATGCGGACCCGGTCGAACCCCTGCTGGTGGATGAGCTGAGCCAGGTCGTAGACGAAGTACGGCATCAGGTATGCGCCGTCCGGCGACCACGCACTGTCGCCATGGCCGCGCAGGTCTGGCGCGATCACATGCCAGCGCCGGCGCAACCCGCAGGCCACCCAATCCCAGCTGCGCGAATGGTCGCGGCCGCCATGCACCAAGATCACCGGCGGCGCGCCGGCGTTCCCCCAATCGACGTATTGCAGGCGCAAGCGCTGCGAGACGAAGATGTGCGAGGTCGGGCCGGGGTGGTCGAGGTCTGACATGCGCAGAAGGGCGTCCATCGAGGGCATTGCAAAGCAGGTGCTCCCCCTTATGATCGCGACGGCATGCAAATCCAAGACGGTAACGAAGGCTGGGCGGCGTCCGGCAGGGTGCGCGTGAGCCTGGACGGCGGTGTGGCCCATGTGCGGCTGTCGCGCCCCGAGAAGATCAACGCGCTCGACCAGGCGATGTTCGACGGCATCGCGGAAACCATCGCGGCGCTCGGGGCCGACACGCGGGTGCGCTGCGTGGTGGTGTCGGGCGAGGGCCGTGGCTTCTGCGTCGGCGTGGATCTCGACAGCCTTGCGACCAACCCCGCCTTGCGCGACCTGCAGCCGCGCACGCATGGCTTGGCCAATTTGTTCCAGAATGCGGCCTGGGGATGGCGCAGCCTGCCCGTGCCGGTGATCGCAGCGGTGCACGGCTTCGCGTTCGGCGGCGGGTTCCAGATCATGCTCGGCGCCGACATCCGGATCGCCACCGCCGACACGCAGTTGTCGGTTATGGAGATGCGCTGGGGCCTGGTGCCGGATGTTGCCGGCATCGCCCTGCTGCGCGGGCTCGTGCGCGACGACGTGGCGCGCGAGTTGGTCTTCACCGCGCGCCGCTTCAGTGGCGAGGAGGGCGCGCGGCTGGGCGTGGTGACGCGCGTGGCCGATGATCCGCAGGCCGAGGCGATGGCGATGGCGCGGCAGGTTGCGGCTTCCAGCCCCGCGGCCGTACGCGCCGCCAAGCGGCTGCTGAACCTGGCCGCCGATGCCGACGACGCGGCGGTACTGATGGCGGAATCGGTCGAGCAGGGGGTGCTGCTGGCATCCGAGGCGCATGCGGAGACGTTGGCGGCTAGCCGGGACAGGCGGGCACCGGTGTTTTTGGACTTTCGGTAGCAAAGGTCTTCTTTTCTGAAGACAAGAAGCAAGAGACTTTACCTGTGCTGTCGCGGACATAGCGACGGGTGCTCGGCTGCCTGGACAGCAAGGCCGCTAGGTCCAGCGCATCTAGGCGGGTCCAGCGAGATCGCCCAGGACGCGGCTGAACGCGGCGTCGGCACTCATTCAGGGGCGGGCACGGCGCTCGGGCGGCAGATGGGCCACGGCCTTGGCGACCAGCGCCCGCACCGGCCCGCGCAGCGCCTCGTCCGCCTTGGGCACCCGGGACGGGGCCAGCGTGTCGAACACGGCGCTCAGCCGCCCGTGAAACGGGGTTCGCGGCGCTCGACGAAGGCTGCGACCGCTTCGTCGTGGTCGGCCGTGGCATGCGCCAGCGCCTGCATGGCGGCCGACAGTTCCAGCAGGGCACCCAGCCCCGCCGTCTGGCCCTCGCGTAGCAGGCGCTTGGTCATCCGCACCGCGTGCGGCGGGTTGGCGGCAATGCGGCGTGCGATGGCACTTGCCGCTTCCATCAGCTCGTCATCCGGCACCACGCGCGAGACCAGCCCGCAGGCCAGCGCCTCGGCCGCGTCGATCGGGTCGCCGGTCAGCGCCATCTCGCAGGCCTTGGAGAAGCCTACGACGCGCGGCAGGAACCACGCGCCGCCGTCGCCGGGGATCAGGCCGACCTTGACGAAGCTTTCGGCGAACCGCGCGCTGGCCCCGGCGATGCGCACGTCGCACATGCAGGCCAGGTCGCAGCCGGCGCCGATGGCCGGCCCGTTCACGGCGGCGACCACCGGCACCTCCAGCGACTGGAACAGCAGCGGCAGGCGCTGGATGCCCGTCTTGTAGTTCGGTCGCGTCCTGGCCGGCAGCGCGTCGCGCAGGCCCTGGCCGGGCCCCATCTTTTTCAGGTCGCCACCGGAGGAAAAGGCGGTGCCGGCGCCGGTCAGGATCACAGCGCGCACCGCGACGTCGGCATCGGCCGCGCGCAGTGCGGCTTCCAGCGCGTCGATGGTGCCGAGGTCGGTGATGGCGTTGCGCCGCGCCGGGTCGTTCAGCGTCAGCGTCAGCACGGCGCCGTCGCAGGATTGCAGGAGCGAAGTCACGATGCTTGGTCCTCGGGCGCGGTGGTCACGGGTGTGGTCACGTCCGCCGCGGGCTTGTTGCATCCTCCGCGCCTTCGACGTGGCGCGCAATGGGGGCAGGCGGGTGGGCGCCCGACAGACTGCGTCGCTGAGCTGGAGGAGGTCGCCCGCACCGGCCTGTACCTGCCGTCCCGATCGGCAAGCTACGTGCGCGGCCAGATCCTGGCGGTTGACGACAGCAGCAGGTCCGGTTGTGACCGGCATCGGGCGCGAAGAGCCACCGCGCTCACGATCGCCCTCCTGCTCTCTTGAACACGGCCCCATATAACGGCGGCTTGCGGCCGCCGCCATGCCAGGTTGGTCGCAGTACCCGCCTGGCGTAAAGCGGGCAGTTCGCGAAGGAGCAGCGTATGGACTATGTCACCCTGGGCCGGACGGGCCTGAAAGTCTCGCGCATCGCGCTGGGCTGCATGACCTATGGCGAGCCGGAACGGGGCACGCACGAGTGGACGTTGCCGGAGGCGGAGAGCCGGCCTTTCATCGCCCGCGCGCTGGAGCACGGCATCAACTTCTTCGACACCGCCAACGTGTACTCGGCCGGGTCGAGCGAGGAGATCCTGGGCCGCGCCCTGCGCGACGTGCCGCGGCACGCGGTTGTGGTGGCCACCAAGGTGCACGGGCCGATGCACAAGGGCCCCAACGGCGGCGGCCTGTCGCGCAAGGCAGTGTTCGAGGCGATCGACGCGAGCCTCCGCCGGCTCGGCATGGACTACGTGGACCTATACCAGATCCACCGGTTCGACCCCGAGACGCCGTTGGAGGAGACG
Organism: uncultured Acetobacteraceae bacterium; assembly: GCA_964250355.1. Classification (GTDB taxonomy): domain Bacteria; phylum Pseudomonadota; class Alphaproteobacteria; order Acetobacterales; family Acetobacteraceae; genus BOG-908. Next base: position 4,306 of record CAXUGD010000073.1, on the reverse strand, counting down.
TTGGAGGCGCTGCACGACCTGGTCCGTGCGGGCAAGGTGCGCTACATCGGCGCGTCCTCCATGCATGCCTGGCAGTTCTGCCGCGCGCTGTACCTGGCGAAGCTGAACGGCTGGACGCGCTTCGTCTCCATGCAGAACCACCTCAACCTGCTGTACCGTGAGGAGGAGCGGGAGATGATGGGGCTGTGTCGCGAGGAGGGGGTGGGGGTGGTCCCGTGGAGCCCGCTGGCCCGCGGCAAGCTGACCCGCCCCTGGACCGACGAGCCGCCGACCAAGCGCGCGGAGACCGACCAGTTCGGCCGCACGCTGTATCGCGGTTTCGAGGAGAGCGACCGCGCGATTGTGGGCGCGGTGCAGCGCATCGCCGAGGCGCGCGGCCTGCCGATGGCGCAGGTGGCGCTGGCCTGGGTGCTGGCCCAGCCCGGCGTGACCGCGCCCATCATCGGTGCCAGCAAGCCGCATCATCTGGAGGATGCGGTTTCCGCAATGAGTGTTAAGCTGTCCGCCGAGGAGATTGCTGCACTGCAAGCGGATTACGTGCCGCGCCACACCGCGGGTTTTAGCTAGGGGCTGCCATGAACCACCATAAGCGCGTGCTCGCCGGCCAGACTCTGCACCCCGAATCGCTGATGATGGGCTACGGCTACGACCCCGCGCTGTCGGAAGGCAGCGTGAAGGTGCCGATCTTCCAGACCAGCACTTTCGTTTTCCGCTCTGCCCAGCACGGCAAGGACTTCTTCGAGCTGGTGGCCGGGTTGCGCGAGCTGCGGCCGGGCGAACAGCCGGGACTGATCTACTCGCGCTTCAACAACCCCGACCTCGAGATCCTGGAAGACCGGCTGACCGTGTGGGACGGGGCGGAGGCGGCGCTGGTGTTCGCCAGCGGCATGGCGGCGATTGCGACCGCGCTGCTGAGCGTGGCACGACCTGGCGACGTGGTGTTCTACAACGCGCCGATCTATGGCGGCACCGAAACGCTGCTGATGAAGGTGCTGCCGCAATTCGGCATCCAGGGTTTCGAGTTCGCCGGCAACCTCCCGCCGCACGAGATCGCGGCGCGGCTGGCCGAGGCGCGCGCGGCGGTGGCGCCGGGCGGCCGCATTGCCGCGTTCATGCTGGAGACGCCGGCCAACCCCACCAACGACCTGATCGACATCGCGCATTGCGCCGAGCTGGCGGCGACACTGCACGACCAACCGGGCGGGCGGCCCGCGGTGATCGTCGATAACACGTTCCTGGGGCCGCTGTGGCAATCGCCGCTGTCGCACGGCGCCGACCTTGTAGTGTACTCGCTGACGAAATACGTGGGCGGGCACAGCGACGTTGTGGCCGGCGCGGTGCTGGGCTCGCGCGCGGCGCTGAAACCGATCCGCTCCATGCGCAGCGCGTTTGGCACCATGAGCGACCCGCATACCGGCTGGCTGTTGATGCGCAGCCTGGAAACGCTGGAGCTGCGCATGACGCGCGCCGGCGAGAACGCGGCCCGCGTGGCGGGCTTCCTGGCCAACCACCCGTCGATCGAGAGGGTAGGGTTTCTGGGGCACCTGGCGGTGGGCTCGCGCGAGGCCGACTTGTACGGCCGCCAGTGCAGCGGACCGGGCTCCACGATCAGCGTGTATGTGAAGGGCGGCGAGGCGGAGGCGTTCGCGTTCCTGGACCGGCTGACGCTGATCAAGCTGGCGGTGAGCCTGGGCGGGACGGAGAGCCTAGCCTCGCACCCGGCGGCGATGACGCATATTGCGGTTCCGGCGGAGCGGAAGCGGAGGTTCGGGCTGCTGGACAACCTGGTGCGGATTTCGGTGGGGGTGGAGCATCCGGACGATCTTATTGCGGATTTGAAGAATGCGTTGTCGTAGGGTGGAGTGCGCTTTGGCATCTCATACGAGACAAACGTTTGTTTAAAATCTTCATAAATACGCGTCCAAGTAAGGCGGAATGCCAAAGCGCATTCCGCCTTACTTGTGACCGCCTGACGCGTTCAGGATTGCAACCGCGACAACCGGAGTGATTTCAAGGCGCGTTCAACCTAGTTTGCGAACGACAACTGACCCGCATCAACATGCGGGCTACGCTGGCTCGCCTGAGCAGATTAGTTCATGTCTGATCGAACCTAAAACATATGTGCTGGGTGGCGGCACAGTCTTGGATTGCGCTGCGCTCAATCCAGGACTACATGGAGATTTGCGGCGTGTTATGCCGGTGCAAGCACGTGGATCGCCCGGCTCGCCACCAACGGCTTCGTCTTCTCACCGAACGCCACCATGTGCGGCGCCGCCCCATGCGCACGCAAAGCCTCCGGGCTGTCCCACGCTTCCAGCACCACCACCGTGTCCTCGCCGAACTTGGTCTGGAAGCGGCCGAGATCGGCCATATCGACCGTGGGCTGGTAGGCGATGCAGCCGGGCTCGGCATGCACCAGCGGCAGGTTCTCGCGGAATGCGTCCAGCAACGTGTTGCGCTGGCCGGGATGGGCGGTGACGATGGCGACAACGTGGATCATCGAGGGGTCTTTCGCGGTTTGGTGCGGCTTACCACAGGCGCCGCGCAGCCCGTAACTGCACCCGCAGGTCTCTTGAAACGGACCACCGGATGGTCCATCCTCAAACGCGTATTACGTAGGACGTAGCCGATGGAAATTTCTCTCACCGACGCAAAGGCGCAGCTGACGGAGCTGGTTCGGCGGGCAGAGTCGGGCGACGAGGTGATCCTGACGCGGCATGGGCAGGCTACGGTGCGCTTGGTCCCGGTCTTGCCGCCCGTGGATTTGGAGGCTCGGCGGCGTGTGCTGGACGAGGTGATAGAGTCGGGCGCCCGCAACAAGACGCCCGGCCCCTGTGCTGCGCGCAGCCAAGACTTTCTGTATGACGAGGACGGCCTGCCCGCTTGATTGCGGTCGACTCGTCGGCGCTCATGGCGATCGCGCTGGCCGAGGCCGATGCTGGACGATGCGCCCAAGCGCTTCGGGCCGACCCGCGCGTCCTGATTTCGGCCGGAACCTTTACGGAGGCGCTTATCGTTGCCGCCCGTCGCAATGTCGGCGTCGAAATGAATCGTCTCCTGGCCGAAACAAGCTTGGAGGTCGTGCCGGTGACCGAAGCTGCATCGCGACGTGTGGCTGCCGCTTATGTGCGGTGGGGCAGGGGATTCCACCGTGCGCGCTTGAACTACGGCGATTGCTTCTCGTACGAGGTCGCCAAGCATCACGGCTGCAAGCTTCTGTTCATTGGAAACGACTTCTCGCAAACTGACGTGGTTGGCGTGCTGTAAGGCGCGCGGCAGGTTGCCTAGGTGCCCACCTTACCGCGCTTCCTGCAGTTTCGCCGCTTGCCAGGCTGCCTCCATCTGCGCCAGCGTCGCCTCTGCCGGGGTGCGCCCCTCGGCGGCCAGGCTGTGCTCCACCTGCCCGAACCGCCGGGCGAACTTGTCGTTGGCGTGGCGCAGGCACGCTTCCGGGTCCAAGCCCAGCTTGCGCGCCAGGTTCGCCATCACGAACAGCATGTCGCCCAGTTCGTCGGCCAGGCGGGCGGGTTGGGCTTCCGGCAGCTCGGCGCGCAGTTCGGCCACCTCTTCGTCCAGCTTGTCGAGCACGGCCGATATGTCGGGCCAGTCGAAGCCCACGCGGGCGGCGCGGCGGCTCAGTTTTTCGGCGCGCGTGAGCGACGGCAGGCCGATGGGGACGCCGGCCAGCGCGCCGAACTCGGACCGGGCGTGGCGCTCGGCCGCCTTCTGCGTCTCCCACGCGGTGGCGTGGGCTGCCGCCTCGCGTGCGGCGGAGTCGCCGAACACGTGGCCGTGGCGGCGCACCATCTTGTCGGCCGCGGCGCGCGCTACTGCCGCAAAGTCGAAGCAGCCCCGCTCCTCGCCCAGCCGCGCGTGATAGACGACCTGGAACAGCAGGTCGCCCAGCTCGTCGGGCAGGGCGGCCATGTCGTCCCGCGCGATCGCGTCGGCTACCTCGTAGGCCTCCTCGATCGTGTAGGGGGCAATTGTCGCGAAATCCTGCACTTGGTCCCAGGGGCAGCCGGTGTCGGGATCGCGCAGGCGGGCCATGATGTCCAGGAGGCGGGCGATCTGTCGTTCGGCTTCGGCCAAGTGTGCCCCTCCGTGGATGTCAGCAGCAGATGCGGCGCTGTGCCGCGGAGGGCAAGCCTGGCTCGACCGCGGGCCGGCAGCCGACTAGCCTGACCGCATGAGGGGTGAGTTCATAGTGGGCGGTGCGCGGGGCCAGGTGCCGTGAGCGGGTTGGGCGAGCGGTTTGGCGCGCTGTTCGGCCGCGGCCGCCGGTTTGGCCGGCGCGGCGCTGCGG
>CAXUGD010000072.1:0-11937 GCA_964250355.1 uncultured Acetobacteraceae bacterium | reverse complement strand
CCGGGCCCACTCCACTCCCGGGGCCGGGGGGGGGGGCGGGATCCCGCCGCCGCCGGCGCTCTCGATGATGTTGTCGCGGACTCAACAAGCAAAAGTTTTTTGGTCCTTTTTTTCAAAAAAGGACTGCTTGCTTACGAAGGAGGCCCATAGCCGTGGCGATGCTGAGTTTCGAGGGAAAGTACCGCGTGCGCGGCGGCACCCTGGTCGGTGGCGATCTGTTCGATTTCTGGTGGGGCCCGTTCTATGTCGGGTTCTTCGGCGTCAGCACGGTGTTCTTTTCACTGCTGGGAACGGCGCTGATCCTGTACGGCGCGTCGCTGCAGCACACCTTCAACGTGTGGCGCATCAACATCCCGCCGCCGGATATCAGCTACGGCCTGGCCTTCGCGCCGATCAAGGAGGGCGGGCTGTGGCAGGCGATCACCATCTGCGCCATCGGCGCGTTCTGTAGCTGGGCGCTGCGGCAGGTGGAGATCTCGCGCAAGCTGGGCATGGGCTACCACGTGCCGTTCGCCTTCAGCGTGGCCATCTTCGCCTACGTGACGCTGGTAGTGATCCGGCCGCTGCTGATGGGCGCCTGGGGCTACGGGTTCCCCTACGGGATCCTCAGCCACCTCGATTGGGTGTCCAACACCGGCTACCAATACCTGCACTTCCATTACAACCCGGCGCACATGCTGGCGGTGAGCTTCTTCTTCACCACCACGCTGGCGCTGTCGCTGCACGGCTCGCTGGTGCTGTCCGCGGCCAACCCTGTGAAGGGCGAGGGCGTGAAGACGGCCGAGCACGAGAACACGTTCTTCCGCGACATCATCGGCTACTCCATCGGCACGCTCGGCATCCATCGCCTGGGCCTGTTCCTGGCGCTGTCCGCGGGTTTCTGGAGTGCGGTCTGCATCGTCATCAGCGGTCCGTTCTGGACCGGCGGCTGGCCCGCGTGGTGGGGCTGGTGGCTGAACCTGCCGATCTGGAAATAGCAGGACGGTGCGGGAACACTACCATGGCGGCCATCCAACGCGTCTTTCTGCGCTTCCGGTGCTCACGGCCACAACAGGCCGCTCCGCGCCGGTTCTCGAAAGCCACGCCGGCTGACTCGCCCTAGCGTATTCCCGCACCGTCCCGGGTGCTTCACAAAAATACGGCCCACGAAGGGGACTTGCCGTCATGGCTACGTATCAAAACATCTTCACGCGTATCCAGGTGCGGGGGCCGGTCTATGCCGGAACACCCATGGAGGCGCGCACGGCGTTCTCGCGCAGCAGGGCGCCCGGATTCAGCCACCTGTTCGGGCGGCTGGGCGACGCGCAGGTGGGGCCGATCTACCTCGGCATGAGCGGGATGGCGTCGCTCATCTGCGGCTTCATCGCCTTCGAAATCATCGGGCTGAACATGTGGGCATCGGTGAACTGGGATCCGGTGCAGTTCGTGCGGCAACTGCCCTGGCTGGCGCTGGAACCCCCTGCCCCGGCCTATGGGCTGCACCTGCCGCCGCTGGCCCAGGGCGGCTGGTGGATCATGGCGGGGTTCTTCCTCACCGCCTCCATCCTGCTGTGGTGGACGCGCGTTTATCTGCGTGCCAGGGCGCTAGGGCTGGGGTCGCACACTGCCTGGGCCTTCGCCGCCGCCATCTGGCTCTATCTGGTGCTGGGCTTCATCCGCCCGCTGCTGATGGGATCGTGGGCGGAAGCCGTGCCGTTCGGCATCTTTCCGCACCTGGACTGGACGGCCGCGTTTTCGCTGCGATATGGCAACCTATTCTACAACCCGTTCCACATGCTCTCCATCGTGTTCCTGTACGGCTCCACGCTGCTGTTCGCCATGCACGGCGCCACCATCCTGGCCACCAGCCGCTATGGTGCGGAACGCGAGCTGGAGCAGATCATCGACCGCGGCACCGCGTTCGAGCGCGGCGGGCTGTTCTGGCGCTGGACGATGGGGTTCTGCGCTTCGGCCGAGAGCATCCACCGCTGGGCCTGGTGGTTCGCCGTGCTGTGCCCACTTACCGGCGGTATCGGTATCCTGCTGAGCGGCACAGTGGTGGATAACTGGTACATCTGGGGCCAGCACCATGGCCTGGTGCCCACCTATCCGGCGACCTGGGGCCCGGTCGTCGATCCCGCCACCCTGCCGGGAGCACCGAAATGACCAGTCCGATCACCAGCGGCATCCTCTACGGCACGCTCATCGTGGGCGTCACCACCGGCACCCTGTTCGCGGTCACCACCATGCTGGGCATGGAGCGGCCGCCGATCGCGGCCGTGCAGCGCGGCTTCCGCGGCACCGGCATGGACCAGATCTACAACCCGCGCACGCTGGCGGCGCTGCAGGCCCAGGCGAAGGTGCCGCGCAGCCTGCCGCCGGCCAGCCCGAACGGCGTGAAAGCGGCGGTGGCCTACAAGAACGTGCAGGTGCTGGGCAACCTCAGCGTGGGGCAGTTCACCCGGCTGATGGTCAGCATCACCAACTGGGTGGCGCCCAAGCAGGGGTGCAGCTACTGCCACAACGTGGCCAACATGGCATGGGACGGGCTGTACACGAAGGTGGTGGCCCGCCGCATGATCCAGATGACGCAGAACATCAACGGCAACTGGCAGAGCCACGTGCTGAACGTGGGCGTCACCTGCTACACCTGCCACGGCGGCAACCCGGTGCCGCGCAACATCTGGTTCAACACGCAGGGCCGGGAGCGGGCGGTCGGCGTGGCCGAGACGCAGACGGCGATGGCGCATCCCGCGGTGGCGATCAACGACAGCTCGCTGCCCTACGACCCGTTCACGCCCTATCTGGAGGGTGCGGCCGACATACGGGTGCAGGGGGAGACGGCGCTGCCCAGCGGCAACCTGTCCTCCATCAAGATGGCCGAGGGCACCTATGCGCTGATGATCCATTTCAGCCAGTCGCTGGGCGTGAACTGCACCTACTGCCACAACACGCGCTCGTTCGGCGACTGGTCCACCAGCTCGCCGGCGCGGGTGAACGCGTGGTACGGCATACGCATGGTGCGCGACATCAACCTGGCCTACCTCGACTCGCTGAAGGGCGTGTTCCCCGCCTATCGCAAGGGCGCGCTGGGCGACAACGCCAAGGTGAACTGCGCTACCTGCCACCAGGGGCTTTACAAGCCGCTTTACGGCGTCAGCATGCTGACCACCTTCCCCGAGCTGGCCAAGCCGTATGTGCAGCAAGCGGCCGACCACGTGCCGGCGATCGCCCCGGTGCCGGACGTGGCGCCGCAGCCGACCGAGACGCCGATGCCGGCGCCACCCAACGCGGTGCCGGCGAACGAGCCGCCGCACTGAGCCCTGGGGCAAGCGGCGAACGTGAAAAGGGCGAGACCTTCGCGGGTCTCGCCCTTTCGCTACCGCCCGTATGGAGCCGCTACGAGCCTTTGGGCGCGTAGGCCACGCACCAGCCCTCCGGACTGATGGTGCCCGCCACCACCTTGCAGGCGTTCGGCGCCACGAAGTTCACGCAGCCGCTGCACTTGGCGCCGTCCTTGGGCGCGTTCTGGTACTGCACCACGCTCTGCTCGACCTTGCTGTCGGCATCCTGCGCACGGGCGGCCGTGGCCAGCACGCCGCCAGCCAGGATGGTCAGGCCGGTGCGCAGAAAGCCGCGCCGCGAAGCCTGGGTCTCGTCACGCATGGTTTCCTCCCGCTTGGTTCGATGCGCTAACACTTTAAGGCGGGGCGGGTTTTGGCAAGGGCTGCGGCGGAGGCCGCCACAACACCCTGAAGGCAGGATGCCCTCGGCGAATCGGTTGCGTCCGCCGTACGCCGTTACGCTGCCCTCGCCAGGCTCAGCTGGGACCAGATGGAGGATAGCGCGCCCACCAGGTGCTCCACATCGGCGTCGGTGTGCATGGGCGAGGGCGTGATGCGCAGGCGCTCCGTGCCGCGGGGCACGGTGGGGTAGTTGATCGGCTGCACATAGAGGCCGTGCTGCTCCAGCAGCGTGTCGCTGATCTGCTTGCAGAGCGCCGCCTCGCCCACCATCACCGGCACGATGTGGCTGGGGTTATGCTGGTGCGGCACGCCCGCCTCGTCCAGCCGGCGGCGCAGCAGGGCCACCAGGCGCTGCTGCTCACGGCGCTCCCGGTCGCTCGCCTTCAGGTGGCGGATGCTGGCCAGCGCGCCGGCGGCGCAGGCGGGCGGCAGGGCGGTGGTGAAGATGAAGCCGCTGGCGAAGCTGCGCACGTAGTCGATCAGGCTGGCCGAGCCGGTGATGTAGCCGCCGATCACCCCGAAACCCTTGGCCAGCGTGCCCTCGATCACGTCCAGCCGGTGCATCAGCCCCTCCCGCTCGGCAATGCCGCCGCCGCGCGGGCCGTACAGGCCCACCGCGTGCACCTCGTCCAGGTAGGTGAGCGCGCCGTGGCGCTCGGCCACGTCGCAGATTTCGGCGATCGGCGCGATGTCGCCGTCCATCGAGTAGATGCTCTCGAACATCACCAGCTTGGGCAGCGCCGGGTCGAGGGCGGCGAGCCGCCGGTCGAGGTCGTGGGGATCGTTATGGGCGAACACCTCGATGCGGGCACGGCTGTGGCGTGCGCCCTCGATCATGCTGGCGTGGTTCTTGGCGTCCGACAGCACCACGCAGCCGGCGAGCCGTGCGGCCAGCGTGCCGATGGTCGTCCAGTTGCTCATGTAGCCGGAGTTGAACAGCAGGGCAGACTCCTTGCCGTGCAGGTCGGCCAACTCCTCCTCGAGCAGCACGTGGTAGTGGTTGGTGCCGGCGATGTTGCGCGTGCCGCCGGCGCCCGCACCGCAATGGTCCAGCGCCTCGTGCATCGCCGCCAGCACGGTGGGGTGCTGGCCCATGCCGAGGTAGTCGTTGCTGCACCATACCGTAACCTGGTCGCGGGCGCCCTCGAGGCCGCCGGCACGCTTGTGCATCACGCGCGGAAAACTGCCCGGCTGGCGCTGCAAGTTGGCAAAGACCCGGTAGTTGCCCTGGTGGCGCAGGGTGTCCAGCTCGCGCTTGAAGAAGTCTTCGTAGTTCATCGCGTGGGTTCCTTTGCGGCCGTCACGGCCGGGCATAGACGAATGGCGCCGGCAGGGTTTGCGGGCGAATGGCGGGCGTTGGGGCGGCCCCCTGCCTGCGGCGCAGCCACCACGACCACAGCGCGGCGAACGGCAGCGGCAGCACCAGCATGGCATGCTCGACCACGGCTAGGAGGACCATGGTGACCAGGAACACCAGCCCCGTCGCCTGGAAGGCGCTCGCCCCCGGCGACGCCGCACGCTGCAGCAGAAGGGCCGCCACCAGCATACCGCCGGCAAGCGAGACAGGCATCAGCCAGTTCATGCGGCGGCGGGCCATGAAGCTTAGCAGATAGGTCAAATGCGGCGGAAGGAAAGCCTCCCCCAGGTTCAGCACGCCCAGGAACACGTTCAGCTTGGCGCTGAGCCGCATGCCCCACAGCGCCATGAAGGTCCACATGCCAACCTGGTTGGGCGCGTGCCACGTGGCCCACAGCACGCCCACGCCGGTGGCCAGGATGGCCAGCTCGTGGTCGATGCAGGCCTGCACGCCGTGGCCGAAATGGCGCCAGCCGCCCAGGCAGGCACGCGGGCAGGCGGTTTTGCGCGGGCCGGTGAGGAAGCCCATGAAGAACGCCATCTCGTGCCAGCCCCACACGAGCAGGCCGTAGGTGAAGGCGGCGTAGGCGCCGGCCTGGCTGGTATCGTGGCTGCCGGCGGCCAGGCGGTAGAACGAGACGGCGGCCACAGCCGTGAACGCGCCCAGGCTCCAGCGGAAGGTGCGGGGCGGCAGGTTATTCAGGAACACGATCAGCCCGGTGGAAAACCACCACACGAACAGGCAATACAGCGCGGGGATGGCCCAGCCGGGCACGGGTCGCGCGCGCCTACCAGGAGGGCGCCAGGCGCACCTGGCCCGGCAAGGCAGCGCTGCGGGCCGGCAGCAGGAACATCCGGGTGAACGTCAGGCCCGCATCGGCCGTCAGGGCCGCACCCTCCAGCCGGCCAAGCAGGCCGCCGCGGGCGCGTGCGGCCCGCTTGCCCTCGGTGATGCGGCGCAGGCGCTCCAGGCCGCGGGCGAAAGCCGGGGTCTCAAGGTCGAGCGTGACCGGGAACACCTGCTTGCAGATCTCCGTGGTGATGCGGAACACCTGCATGTCGTACTCGGTGGGATCGACGCCCAGCGCCGCGTGGAACGCCGGCCGGGCGTGGTCGCGCACGTACATGGTGGCGAACACGGCGAGCTGAAAGAAGCGTATCCACAGCCTGTTCACGCCGCTGAGCAGCTTGGGGTCGGCGCGCATCAGCAGGGCGAACGCCTCGCCGTGGCGGAACTCGTCGCCGCACCACTGCTCGAACCACTGAAAAATCGGGTGGATCACCCGGTCGGGGTTGCGCTGCAGGTGGCGGAAGATGGTGATATAGCGGGCATAGCCGATCTTCTCGGACAGGTAGGTCGCGTAGAAGACGAACTTCGGCCGGAAATAGGTGTATTTCTTCGCCTTCGTCAGGAAGCTGAGATCGACGCCGACGTCGAAATCCTTCAGCGTCTCGTTGATAAAGGCGGCATGGCGGGCCTCGTCGCGCGCCATGAAGGCGAACAGGTCGTGGACGTCGCCGGCGGGCACGCGCTTCTTGATCTCGGCATACAGCACGCAGCCGGAGAACTCGGCGGTGACCGAGCTGACCAGGAACTCCAGGAACTCCTTACGCAATGCGGGCGGCATTGCGGAAAAATCCTGCTTGAAGGCGGCGGTCTGCACGAAGTGGTCGCGGTTGTGGTCGGCGCGCAGCTCGGCAATCAGCGCGTCCCACTCGGCCCGCACGCGGCCCACGTCGATGCGGCTCATCGCCGCAAAGTCGGTGGTGTAGAAGCGCGGGCTCAGCACCGTGTCCTGCTGGGCGTAGAGCGTGCTCTCGCTGGGTCCGGACGCGCGCTTGGCGGCGGCGCTGACGCCGGTGCCTGCCGGAGCCGTATCGGTGATCGCATTCATGCCACGTTCCTCGGCGTCAAAACCAGTTCGTCGTCGGGCTGGAAACCCACCTCATACAGGCTGGTCAGTTCAAACACACCGGCGATCTCTGTCCAGAGGCGGCGCAGGGGGCCGGCGCGGCGCAGCGTGGCCGCCGTGCGGAACCGGCGGCATTCGCCGAATTCGAGGCGGGTGGGCATGTCGTGCACCAGCACCGTGTCACCGGGGCGGATGTCGATGCCGTCCGGCACGGCATAGGCGTGGAAACTGTCCCCCGTTCGTTCGAGATCGACGTCGCACTGGATCTCGACCTGGCGCGCCATCAGCCGTGCCCCTGCCCGGTGCCGGCGGCCTGTGCGGCGCGGGCGGCCGGCTTCATGGTCAGCAGGCGCACGAACACCGCCTCGTTCTCCGAGCCGAACGCCTCCAACTCCACGGCACGGCCGGTGCTGGGGTCGGTCAGGATCAGCTGGCCGTCGGCGTAGCCCGCCAGGCGCAGCGGCGGGCCGGAGCCGATGCCGTTCATGCGCCGGATGCGCGCGAAACCGCGTAGCGTGCCGCGCAGGAAGCCGTTCTGGCCGGTCATCACGTCCAGCACCTGGCCGGTATCGGCCAGGCTGACGATCACGGCGCCGTCCGCACGGTCGGCGAAACGCAAATCCCGCTGCGCGGTGGCCGGCGCGGTCGGCGGCTCCACACCCAGGCCGGTAACGCGCCCATAGACCGCCATGCACAGGGCAAAGCCGACCAGGGCGGCCGCGCCCAGCAGCGGCATGCGCGGAAACGGCTGGCTGATGGACATCTTGTTGGGATCGGCCGGGATCACGGTGCTGCCTCCTACTCAGCGGCCACGGCCCGGCCGCGCAGGCCGGCGGCATGCGGCATGCGCACCGGCTTCGGGGCTACGGCGCGGGCCGGGTGTGCCGCCTCGTACTCTGCCAGGGCTGCGGCCAGGATAGAAGAGGCGGCAGCGGCATCGGGCACGCAGCGCAGCATGGGCTGCGTGCGGGCCATGTGCCAGGGGCGCGCATGCGGCCACAGCACGAAGTAGGAGAGTTTTTCGCCCGCCAGCAGCTGCAGCGGGATGTCGCCCGTGCCGCCCGGGTAGCTGCGCAGGCCCGCCGCCGCGATCCTGGCAAACGGGATGTTGAACGTGACGGGCAGCGCGATGCCGAAGCTGAGCACCACGCGGCGGTCCGTGACGCTATAGACGGTGCTGCGCGCGATGGCCCAGGCGTACAGCGCCATCAGCACCGGCGGCACGGCGGCCAGGCCAAGGCGGTGCAGCAGCGGCATGGCCATGGCGTGGCCCGAAGCGCCGCGGCCGAGCATGGCGATGGCCGACAGGGCGATGACGATCACGAAGTAGGTTGCCACCGCGCGCAGGTGGAAGGCGTGGCGCAGCAACGCGCGCCCCTGCGGCGCGGATTGCCACAGCAGCCGCTCGCCCCGGGGTAGGCGCTCCGGCAGGCCGCGGGGGCCTGGGCTGGGCGCGCTCACAGCAGCGGCGCCATGCGCTCGGGCGTGGCATACAGCAGGCCGCCGCCGAAATACCCCACGATCTTGTCCTCCTCCAGCGAGGTGACGCTGTCGGGGTTCTTCAGCGCTGGCACCTCGGCAAAATGCCTGGCCAGCAGCGCATACACCGTGATCGCCCGCTGCTTGGGGCGGAAGTTGACGAAGTGGGTGGGCATGAGCACGCGGCGGCCGCCGAGCGCCGCGGTCGTTTCCACCTCCAGGTAGCGCACGATATATTCCGAGCGGTCGATCCACGCATCGACCACCGTGCCGGCGGCCACGCCGTCGCTGCCGAACACGGTGTAGCCGCGCGGGTCGGGGTCTTCGCTGGACAGGAAGAAGTCGGTGGCGGTGCGCAGCGGCACGATCTTGGGCAGGCCGTCGTCATAGGCCACCTCCGGCGCGTCGTGGCGCTGGGCGTAGGCGGCCGGGCCCACGCCGTCGGTCATGGGGTTGCCGGTGGGCTCGAACGGGGCGCCGGGCCAGCCCAGCGTCTGCCGCGCCGCGAAGGCTTCCGGTTCCTCGCGTTGCGGTTTGAGGACCGCCGCGCCGTTGTCGAAGACGAAGTGCTTGGGCGGCGGCATCAGCGGGAACTCGCGCGCGTCCTGCCCGGGGTAGTCGGGCACCAGCGGGTAGCCCTCGCGATGGTCCTCGCGACGCAGCCACCAGATCAGCGAGAAGAAGAACAGCCAGAACGCATAGATGGTCAGCTGCGCCACATCGATGTTGGCGAGGAACGAGGCGGATCCCGTGATCATGATCTCTGTCCTTTGATCAGATGGATAGGGCTATGGCCGGCGGGGGCAGGCCACGCCGGACGGGCGGCGTGCGCACCAGCGGGCCGGCGGCGACCAGCGTCACGAACAGCAGTGCGATCTCGACCGTATAGACCACGCCGTAGCCGGTGGCCGTGTCGGCCAGCGCGGTGCCGAGGCGGCCCTGGCTGGCCAGGTGGGCGACCCCGTCGCGTATCAGCCCGCCGCTGGCCACCGCCACACCGGCGGCCGAGGCCTGTACCGCGCCCCAGATGCCCAGCGCCAGGCCGATCTGGCCGTGACCGGCCATGGCCATGGCCGCCGTCAGCGTGCAATGGGCGAACAGGCCGGCGCCCAGCCCGATCAGCGACACGCCGAGCGCGAACAGCGCCACCGACTGCGTGGGGGCCGCGAAGAGCAGGGCGGCAAAGGCGAACAGCCCGGTGACCGCCCCGGTGCAGGCCAGCCGGTACGGGTCCATCCCCTGGCCCAGCTTGCGGGCGGCAATGCCGAAGCCGACGGTGCCGCCCACCGCCAGCAGTGCCGTGAACGCCGTGGTGGCGCCGACGGACAAATGCAGCACCTGGCCGCCATACGGCTCCAGCAGGATGTCCTGCATGCTGAAGGCCACGGTGCCGAAACCCAGCGCCACCAGCCGGCGGCGCGCGCCGCCGGCGCGGGCGACCGCCGGCCAGGCCTGGGCGAAGCGGGGGCGGGGGCGGGCCGGTGCCGGCTGGGGCGCGGCTCCTGCTTCCACAGCGCCGCACCGTTCAGCACCACCGTGGCGAGCGAGGCGCCCTGGATCACCTGGATCAGCCGTACCTCGGAGAAGTGGGCGAGCAGCACGCCGAACAGCAGGGCGCTGACGATCATGCCCAGCAGCAGCATCATGCAGAGGAGGGCGACCACCTTGGGGTGTTTCTCGGCCGGCGACAGGTCGGTGGCCAGCGCCAGGCCCACGGTCTGCGTGGTGTGCAGGCCGGCGCCCACCAGCAGGAAGGCGAGGGCCGCCGCGGCCTGACCGACGACGACGGGACCGTTGCTGTCGCCCGACAGTATGATCAGCGCGAAGGGCATGATGGCCAAGCCGCCGAACTGCAGCATGGTGCCGAACCACAAATAGGGCACACGCTTCCAGCCCAGCACGGAGCGATGGTTGTCCGAGCGGAAGCCCACGAGCGCGCGGAAGGGTGCGGCCACCAGCGGCAGCGACACCATGACGGCCACGAGCCAGGCCGGCACGCCTAGTTCCACGATCATCACGCGGTTGAGCGTGCCGATCAGCAGCACGGCGGCCATGCCGACGGTGACCTGGAACAACGACAGGCGCAGCAGGCGCGGCAGCGGCATGTCGGCGGTGCCGGCGTCGGCGAAAGGCAGGAAGCCGGTGCCCACCTCGCTCCACTTGGCGGCGAGCCTGGCGTTGAGACGACGCAGGCGCGGCGGTGCCAAGGTGGCACTCATCGGCGCACCAGTTCCAACGCGTGGCTCATGTAGAAGCCGCTGTTGACCCGGCCGTCGCGCGCAACGTGCCAGGCGGTGAGCGACGGGTCGGCCTGCAGGCGGCGCGTGATGCCGCGTTTCGATACCGGTTCGATGGCGGGCGCGCGGTCGGCGCGCGGGAACAACTTGCCCGCCGCGTGCATCAGGCTGAGCAGCGGGGTGCGCGGGGCGAAGGTGAACAGCACCGAGCTTTCCGCGCGCTCGGCGAGACGGGCGGCCGTGCGCGCCATGTCCGGCGCCGGGTAGTGGATCAGGGAATCCATGGCGACCACGTAGTCGAACTGGCCGAGCGACGCGTCCGTCATGGCGCCGACCGCGAACGCGATCCGGCCGGCCACATCGCGCGGCGCGCGTTCGCGGGCGAGCGCCACCAGGCTCGCCGATAGGTCGATGGCGGTGACATGCGCGCCGCGGCTTGCGGCTTCGACGGCGAGCGCGCCGGTGCCGCAGCCGGCGTCCAACAGGCGCGTGCCAGCGAGGTCGGGGGGCAGCCAGCCGAGCAAGGTGGCGCGCATGCGGTCGCGACCGGCGCGCACGGTGGCGCGTATGCCGCTGACCGGCGCGTCCGAGGTGAGGCGCGCCCAGGCGGCAGACGCGGTGCGGTCGAAATAGGTTTCCAGTTCGGCGCGGCGGGCGAGGTAGGTGCTCATCACTCGTAGCCCAGCAGGTCGAAGATCTCGCGATCCTTGAGCGGCATGCCCTCCAGCGGCACCGTGCCGGCCCAGAGCTGGGCGGCCAGGCGCAGGTATTCGAGCTTCACGGCTTCCAGTTCCGGCGAGCTGTCCATCTCGAACAGCGTCGATTTCTTCAGGCGCGAACGGCGTATCACATCGAGGTCGGGGAAGTGGGCCAGGGTGGAGAGGCCGGCGGCTTCGTTGTAGCGGTCGATCTGGTCGGTGGCGGCCGAGCGGTTGCACACCACGCCGCCGAGCCGGACGTTGTAGTTGCGCGCCTTGGCGCCGATGGCGGCCACGATGCGGTTCATGGCAAAGATGCTGTCGAAATCGTTGGCGGCCACGATCAGCGCACGGTCGGCATGCTGCAGCGGCGCCGCGAAACCGCCGCACACCACGTCGCCCAGCACGTCGAAGATCACCACGTCGGTCTCTTCGAGCAGGTGGTGCTCCTTCAGCAGCTTCACGGTCTGGCCGACCACGTAGCCGCCGCAGCCGGTGCCGGCCGGCGGGCCGCCCGCCTCCACGCACA
>CAXUGD010000071.1:0-11988 GCA_964250355.1 uncultured Acetobacteraceae bacterium | reverse complement strand
ATGTTGTACGACCAGTCAGGCGCGATCGCCACCGCGCGGCCCTTCGCACCCTCGGGCGCCAGCCAGGCGTCGAGCGGCCGCCCGGCGTCCGAGCCGTCGAGCGACACAAGCGGGCAGGCGATCCGGCCGGCCACGGGCCGCAGGTGCTCGCCCATCGCCCGGTCCAGGAACAAGAATTTCGCGCCGCAATCGGCGATCATCATCGCCAGGGCCTCCGCGGTCGAGGATGGCGCCAGTGGGGCGACCACCACCCCGGCGCGCAGCGCGCCGCAGAACACTGCAGCGTACTCGATCGAGCTGGAAGCGCAGATCGCTACCACCTCCTGCACGGCCACGCCTTGGGCCTCGAGCGTCGCCGCCACCCGGTCCATGGCTGCGTCCAGCTCGCCGTAAGTCATGACGCGATCGCCATGTATCAGCGCCGCGCGATCCGGCCGCGCTTCGGCCTGCGCGCGGATCTCGTCGGGCACCGGGTTGAAGATCAGCTCGTCCAGAACGCCGTCCGACATGATACCAACCCGCCTTGAAGCCGACCTTTTGAAAGAAAAGAAGCAAAAGACTTTTGTCAGTGCTGTCGCGGACTCATGAACAAAAGTTTTTTGGTCCTTTTTCCAAAAAAGGACTGCTTGCCTTCAAAAGATTTCGAACAGTCCCGCCGCCCCCATGCCGCCGCCCACGCACATGGTGACCACGCCGTATTTGGCGCCGCGCCGCTTGCCCTCGTGCATGACGTGGCCGGTCAGGCGCGCGCCGGTCATGCCGTAGGGGTGGCCGATGGAGATGGAGCCGCCGGAGACGTTGTACCTCTCCGGGTCGATGCCGAGCTTGTCGCGGCAGTAAAGGCATTGCGAGGCGAATGCCTCGTTCAGCTCCCACATGTCGATGTCGTCCACCGTCAGGCCGTGCTTCTCCAATAGCCGGGGGATCGCGAACACCGGGCCGATGCCCATCTCCTCAGGGCCGCAGCCGGCCACCGCCATGCCGCGATAGGCGCCCAGAGGCTGCAGCCCGCGCCGCTCGGCCTCACGCGCCTCCATCATGACGACCGCCGCCGCGCCGTCCGACAACTGGGACGCGTTGCCGGCGGTGACGTATTTGCCTTCCTGCACCCTCTGGCCGCCCTTGAACACCGGAAGCAGCTTTTCGAGGTCGGCCAGCGTGGTGTGAGGTCGGTTGCCTTCGTCGGCGCGGATCGTGACCTCGCGCTCGCTGGTCTCGCCGGTGGTCTTGTCGGTCACCGTCATGGTGGCCGTGACTGGAACGATCTCGCGGTCGAAGCGCCCTTCGGATTGCGCCTGCGCCGTACGCTGCTGCGACAGCAGGGCGAACCTGTCCTGCGCCTCGCGGCTGACACCGTAGCGCTCGGCCACGATCTCGGCCGTCTCGATCATGGTCATGTACAGTTCGGGCACGTGCTCGCGCAGCCAGGGATCGCCGGCGCGGTAGCGGTTCGCCTTGTCGTTCTGGACGAGCGAGATCGACTCCAGCCCGCCGCCCACGGTGACCGTCATGCCGTCGTCGGTGATCTGCTTGGCCGCGGTCGCCACGCCCATCAGGCCGGAGGAGCAGGCGCGCTGCACCGTCATGCCGGAGACGCCGACCGGCAGCCCGGCGCGCAACGCTGCCTGGCGCGCGATGTTGTTGCCGGTCGCACCCTCCGCCATGGCCGCGCCCAGGACCACGTCCTCGATCTCCGCGGGATCCACGCCCGCGCGCTCAACGGCGGCGCGGATGGCGTGCCCCCCAAGCTCGGCGCCGCTGGTGTTGTTGAACGCACCGCGATACGCCTTGCCGATCGGCGTGCGGGCGGTGGCGACGATGACGGCCTCTCGCATGGTGTTCGCTCCCTCAAAGAATTCGCCGCACTCACCGGCCGGCGTTGTTGCAACCATTGTCCCCACGGCGGCAAGCCGGTCAAGCCTGGCCATACCGGATCGTAAAATCCGCCGCGTAACCCTACGGTGCCCGCGTCGCGCGCCGCTCCGCGAGCGACCGAAGGGCGGCGGCGTGGGACGCGCGGCTGATGTCGTAGAAGCAAAACAGGACGAGGGTGACCGTGTAGAGCGAGATCATCACCACGCTGTAGGTCCAGGCGAGCTTGTCGATGGACGGCACAAGTTGTGTGGCGAGGCTGGCACTCATTGTCGTTGCGCTCCCTCGACGCCGGCCTTCTGGTGCCGGTCGTGCAAAGCATGGTGGCGCAGGGCCGACGCTTGCCTGGCGCGGCCGTCCCTGTTCCGCCTGCCGCGACGCTAGATGCGGGTCGAGGCGACGGCAAGCCGGTCCGTACCCGGTTCGCAAAACCCGGCGCCCGCGTGCTAAGCAAAGCTCCGGAGAACAGCCAAACACGCTGAACAGTGTCACCCGCCTTGACCTGGTCGCCGACGGTAAGGCGATCCTGGTGGAGGACTCCGAGATCGTCGCCGAACGGCAGCCTTTGGTCGTGCTGGAGATCTGAGCCCGCCATGAGTTGGGACCCTGAACTGCGCGACGCGGCTTCACGCGCCGCCATGGCGCGCGAGATGGGCGGCCCGGAACGCGTGGCCAAGCAGGATCGTCGGGAATGTAGGTGCGCCCGATCGCGTCCTGCGTCTTCACCGATCCGCCAAAGCCGTCGATCAGCCGTATCAGCGGAACGCGCAGGTCGAGTGCCAGCCGTTCGGCCGTGAGGGCCTTACGGCCGGCGCCGTGATCGGTGCCCGGCGCGCGCAGGGTGAAATCGTTGGCGCCCACCACGACGACCCTGCCGTCGATCCGGCCGCGCCCGAGCACGAAGGCGGACGGGGTCAGCTTGCCTTCGGCGGTTCCGTCATTACCGGGCTGGCACGTCTGGACGGCTAGCCGGTCGCGTTCATGGCGTCCAACCCGCACGTCTATGGCGGCGGCTGGACGGACAAGGCGTCCCGGAAAGTGGCGCGCTTCGTGGACTTCGCCAGCCTGTTCCACCTGCCGATGGTCAACCTCGTCGATATCCCCGGCTTCGTCATCGGGCTGGAGGCCGAGATGGCCGGCACCGTCCGGCACGGCGGACGGGCGATGGCGGCCATACATCAGTCGCGCTCGCCCTGGTGTTCGGTGATCCTGCGCAAATGCTTCGGGGTCGCCGGCGGTGCCCATACCGACCACTCGCGCGTGCAGCACCGCTGGGCCTGGCCGTCCGCCGACTGGGGCTCCATGCCGATGGAGGGCGGGATCGAGGCCGCCTACCGCGCGGAAATCGACGCGTCGCCCGACCCGGAAGCCCGGCGGCGGGAGATCGAGGCGCGGCTGGAGGCATCGCGCTCGCCGCTGCGCACCGCCGAGCACTTCATGGTCGAGGAGATGATCGACCCGCGCGACACGCGCCGTCTGCTCTGCGACTGGGCCGGTCTCACTGCCAAGTTGAGGATTGCCGGGCCGTTGAGCCTGGCCATCCGCCCGTGATGATGGCTGCCTGACTAGCCCGAGTGTTGCCGTACTGCTCACTCAAATAATGTTTTTGCGTCCGCGCTCCCGCCCGTTGACACGGCAAAGCACGCCTCCCTAGCATATGTTCATCGGGAAACCGCTCGCTCGAATCGGCAGGTGCGCAGGCCAGTGAACTGGCCGGGATGGGGAAACGTTTCGAAGCGACTTTGTTGGTCCCGCCAATACCTTCGTCTTCTACGCCCACAACATCCTGAACTCCGACCAATACATCTATCGCGGCCCGTCGGGCTACTATCCTCAGCAGGTGGTCTATACGGTCAACCCGCCTTTCGTCTTCGGTGACGAGGTCCGATACCGGTTCTGAGCGTGTGGACGCGCGCGGACCCGGCGCCTGCACCGTGAGGTCCGAACGCCTTCCCGTTCAAGCCGCCTGTCTGTCGCGGCCGCCGGCGGTGGTTCTTGCTCAACCCGGATCGGCCTGAGGCCGCCCTTGACCTGTTCGGCCGCGATCCGGGCTGACGCCCAGGCGGCGGACGGCCCGGTCGTGGCGCTCAACCGGCCGGCTGCGGCCTGCGACCCGGCCGGCATGTTGCCATACTGCTCAGTGAAATTATGTTTCACGTCTGGCGCTCTCGCCCGTTGACATCTGAAAGCGTCCGTCTCTAGCATCGCGTCGTCAGGAAACCGCTTGCTCGAAAGCAGCAAGTGCGCAGGCCGGTAAACCGGCCGCTCAAGGGGGAAGCATGTCGAAACGACGCCGTTTGTTCGTGTGCGCGAGCATCCTGTCGCTGGCGGTGGCCGGCGGCGGCCGTGCCCAGTCGGGTGTGGGCGGGAACGCGTCACCGTCCGTGCCGGGCAATCCACGCCCTTCCGTGCCCGCCAAGCCGGGGAGCGTGCAGGCGCAAAGCCGGTCGGATGCCGGCCAGAGCGCCGCGCCCACGCGCCAGGACACTAACGCCTCGTCCACCAGCGCTGTCGAGCAGGTCGTGGTCACGGCCGCCTCGCGCGCACAGAAGCTGCAGCGTGTGCCGGCGGCGGTTACCGCCTTTACGGACGTGCGGCGCAACCTTCTCGGCATCGAGACAGGGCGCGACGTGGCCAATCTTACGCCGAGCGTCGGCCTGCAGGGCGAGTACCTCTCCATTCGCGGCATCGGCCGCTACGAGGATCCGGGACAGGGCATCGACCCGGGCGCTGCCCTTTACGTGGACGGCGTCTACACCTCGTCACCGGCCTACCTGAACCAGCCCGATTTCCTGACCGACCGCATCGAAGTGCTGCGCGGACCGCAATCGGTTTACGGACGCAACGAGCTGGCAGGCGCGGTCAACGAGTACTCCAAGCGTCCGACGGACGAATTCCACGCCGACCTGCGCGCCGGGGGCACGTCGCTCGCAAGCGGCTACGCCCAGGCCGGCGTATCCGGCCCGCTGACCGACCAGCTCCGCTACCGCTTCTCCTACGCGTTCAGCGACACCGGTGCCGGCGACGGGCCGCAGAGGAACACGGCACCCGGCGCGCAGAACCCCAGCACCGGCGTCACGCGCCTGTTTCAGGAGCAGCTCGACTGGACACCCACCGACGCGCTGGACGTGTGGGTCAGCGCGCAGCAGTTCAGCAGCAACCTGACGGGCGATTTCGGCGTGCAGTCCGGGATCGGCGGCGGCCTGAACCAGTTCAGCCCATACTTCACCGACACGGCGGCGAACTATTTCAGCGGTGGCTCGTCCTATTACGGCCTGGCGCCCAACCCGCAATTCGGGCTGGCCGGCAACCTGAACCCGGCGTTGCGCGACAAGCTGGCGGTGTCGCTGGACGATCCCGGCAACACCAACCTGCGTTCCGACGACACGTTCACGACGAACATGACCTATGATTTCGGCTGGGCGACGCTGAAATACATCGGCGGCTACAGTCAGTACGATTACATCAGCAGCGAGGATGCCGACTACACCGACCGTGCCTATTTCCTCAGTCCGTACGGCGTGCAGACGCCGGGCTACTACACGCAGAACAGCTTCCAGCATAAGGAATGGTTCAGCAACGAAATCAGCCTGACGAGCGACGGCGCGGGGCCGCTGCACTGGGCCGCCGGCGTCTTCCAGTATGCCGAGCGCTACCATACCGACTTCTCGGTACGCATTCCCGGCGAGGCCACGCTGTCCGATCCCGTCTATTCGACAGCGACGCTCGACCCGGCTCCGCCCAACCCTTCGCGTTCGTTCTATGCTCAGGCGACCGACCTGCGTACGGAAAGCCAGGCCATCTACGGGCGGCTCGAATACGACGTCACCCCGACGATCACGCTGACCGGCGACATGCGCTACAACTGGGACCAGAAGTATGGCGCGAACTCGTTCCGCGAAGTGTACGACCTGGTAGGCTTCTACGGTCCGTTCGTGACGCAGCACGGCCTGGACGTGACCCCGGCGCTGCACAACCTCAACGCCGCCCGGGACTACCGCGACTGGTCCGGCAAGATCGAGGCGGAGTGGAAGCCGGACGCGACCACGCTCGCTTACGCGGAGATCGCCAAGGGGTACAAGCCCGGCGGCTTCGACCTGGGCGCCTTCAGCCCGATCCCTGTCCTGCAACAGGAAACCTTGGTCGACTACGAGGTCGGCCTGAAAAAGACGCTGGGGTCCTACCTGCTGGTGAACGGCGCGGCCTACTACTACGACTATCATAATCTGCAATTGCCGATCACCGTCGGGCTGCCGGTGCGCAATCCCGTCACCGGCCTGACCAACACCCTGTTCTCCGGCTCGGCCGCCAACGCGCGGACCAGCCGCTCGACCGGCTTCGAGCTCGAATCGGTCGTCTCGCCGCTGGAGAACGTGCACCTGACGCTCGTCTATTCGTTCCAGGATGCCGAGATCGTCGATTTCACGTCGCCGCAGCCCGGCGGGGTGATCCATGACCCGGTGAGCGGGCTGAACTTCGCCAACCTGAAGGGCAACCAGATCCCGCAATCGCCGCGCAACAAGTTCAGCTTCGTTCCGCAATACGTGGCGCATCTGGGGTCGGGCGACCTCAGCCTGTCCGCCCTGCTGACCTGGACCGACAAGCAGTATTTCGGCGTGTTCGACGTGCCGGGCTACCGCGGGCCGTCCTCCTACAACCTCGACCTGCGCGCGGTCTATCAGCCGGCCAAGTCGCATTGGACGGCGATCGCCTACATCCGCAACATCGGCAACAGCCTGCAGTATCTCTATTACGGTCCAGGCGAGAACCCCGGCCCGTTCCCGGCACAGGAGACGTTCTACACCCTGAGCGAACCGCGGACGTTGGGCGCGGAGGTGCAGTATCGGTTCTGAGCCGCTTCCCGCGTCCGGCCCGGCCCGGCCCGCAGCGCAGGATCATTTCTGGACGAAGCTGTTCTACGGTTCGGGAGCGCTCGCTTTCGGCATCAAGGATAACGGCTTCAGCGTTCTGCTCCTGCTCTACTACAACCAGGTGCTCGGCGTCCCCGCCGGGCTCGCGAGCGCGGTCGTGGCCCTGGCGCTGGTGGTCGACTCGGTGCTGGACCCGATCACGGGCTACCTGTCCGACAATCTCCGGTCGCGCTGGGGCCGGCGCCATCCCTTCATGTACGCGTCGGCGATACCGGTCTCCCTCAGCTACCTGCTGCTGTGGAGCCCGCCCGCGGGGCTCGGCCCGCGTGCGCTCGCGGCCTACCTGTTCGCCGCCGCCATCCTGGTCCGGTCGTTCATCACGCTCTACGAGGTGCCGAGCTACGCGCTCGGTCCCGAGCTGAGCGAAGACTACCACGAACGCACATCCTATATGGGTTTTCGCTACCTGTTCGGCTGGATCGGCGGCCTGACCATGTACAACCTTGCCTTCGGCGTGCTGCTCCGGCCGGATGCGTCGCATCCTGTCGGTCAGCTCAACCCGGCCGGCTACCACGATTACGCGGTGGTCGCGTCGGTCATCATGTTCGGCAGCATCCTGCTGTCCTGCATCGGCACGCACGGCGCGATCAAGCGGCTCAGGCCGCAGCCCGCACGCCGGCGCATTTCGCCGCGCACGGCGTTTCGCGAGATCACGCAGGCGCTCGGCAACCCGTCCTGCCTTGCGCTGCTGGGCGCCGGCCTGCTCGGCAATTTGTCGAGCGGATTGGGCTTTGCGCTCACGCCCTACTTCAACACGTATTTCTGGCAGATCTCCGCGCGGCAGATCACCTTCATCGGCGTTGGCGGCTACGCGTCGGCTCTGGGGGCCATGATGGTGGCACCCCGGCTCGCCAGGCGTTTCGGCAAGAAGCGCGCGGCGATCGTGACGGCGTTCTGCACCGCGCTACTGTCCCCGTCCATCTACCTCCTCAGGCTCGCCGGCCTGTTCCCCGCCAACGGTTCGCCGCTGCTCGTCCCCGTGCTCTTCCTCTCCAGCGTGCTGATCATCGGCCTGTCTATCGTGCCGCCGATCCTGGTCATGTCCATGGTCTCCGACGTGGTGGAGGACAACGAGATTAAGACCGGCCGGCGGACGGAAGGCGTTCTGTTCGCGGCCAACGCGTTCATGCTGAAATGCGTCTCGGGGTTGGGCCTGGCCGGCAGCGGGCTGATCCTGAGCCTGGCCGCCTTTCCGCAGAGGGCCAAACCCGGCCATGTAGCGCCGGAGACGCTGGTGCGTTTCGCCCTGCTGTACGCGGCGGCCCTCGTTTTGCTGAACCTCGGCAGCATCGTCTTCCTCAGGCGCTACCGTATCTCGCAGGAGGTCCACGAGGCCAACCTGCGGGCGCTGGCCGTGCGTTCGGGGCCTGCTTCGAACGGAGAGGTTCGGCTGACCCCGGCCTTGGGCTGAAGAACCGGCCTGCTGAGGCGCTTGGCAAGCCGGGTTCCCGGCGCGGCGGCGCTTGAAGCGCCGCGGCGCGTGCTATTATCGGAGCGGTATGGAGCTAAACCGTTCATGAGGTGGGCTTTGAGGGCTGCGATCCTGACCTTGGCATGGCTGACGCTGTTTCTGTCGGCGCCGGCATCCGCCGATCCGGCGACCGCCGGCAACGGCGTGCTCGGCTTCATGAGCGGGCAGGGCGGCGATCGTGCGGCCGGCAGCGCGCTTTACCAATCACGCTGTGCCGCCTGCCACGATCATCCGTCCGGGCGCATACCGACGCGCGGCGCGATTGCGGACAACACGCAGATCTTCATCGTCAACACGCTGGCCTCCGGCATCATGAAGCCGATGGCCGAGGGCCTGAACCCGCTGCGGATGAACGACATCGCGGCGTACCTCGCCACGCGTCAGGGCGGGACGGTGGGCTCGCTCGGGACGGAGGCGCCACGTTGTGCGGCCAAACCCGCACGCATCGCGCTCGACACCGACGCGCAGTGGAACGGCTGGGGCCGCGACAGGGACCAGACCCGTTTCCAACCCGCCCCGGGCCTCTCGGCGGGCGATGTGCCGCGGCTGAAGCTGAAATGGGCGTTTGCCTACGCCAACTCGCGCAACGGCCAGGCGACGGTGGTGGGCGACCGCCTGTTCCTCAACGCCTCGTCCGGTGCCATCTACGCGCTCAACGCGCAGACGGGGTGCGCCTATTGGCGCTTCGACGCGCCGGCGCTCTCGCGCGGCACGATCACGGTGGGCGCCCTGCCGCGTGCGCCGAGCGGTTACGCGATCTACTTCACCGACTTCACCAAGACCGCCTACGCGCTGGACGCCGATAGCGGCGCGCTGGTGTGGAAGACGCTGGTCGACAACCAGCAGGAAGTGCAGATGACCGGCTCGCCGACGCTGGCGGACGGCAAGCTGTTCGTGCCGATCGGCTCGGCGGAGGAGGCGATCGCCGACATCGACACCTACGAGTGCTGCCGCTTCCGTGGTGCGATCGTGGCGTTGGACGCGGCCAGCGGCAAGCTGCTGTGGAAGACCTACACGGTGCCGGAGGCCGCGCACCCGTTCCGCAAGAACGCGCGCGGCGTGCAGATGTACGGGCCGGCCGGCGGCGCGATCTGGTCGGCCCCGACCGTCGATCCCAAGCGCCATCTCGTTTATGTCGGCACGGGGGACAGCTACACGGACCTGGGGTTCCCGAACTCCGACGCCGTTCTTGCCCTGGACGAGGAGACGGGGGCGATACGCTGGTCGCAGCAGGTGAAGCGGGACGACGACTACATCACCGGCTGCTACGGCTTCGCCCAGCCGGCGAACTGCCCGAAGCACCCCGGACCGGACTGGGATTTCGGCGCCTCGCCTGTCCTGCGCGCGTTGCCCGATGGCCGGACCCTGCTACTCGCCGGGCAGAAATCGGGGCAGATCTACGCGCTCGATCCGGACCAGGGCGGCCGGGTGGTATGGCAGCACCGCATCGGTGTGGGCGGCCCGCTCGGCGGCATCGAGTTCGGCATCGCGGCGGACGACCACGCGGTCTACGTTCCGGTCTCGGACCTCTACGTGCCGGAGGAGGACGCGCAACCGAGCGTCTCGGCGCTCAGCATCGCCGATGGCGCCGTGCTGTGGACGGACCGGCTACCGAAACGCGGCTGCGGGTTCAAGGCGGTCTATTGCTGGCCTGGCGTGTCGCAGGCCGTCTCGGCCATGCCGGGCGTGGTCTTCGCCGGCTCCATGGATGGGCGCTTCCGGGCGTTCGACGCGAAGACGGGCAAGATCGTGTGGGAATACGACACGCAGGGCGCGCCGGTCCCCACCGTTTCCGGCAGGAGCGCGCAGGGCGGCGTGATGGACGCGGCGGGTCCCACGGTCGCGGGCGGCATGGTTTACGTCAACTCCGGCTACCAGGCGCGCTCCGGCCGGCCCGGCACGGTGCTGATGGCGTTTTCAGTGGACGGGAAGTAGGCGCGCGGTGCGTGCCCGCGGCCCGAACGGACGCCGGCGGGCTTGTGGAAGCCGTATCGGTGCGCCATACCCGGTAATGAAATAAGCACGGCACAGTTGAGGAGCAGGTTATGGCCGAGGCCGTCATCGTGGCGACAGCCCGCACGCCGATCGGGCGCGCGTATCGCGGCGCGTTCAACGACACGCAGGGCCAGGCGCTCGCCGGCCATGCCATTGCCGAGGCGGTCCGCCGCGCCGGCATCGAGCCGGGCGAGGTCGAAGACGTGGTCATGGGCTGCGCGATGCAGCAGGGCTCGACAGGCTACAACGTGGCGCGCCAGGGCGCGTTGCGTGCGGGCCTGCCGGACAGCGTGCCGGGCATGACGATCGACCGGCAGTGCGGCTCCGGGCTGATGGCCGTCGCCACCCTGGCCAAGGGCATCATGGCCGGCGAGCTGAAGCTGGGCGTGGCCGGCGGCGTGGAATCGATCTCGCTGGTGCAGAACGAACATGCCAACAGCTACCGCACGGTGGACGGCGCGCTGTGGGAGACGGTCCCGTCGCTTTACATGTCGATGATCGAGACGGCCGAGATCGTCGCCAGCCGCTACGGCATCAGCCGGGAGGCGCAGGACGAATACGCGCTGCAATCGCAGCAGCGCACCGCCGAGGCGCAGACGGAGGGACGGCTGGATGCGGAGCTGACGCCCGTCACTGCCACGACCAAGCTGACCGACAAGGCGACGGGCGAGGTGTCCTTCCGCGAGGTCACGATCGCCCGCGACGAGGGCAACCGTCCGCAGACGCGGCTTGCCGACCTGGCCAGCCTGAAGCCGGTCTTCGCCAACGGACAGAAGGTGGCGCGCGGCGAGTACATCACCGCCGGCAACGCTTCCCAGCTTTCCGACGGCGCCGCGGCGCTCGTGCTGATGGATGCCGAGGAGGCGGAGCGGCGCGGGTTGCAGCCATTGGGCGCCTATCGCGGCCTGGCGGTCGCCGGCTGCGCGCCGGACGAGATGGGCATCGGTCCCATCTATGCCGTGCCGAAGCTGCTGGCCAAGCACGGACTTTCGGTCGATGATATCGGCATGTGGGAGCTGAACGAAGCCTTCGCGAGCCAGGTGCTCTACTGCCGCGACACGCTCGGCATTGCCAACGAGCGGCTGAACGTGTCGGGCGGCGCCATCTCCATCGGCCACCCCTACGGCATGTCCGGCGCGCGCATGACCGGGCACGTGCTGCACGAGGGCAAGCGCCGCGGCGCGAAATACGGCGTGGTCACGATGTGCATGGGCGGCGGCATGGGTGGCGCGGGCCTGTTCGAGATTTTCTAAGTGGACGCAGACGCGAACACCACGAGCGGTTTTGCCGAGCTGTTCTCGACCGAGGGCGCGTCGGACACATCCTGGCAAGCTCCGGCGATGCCGCGCACGGACGAGTCGCGGCTTTACGGCGGCGTGCTGATTGCCCAGGCGGTTCTCGCGGCGTCGCGCGCGGCGCCGCGCTGCCACTCGCTGCACCTCTATTTCGTCTCGGTGGGCGCGATGGAGCAGCCGTTCGACGTGCGCACCGAGCGCGTGCGCGACGGCGGCAGTTTTTCGACCCGCCGCGTCGAGATACGCCAGGGCGAGCGCCTGCTGCTGGCCGGCCTCAGCTCGCATCATGACGGCGACGCGGGGACCGACCTGGCGCCCGTGATGCCGGACCTGCCCGCGCCTGAATCGTTGCCCGACCCAGCCGCGCAGCGCGACTCGGCCGAGGCCTCCGGCAAGCCGTGGCGCAGTTACCTTACGGCCAAGG
>CAXUGD010000070.1:0-12012 GCA_964250355.1 uncultured Acetobacteraceae bacterium | reverse complement strand
GCGCCTGGGCCGCGCGCGGGCCGGGACCCCAGGACACGTGGCGGCGCACGCCCTCGTCGTCCGCGGTGGCGGGACGGGCGCCGCGCACCAGCGCCAGGATGGCATCCACCACGCGCTCGCCTACCGGCACCAGCCGCACCAGCGCCTGGGCGCGCATGAGGTCCTGGGCGGTCAGCACGGGGCGGGCTACCGCCTGTTGGGCGCCGGTGGTGGCCAGCAGCATGGCGCGCTCGGCGGCGGCTTCCGGATAGCCGATCTCCACCTGCAGCAGGAAGCGGTCCAGCTGCGCCTCCGGCAGCGGATAGGTGCCCTCCTGCTCGATCGGGTTCTGGGTCGCCAGCACGTGGAACGGGGCCGGCAGGGGGTGCTCCACGCCGCCCACCGCGACCTTGTGCTCCCCCATGGCCTGCAACAGGGCAGACTGGGTGCGCGGGCTGGCGCGGTTGATCTCGTCGGCCATCAGCAGCTGGCAGAAGATCGGGCCGGGCACGAAGCGGAAGCTGCGGCGGCCGCCCTCGCCCTCCTCCAGTACCTCGCTGCCCGTGATGTCGGCCGGCATCAGGTCGGGGGTGAACTGCACCCGGCGGCGGTCCAGCCCGAGCACCGTGCCCAGCGTCTCCACCAGCAGCGTCTTGCCCAGCCCCGGCACGCCCACCAGCAGCGCGTGCCCGCCGGCCAGCAGCGCCACCAGCGTCTGCTCCACCACCTCGGCCTGGCCGAAGATCACCCGCCCGATCTCGGCGCGGGCGGCGGCGACCGAGGCTACCAGCCGGTCCGCATCGGCAATCAGAGTGTCCTGCACCAAAGTTCCTGTCTGCTGAGAAGCGTGGGCCCGCACCCCACTGTGCAACCGGGCCGGGCATATCGTCCAGTGACCCCGAACCGGCCGCCTGCGGGCGGGCCACAGACTGCAAAATCGCCCGCGGCACCATTACATACCCGCCGGGCCGCTCCCTATATGCGAGCCATGCGAAGGATCACCTCTGTGGCGGACTGCCTGCCGTGACCCGAACCCTTCTCTCGCCCGACAACCCGATCGTGCTGCCCGCAGCGCTCGATGGCCGCCCTCCCCGGGCCAGCCGCGTGCGCCAGGAGTGCGGCGACATGCCGTTCCTGGTGCAACGTGACGGGACTTGGCTGTACCGCGGCAGCCCGATCGGCCGCAAGGAGCTGGTCTGCCTGTTCAGCAGCGTGCTGACCCGCGACCAGGCGGGCGACTACTACTTGGAAACCCCCGCCGAGCGCGGCCGCATCCAAGTGGAGGACACCCCCTGGATCGCCGTCGAGATGGATTGGAAGCGCTGCGGCAGCGGCCGCAACCAATGCCTCTCGTTCCGCACCAACGTGGATCAGGTGGTCACCGCAGGCCCCGAGCACCCGCTGCGCGTGGCCCACAACGCACTGACCTGCGAGCCGGTGCCCTACATCCACATCCGCGCCGGCCAGGGCGCCCACCCGTTGGAGGCGCGCATCTCCCGCCCGGTGTATTACGAGTTGGTCGCCATAGCCGTGCCGGGCATGGCGGGCGGCCAGCAGAAGCTGGGCGTATGGAGCTGCGGCGTCTTCTTCCCGCTGGGCGACCTCGTGCCGGCCGACCCCGCAGACGAGTGACGCCCGAGGCCCTGCGCGCCCGCCTGACCGGTGCGGGTCCGGCGGGCATCACCGCCGATAGCGAGCTGCCCGACCGCCCCGGCCTGGTCCCGGCCGCCGTGCTGGTCGGCATCGTGACCGGGCCGGCGCCCGGCGTGCTGCTGACCAAGCGCACCGCCCACTTGCGGCAGCATTCGGGCCAGGTGAGCTTTCCGGGCGGCCGCATCGATCCGGGTGACGCCAGCCCCGAGGCCGCCGCCCTGCGCGAGGCGGCCGAGGAGGTGGGGCTGGATCCGGCGCATGCCGAGCTGCTGGGCCGGCTGGGCGACTACGTCACGGTCTCCGCCTATCGGGTGACGCCGGTGCTGGCCCTGCTCAGCCCCGGCTTCATCGCGCGTCCGTCCGCCCACGAGGTGGACGCCGTGTTCCAGCTGCCGCTGGCCGTCCTGCTCGATCCTCGGGCTCCGCAGCGCCGCACCGCCACCCTGCACGGCCAGCAGCGCAGCTACTGGGTCTGGCCGCACCCCGAGCACACGGTCTGGGGTGCTACGGCCGCCATCCTGGTGCACCTGGCCCGCCGGCTGCGCGGCGAGGGGGCAGCACGGCCGGGCTTTGCCCCGCCGGTGGCATAGGCTACCGTTTCGCCTCGCAACCGCTCGAAAGCCCCGCCCATGCAGCGCCGTACCCTTCTCGCCACCGCTGCAGTGCTGGTCGTGGCCGTGGGTTTCGTGGCCGTCCGCGGCGTGGTCAGCCGCCAGGCCAGTCAGGCGGTGGACCAGGGAATCCAGCAATTCGTGGCCGCCCTGCCGCCGGGCTACGCGGTCCGCCACGGCGCGGTCGCCGCCAACCCGATCACCAGCGCGTTGACGCTGCATGACGTGGTGGTCACCCGCAACGGCGCCACGCTCCTCACCGCAGGCACCGTCACGATCTCGGGGGCCGACCAGGGGGCGCTGCACGACGTGTTCGATCCGGCCGGCTACCCGGACGGCAAGCCGGCCTGGACCGAGCGGCGGCTGCTGGTCGCCGACGCCTCGGCGGAGGACGTGCACATCACCGTGCCGGACGACCAGCCCGACACGCTGACGGTCCGCTCCGCCTCGCTGCACCGGCTGAGCGGGCGTCCCTTCACCGTGCCGCCCACGCCTGAGAACCGGGTGAGGCCACAATTCCTGGCCGATGCGGCCCTGGCGCTGGCGGTGGACACGCTGGAGGAGCACGGCCTGGCCCTGGTCAGCCAGGCCGGCGCGCACGACTCGGCAAGGGTCGGCTCATCCACGGTCAGCGACTATGACGGCGGCAAGGCGGGGTCGCTGGCCTTCAAGGACATGGCGGTGGATGCCGAGATCGAACGGGATCGCAAGCATGTCCACATGGCCGCGGCGGCCTTTGACCTGACGAACCTCAACATCCGTGCCGCGCTTGAGGCCGTGCGCCAGAGCGGCCACGCCGAGAGCGGCCAACTCGGCCGGACCGGCTACGATACCGCCGACCTGTCCGGCGTCGCGATGACCGTGGACGGCGGCCCGCAGCTGAGCCTGCACGACGCCCATGCAAGCCAGGTCCTGTCCGATACGGGGCCGTCATCCGGCCAGGGCTGGGCGCACGGCCTGACCTTCGCCCTGGGCCAGACACCGGTGCCGCCCGGCAATGCGGCGGCGCTGGCGGCTTTCGGCATGAACGCCCTCACGACGGACATCGACGCCACGACCCGCATGAACAGCGGCAACAGAACGGGCGAAGTGCACGAGGACATCGTGCTGCACGACCTGGCTACGCTGCATCTGCAGGCCGCGTTCTCCGGCTACGACAAGGCGCTGGCCAGTCCCGCGCAGCCGCTGGGCGCCATCCTGGCCACCACCATCGACAGTGCGAGCGTGGTCTATGAGGACCACAGCCTCGCCGGCCGGCTGATCGGGGTAGCCGCCGCTGTAGCGCACACCACGCCGCAGATGGTGCGCGCGCAGATGGCCATGCCGGTGGTCTCGCTGGGGATGATGCTGCCCGACCAGCCGGACGCCGCCGACCAGCTGACCAACTTCCTGAACCATCCAGGCACCCTGGCTATTACGATGGCCCCGCCGCAGAAGCTGACGGTGGCCGACGTGGCCCAAGCCCCGCTTCCCGCCCGCGCCCACCTCCTGGGCGTCCACATCACCGCCCGGTAGCGGATGGCTGCCGGCCGTACCCTGCCGCCCGCTCCCGTTTGACACTGCAAACAGCGCCCCCTTATCTGCGTTAATCGAACGCCAACACAAAAGCGGCAGAAACGATGAAGCTCCTGGTCCCCGTCAAGCGGGTTGTCGATTACAACGTCAAGGTGCGGGTGAAGTCCGACGGGACGGGCGTAGAACTCGCCGGCGTGAAGATGGCGATGAACCCGTTTGACGAGATCGCCATCGAGGAGGCGGTCCGGCTGAAGGAACGCGGCGTCGCCACCGAGATCGTGGTGGTCTCGATCGGTGTCGCCGCCTGCCAGGAGACGATACGCACGGCGCTCGCCATGGGGGCCGACCGCGGCATCCTGGTGGAGACCGACGCCTCGCCCGAGCCGCTGGCGGTGGCCAAGATGCTGAAGGCCCTCGCGGACAAGGAGAAGCCCGGCCTGGTGATCATGGGCAAGCAGGCGATCGACGACGACATGAACGCCACCGGCCAGATGCTGGCCGCCCTGCTCGGCTGGCCGCAGGGCACGTTCGCCAGCAAGGTGACGATCGAGGGCGACACGGCGACGGTGACGCGCGAGGTGGATGGCGGGCTGGAGACGGTGGCGCTGACGCTGCCCGCGATCGTGACCGCCGACCTGCGGCTGAACGAGCCGCGCTATGCCAGCCTGCCCAACATCATGAAAGCGCGCAAGAAGCCGATCGAGACCGTCAAGCCGGCCGATCTGGGCGTTGACCCGGCGCCGCGGCTGACCACGTTGAAGGTCGTCGAACCGCCCAAGCGCTCGGCCGGCAAGAAGGTCGGCTCGGTCGCCGAACTGGTCAGCAAGCTGCGCACCGAAGCGAAGGTTATATAGACATGACCGCACTCGTCCTGATCGACCACGAGAACGGCCTGCTGAAGCAGCCCTCGCGCAGCGCGGTGGCGGCCGCCGGCAAGCTGGGCGAAGTCCACGCGCTGGTCGTGGGCTACAAGGTGGAAGCGGCCGCACAGGCCGCGGCCAAGCTGCCCGGCGTTGCCAAGGTTCTGCATGCCGATGCGGCCGGCTACACCCACGCGCTGGCCGAGCCGCTGGCCGACCTGCTGGTGGCGCTGGCGCCGAACTACACGCACCTGCTGTCGGCATCGACCGCCACCGGCAAGAACGTGATGCCGCGCGTGGCCGCCCTGCTGGACGTGCAGCCGATCAGCGACATCGCTGGGGTGGAGGACGCCGACACCTTTGTACGGCCGATCTATGCCGGCAACGCGCTGGCCACGGTGAAGTCGTCCGACGCGAAAAAGGTGATCACCGTGCGCGCCGCGAGCTTCGACCCCGTGCCGGCCGAGGGCGGCCAGGCGCCGATCGAGGACGTGACGGATGCGGGCAACTCGGGCAGCTCGCGCTTCGTCTCCGCGGAACTGTCCAAGAGCGAACGGCCGGAACTCACCGCCGCCCGCGTGGTGGTCTCCGGCGGCCGCGGCATGCAGAACGGCGAAAACTTCCACCTGCTGGACCCGATCGCCGACAAGCTGGGTGCCGCCGTCGGCGCCTCGCGCGCCGCCGTCGATGCCGGCTACGTGCCCAACGACTATCAGGTGGGCCAGACCGGCAAGATCGTGGCGCCCGAGCTGTACATGGCGATCGGCATCTCCGGCGCCATCCAGCATCTGGCCGGCATGAAGGACAGCAAGATCATTGTCGCCATCAACAAGGACGAGGAGGCGCCGATCTTCCAGGTCGCCGATTACGGACTGGTCGCCGACCTGTTCACCGCCTTGCCGGAGCTGAAGACGGAGCTCGAACGCGCCTGACCTGTCCCTACCCGGTAAGGCGGACGCAAGTCCGCCATGCGCGGTGCTCTGACGCTTTCAGACGGCCACGCCGCTGACCTATCCCGACCCGGTAGTAGGGCGGACGCAAGTCCGCCATGCCCGATGCCCGACGCCATCAGACAGCCAAGCGGCGGACTGCGTCCGCCCTACGAATTGAAGATTTCGATGTCCCGGCTCGAAGGCAAGCACGACTGTTTATCGGCTTTTCATATATAGCTGGTTGACGCCTGGTTTCTTTGCGATTTTTCTTGAAGCTGCTAATTCCAAGATAACAAAGCTTTATAAATCGTCTATCACCAGCTTAGTAAAACTACCTCGTTACGGTGTTATACTACTCTTCCTGATTTTGTTCAATATCGCTGTATTGCGGATTGAGGACTCTCTAAATGCAGATTGTGGGCATCATCGGGGCCGGACAGATGGGCGGCGGCATTGCCCAGGTGGCGGCGCTGGCCGGGCTGGACGTGCTGTTGCTGGATGCGAGCGCCGACGCGGCAGCCCGCGCGGTCGCCACAATCGGCCGTAACCTCGACCGGCAGGTCGCCAAAGGGAGCCTGACTGCAGAGGCGCGGCAGGCAGCCCTCGCCCGCATCGCCCGGCTCGACGATTACGACGGCCTGGCTGCGGCCGGCATCGTCATCGAGGCCGCGACCGAACGTGAGGAGGTCAAGCGCGCGATCTTCGCCAGCGCCATCCCGCATCTCGGCCCCCACTGCATCCTGGCCACCAACACCTCGTCCATCTCCATCACCCGGCTTGCCGCCGCCACCGACCGGCCGCAGCATTTCATCGGCATGCACTTCTTCAACCCCGTGCCTGTAATGAAGCTGGTCGAGATCATCCGCGGCATCGCCACCGACGTGGCGACCTACGACGCCGTGGCAAGCCTCGCTGGCAAACTCGGCAAGACCACGGCGCTGTCCGAAGACTTCCCCGGCTTCACCGTCAACCGCGTGCTGGTGCCCATGATCAACGAGGCCGCGTATGCGCTGCACGAGGGCGTGGGCTCGGTCGCCGCGATCGACACGGCGATGAAGCTCGGCTGCAACCACCCGATGGGGCCGCTGGAGCTGGCCGACTTCATCGGGCTGGACACCTGCCTGGCCATCATGCAGGTGCTGCACCAAGGGCTGGGCGACACCAAGTACCGGCCCTGCCCGTTGCTGGTGAAATACGTGGAAGCCGGGTGGCTGGGCCGCAAGAGCGGCCGCGGCTTCTACGACTACGTCGCCACGCCGCCCACCCCCACGCGCTAGGTGCCGGTCGCGCCTGCCACGGGCCACACGCTTCTGAGCGCCATGATCGGATGGCTGACGCCGGCTGCCCCGCTCGAGGTCGTGGCAGCCGTGGCCGCCCTGCTGGCCGCCGTCTTCGCCGTGATCAGCGGGGAGGACAGGCCGGACGACGAGGCGCGCATCTGGTACAAGCGGGCACGCATCAAGGCTTTCCTGTTCCTGCTGACCGGCGGCGGCGCGCTGCTGCTGCTGGACATGAAAGACCTCGTCGGCGTTCCGGGCGTGGACAAGGTGAAGCTCGCCGGCATCTTCACCCTGTGGGCGGCGCTGGCCATCGTCGTCCTGCTGGCGGCGGGCGCGCTGACCGTGCTGACGGAGACCGCGCTGACCGCGCTGCAATACCCCATCTTCCGCCGCTACCTGATCGACCTGCCCGTCACCTTCGTCGTGCGGGGATGGGAGGCGACCCGCCGCATCCGCGCCGACCTGTTTACCGGCATCGAGGCCAGGCGCCAGGACGACCTGCGGGTGGCCGAGGCGGCGCGCACGGCCACGCTCGGCATGCTGGCGCAGGTCGCCATGCGCGTGCTGCGCGACATCGACCGGTCGGACCGCGAGCAGCGGGCGCACATGATCGACGAGATCTTCACCTCCATCGCCAGCGTCGTCCGGCGCCGCGCCGGCGAGCCCGCGCCCCGCATCGGGCTGAACTACCTGGCGCTGCGCCCCTTTGCCGACGTCCCGGATGAAAGGTATTGCGACCTGCTGTTCACCTTCGGCGACCTGGGCCGCTACGCCCACGTGCTGGCACTCCGGCGGCGGCACAACGGCGCGGGCGAGGAGCCGCTGGGCCAGCCGGTTCTGATCCCCGTCGATTCTGCCGCCAGCGGTCCCGACCGGCTGCTGCCCGGCGCCCCGCAGCTGGTGCACGGGCTGGAGCACGTAATGATCCAGCCGAGGCGCCTGACCTTTGCCCCGGGCGTGCCGGAAGAGG
This sequence comes from uncultured Acetobacteraceae bacterium, assembly GCA_964250355.1. Taxonomy (GTDB): domain Bacteria; phylum Pseudomonadota; class Alphaproteobacteria; order Acetobacterales; family Acetobacteraceae; genus BOG-908. The sequence goes on along the minus strand of CAXUGD010000070.1, from coordinate 4,212 downwards.
TACGCACCCGGGTCGCCGCGTTCTTTCGTGCGTTGAGGTGCCGAAGCGTGCTATCGCTGCGCCTGGTCGTCGGCAGCGCGGTGGTGGGAGTCTTAAATATCGAGTCGTCGCATCCCAATATGATGGGCCAGGGTGACGATGTGGTCGAAGACGTGTTAACTATCATCAAGCCATTCGCCGCCATACTGGCGTATGTCGTGGAGCAGGATGAGAATGTCAGGCCAGTATAACTCCGCTTCGGATTATCTTCGCAGCCTGAGCGAGATGGCGGACGGCAATTACGCCTCGTTCTACAGAAGCCTGAACGGCCAAGTCATGTTTCCCGAACCCGGCGCCCCGAACCGCGACACCCAGACTTACGACCCGCCCGACCTCCCCAAAAACCCCCAGTAGTAGCCCCGTAGGGCGGACGCAGTCCGCCGATCCAGGCGCCAATATCCAAGAACATCACGCTTTCCGGCCAAGAGGCGGACTGCCGTCCGCCCTACGACCTAGTTCGTTCGGGTCAGGCTTCCACGGCGCCGGGGGCGCGGTTGCCCACCATCGCCAGCAGTTCGCGCCGTGTGGTCGGGTCGTCGCGGAACGCGCCCAGCATGCGGCTCGTCACCATCGTCACCCCCGTCTTGTGCACGCCGCGGGTGGTCATGCACTCGTGCGAGGCCTCGATGATCACGGCCGTGCCCAAGGGCGCCAGCACCTCGTTGATCGTGTTGGCGATCTGGGCGGTCAGCTTCTCCTGGATCTGCAGCCGGCTGGCATAGGCGTTCACCACGCGCGCCAGCTTGCTGATACCCACCACGCGGCGATGCGGCAGGTAGGCCACGTGCGCGCGCCCGATGATCGGCAGCATGTGGTGCTCGCAATGGCTCTCCACCCGGATGTCGCGTAGCAGGACGATCTCGTCGTAGCCCTCCACCTCCGAAAAGGTGCGTTCCAGCAGGGCCACCGGATCCTCGGCGTAGCCACGGAAGAACTCCAGGTAGGACTTGGCGACGCGCTTGGGCGTGTCGTGCAGGCCCTCGCGGCCCGGGTCGTCGCCCGCCCAGCGGATCAGCGTCTGCACCGCGGCCTCCGCCTCCTCCATCGTGGGACGCACCTCCGACTGGTGCGGCGGTTCGGCCTTGGGCTGGCTGGCTTCGTTCACAATGGACCTTTCCGGTGAGAGGCTAAGAACTGAAATACGACAACCCGCCAAGACGCCGAATTAATGCACACGGCCGGGCTGGTGGGGGCTGTCCAGGCTGAAGGCCGGAATCGCCACGTCGAACAACTCGACCTCGGCACCGGTCAGCGCCACCGCCGGGCCGCGCCCGTGCGCCACCATGTGATACTGGCCGGTCATGAAGCCCGACGGCGTCTCCAGCGGCGTGCCGGAGGTGTACTCGAAGGCCTCGCCCGGTTCCAGTACCGGCTGTTCGCCCACCACCCCCTCGCCCTCCACCAGAAACGTGCGGCCGCGCGCGTCGGTGATACGCCAGCTGCGGCTGAGCAGCTGCACCGTCCGCTCGCCGTGGTTCTCGATCGTCACGCGGTAGGCCCACACGTAGCGCTGCTCGTCCGGCTCGGACTGGTCTTCCAAGTAGAACGAGGCGACGCGGACGTTGATGCCGCGCGTCGCCTGGGCATACTCGCGCTGCGCGCTCATTCGGCGGCGTGCCGCAGGCCGGCGGCCGACAGGGCGGCACCCAGATCGTCCTGCAGGTCGCCCACATCTTCCAACCCGACCGACAGGCGCACCACGCCGTCCGTGATGCCCAGCCGCGCGCGTTCCTCGGCGCCGATGCGCATGTGGGTGGTTGTTGCCGGATGCGTCACCATGCTGCGGCTGTCGCCCAGATTGTTGCTGATGGCAACCAGGCGCAGTGCGTTGCAGAAGCGGAAGGCGGCCGGCTTGCCACCGGCCACTTCAAAGGCGACCAGCGTGCCGCCGGCGCTCATCTGCCGCATGGCCAACGCGTGCTGCGGGTGGTCCGGCCGCCCCGGATACCACACGCGCGCCACCTGGGGATGGCCGGCCAGGAAGTGGGCCAAGGCGGCAGCGCGGGCGCACATGGCCTCCACGCGCAGGGCCAGCGTCTCCATCCCCTTGAGCAGCGTCCAGGCGTTGAACGGCGAGAGCGACGGGCCGGTGTTGCGGATAAAGGGCTGCAGCGTCTCCTCCACCCATGCCTGGCGGCCGAGCACGGCGCCGCCCAGCACGCGCCCCTGCCCGTCGATATGCTTGGTGGCCGAGTACACCACCACGTCGGCCCCCCACTCCAAGGGGCGCTGCAGCAGCGGGGTGGCGAACACGTTATCGACCACCACCAGCGCCCCGGCCGCATGGGCCAGGTCCGACACCAGCCGCAAATCGACAATGTCCAGCATCGGGTTGGAAGGCGTCTCGATCAGCACGAGCTGCGCCGGCCTGGCGAGTGCGTCACGCCACCCCGCCGCGTCGCCGGCATCCACGAACTCGTAGGCAATGCCCAGCTTCGGCAACAGGGTGGAGACGATCCAGTGGCACGAGCCGAACAGCGCCCGGCTGGCCACCACCCGGTCGCCGGTGCGCAGGTGGCTGAGCATGGCGGCGTTGACCGCGGCCATGCCGGTGGCCGTGGCCCGGCACGCCTCCGCCCCTTCCAGCAGGGCCATGCGCTGCTCAAAGGCGGCCACCGTGGGGTTGCCGAAGCGGGAGTACTGGTAGTGGGTGACCGCCCCGGTGAAGGTGGCCTCCGCCTGCTCCGCGCTGTCATAGACGAAGCCGGAGGTCAGGAACATCGCCTCGCTCGTCTCGCCATGCGGCGTGCGCTGGGTGGCGCCATGGATCAGGGTGGTGGCCGGGCGATGGGTCATGTCATTCCGAACAGGCGAGGAAGCCAAAACGAAGTAGCGGGCGATTTCCGATCGGGTTAACAGTGTAGAATGACATGGGGCGATTGCACAGCAGTGGAGACGATTGCCGGCAAGGTCTCGGAAACACCCACCGTGAAGGGAACGCGTGTTCCCGCGCAGACCATCGTCGATAATTTTCGCGTGGGCGTCGGTCCGTCGGAGATTGCGGAGCAGTTCGACGTGCCCTTGGCTGTTGTTCAACAGGTTATCGCGTTTGCCACCGGCGCCCATGAACCGGGTCTTGTTTGATCAGCAAGCTTCTTGCCGCAGCCGAAAGCGCCGGGTTCAGTCATTTTGTCACCGCTGACCAAAGCCTACGCCATCAGCAGAACTTGGCCGCCTAGAATTTCCGTTTCGTTGTGATCGGCACGAACCTGTGGCCGCTGATTGCGGCGGACCCAATCAGGATACTGACCGCGTTGCAGGCTTCCGAGCCGGGACGCGCCGCCTTTGTCGCGTTTACGGGCGTACTCCGCCCCTCGGACAGCCCACGCCACTCGTAAGGATCGACGGTCCACCTTTCCTTCTCCGTCCAGCCTCGCTATCCTTGCCGCCATGCGGGTGTAGTTCAATGGTAGAACGGCAGCTTCCCAAGCTGCACACGAGGGTTCGATTCCCTTCACCCGCTCCACCACGCGCCGGCTGAGGCTGCCGCCGGCCTCCGGACACACAGCTTGCCCAGCCTTTTCCGCGATCGTCAGCTTGGCCTCCGTGGCCGGCTGTGCAGCAACACCAGCAGCCCGCCCAGCGCCAGCACGGTTATCGCCGCCCCAAGCCGAAGCAGTTTCTCCACCGCCAGCGTGTAGCGGCCAGTCGTGCTGTCGAAGTGGAAACAGAGAAGCAGGATCGGCAGTGCCGCCTCGGCAATGCCGCCACCGCCGGCCCGCAGCACCGCCGCGCGCAGGTCGCCGCCCGTATAGCCCACGCCCGGCAGGTAGGCGCTGACCACGCCGTCATGGGTCAGCACGACAAGCCCGGTCGGGTGTAAAAACTGCTTGAAGGCGGCGTCGTAGCGGGCGCGAAAACCGGCCGCGCGCTGCAGGGCGGCCAGCGACGCGGCCGGCCCGGTCAGGTAGTGCACGTCGGCCGGGTGCGCGAACGGCGCCTGCGCCAGGGCGTCCTGCTTAGCCCGCGCGGCGTCCGCCGGGGTTTCGGCCGGGTCGAGGGAGACGGAGACGACCGTGTAGTCCCCGCCCGATGCCAGCCCGCTCGCCCGCAACGCCGCATACAAGTCGGACCGCACGACCCCGCACAGCGAGGGACAGTGGAAGTAGCCGAAATCGAGGATCACCGGCACCGCCCCTAGCACCCCGCCCTGCGTCACCGGCCGGCCCGCCT
>CAXUGD010000069.1:0-12049 GCA_964250355.1 uncultured Acetobacteraceae bacterium | reverse complement strand
CCTGTGCGGCGCAGATGCCCGCCCCTGCCGCACCCTCGCCAACCACCCCACCCGTCAGCAACCTGGACAGCGAACTGGCGCGCGCCTTCGCCCCCAGGCTCGACCGTTTCGACTACACACGCCGTGAAGCGATGATCCCGATGCGCGACGGCGTTCGCCTGCACACGGTGATTATCGTCCCACGCGGCGCCCACCGCGCCCCCATTCTGCTGACGCGCACGCCCTATGGCGCCGATAGCCGCTTCGGCGACACCAGCAGCGCCCACCTCTCGGCCGTGATGGGCGACCACGACGTGGCCGACGAATTGGTGACGCAGGACAACTACATACGCGTGATCCAGGACGTGCGCGGCAAATACGGGTCGGAAGGCGATTACGTGATGACGCGCCCGTTGCGCGGTCCGTTGAACCCTACGGACGTGGACCACTCGACCGACACCTACGACACGATCGAATGGCTGGTGCACAACACGCCCGAGAGCAATGGCCGCGTCGGTATGCTCGGCATCTCCTATGACGGGTTCACCACGCTGATGGGCCTGTTTCATCCGCACCCGGCGCTGCGGGCCGCCGTGCCGATCAACGCCATGGTGGACGGCTGGCGAGGCGACGACTGGTTCCACAATGGCGCCTTCCGCCAGGATAGCCTGGTGTATGCGCACGACCAGGAAGCCACGCGGGGCAGCACCGTGAAGTGGTGGGCGGACCACTACGATGACTACGATACCTGGCTGGCCGCCGGTTCGGCCGGGGAGATGGCCAGGCTGCACGGCCTGAATCAAGTGGGGTTCACGGGCAAGCTGATGAGCCACCCGTCCTACGACGCTTTCTGGCAGGGTCAGGCGATCGACAAGCTGCTGGCCCGCGAACCCGTCAGCGTGCCGACAATGCTCGTGCACAGCCTGTGGGACCAGGAAGACATATACGGCAACGTCGCCGTGTGGAAAGCGATCAAGCCTAAGGACACCGACCACCAGGTGTTTCTCGTCATAGGGCCATGGTTCCACCATCAGGAGCGGCTGGACGGCGATGCCGTGGGGCCGATTGCGTTCGGCAGCGACACGGCTGCCTATTTCCGCCATGCCCTGCTCAAGCCGTTCCTCGACCATTACCTGAAGGACGACCCTCCGCCGTTGGACATGGAAGCTGTGTCCGCCTTCGAGACCGGCACCAATCGCTGGCGTTCGCTGAAGGAATGGCCCTCCGGCTGTGACGACGGATGCCGCATCGACCACGAGCCGATGTACTTGCAGCCCGGCGGCAGACTGGCCACCACAGCGGCACCACCTGCCATTCCAGGCTTTGACAGCTACGTTTCGGACCCGGCCAAACCGGTGCCGTTCCTGCCGCGGCCGATCCATATTGAGGTGGAGGGTGCGCATAGCTGGCAGACTTGGCTGACCAGCGACCAGCGCGATGCGGCCAGCCGCACCGATGTGCTGAGCTTCGTCTCGCCGCCGCTGACCGCCGCCCTGAAGATCAGCGGCGAGCCGGTGGCCAACCTGTTCGCCTCGACGACCGAGACGGACGGCGACTTCGTCGTCAAGCTGATCGACGCCTATCCCGACGAAATGGGCCGCGACCCGGCGTTGGGCGGCTATCAGCTCATGGTCTCGGCCGATATCCTGCGCGGGCGTTACCGCAACGACCCGAGCAAGCCTGCCGCAATGCCGTCCGACCAGCGGCAAACCCTCAAATTCGCGCTGCCCACGGCCAACCACGTGTTTCTCCCCGGCCATCGCGTGATGGTGCAGATCCAGTCGAGTTGGTTTCCGTTATACGACCGCAATCCTCAAACCTCCGTAAAGAACATCTTTTTCGCCAAACCGGGGGATTATCGCCGAGCCACGATAAAGGTGTTCGATGCGGGCCCGGGCGGAAGTTTCATCGACCTGCCGGTGGTGCACCACTAGCGCCCACGACCCGACCGGCACTGTTATCACCCCGCAGCGCTTGCCACCGCGGCTGGCCTGGTCCGGCCGTTACGATTTAGTGCTAAATTATCGGCGGGGGCCGGCTGCCCACCGCAAACGGAAGCTGGTAACGTCTTCGTGAAAACCGACGCAGGAGCGTGATCGCAGTTGGACACCCCATCAGTGCCGACCCCCCTGTCCGTGGCCACGCGGCTGCCGCAGGGGGCGCGCGACCAGGCTGCCCTGCGCGCCCGCATCCTCGAAAAACTGACATACGAGGTCGGGCGCACACCGCAGCGTGCCAGCACGCGCGACTGGTTCGTTGCTGCCGCCCATACCATTCGCGACTTCGTCGTTGAGTGTTGGATCGCCCCACCGCGCTGGGGCGAGCCCGGCGCCAAGCGCGTCTATTATCTGTCGCTGGAATTCCTGATCGGACGGCTGATGTTCGACGCCGCCGGCAATCTCGGCCTGCTGGAACCGATGCGGGAAGCGCTGGCGGCACTGGGCGCCGATATCGAGGTGTTGCGTGAGCAGGAACCCGACGCGGCCCTGGGCAATGGTGGCCTGGGCCGGCTGGCCGCCTGCTTCATGGACAGCATGGCGACCCTGCGCATACCTGCCTTCGGTTACGGGATACGCTACGAGCACGGACTGTTCCGTCAGGAGATCGCTGGCGGTATCCAGCGCGAGCTGCCCGAAGACTGGCTTTCGGTCGGCAACCCCTGGGAGTTTGTCCGCCCGCAAGTGTCCTACGTCATCGGCTTTGGCGGGGCGGTTTCCAGCCGTGCAGACGCTGGTGGCCGGCTCGCCTATACCTGGAATCCGGCAGAAACGCTGTTGGCCGTCGCCTACGACACGCCGGTGGTGGGGGCCGGTGGATCCCACGCCAACACCCTGCGCCTCTGGTCCGCGCGCGCTGCCGAACCCCTGCACCTAGACCAGTTCAATCGGGGCGACCACGTAGGCGCGTTGCGCGACCGCGTTCGCACCGAAGCCGTCTCGCGCGTGCTCTACCCTGGCGACGATTCCGAGTCTGGCCAGGAACTGCGCCTGCGCCAAGAGTTCTTCTTTGCCTCTGCCTCGCTGCAGGACCTGGTAGGCCGGCACCTGTCCGAAAACGATGACTTGACCACCTTGGCCGATCACGCCGCCATTCAGTTGAACGACACCCATCCGGCGATCGCGATCGCCGAGCTGATGCGCCTGCTCGTCGATGAACACGCGATGGAGTGGGCGCAAGCCTGGCGCATCACCGTGGCCACGTTCAGCTACACCAACCATACGTTGTTGCCGGAGGCTTTGGAGACGTGGCCGGTGTCTCTGCTTGAGCGACTGTTGCCGCGCCACATGCAAATCATTTACCTGCTGAACGCCCAGCACCTGGAAAGCGCGCGGCGGGACAGCCATGCCACCGACTCCCAGCTGGCCGCCCTGTCACTGATCGATGAAAGCCACGGCCGCCGCCTGCGCATGGGCCATCTCGCATTTGTGGGCAGCCACGCGATCAACGGCGTATCCGCCTTGCATACCGACCTTATGCGCCAGACCGTGTTTTCCGACCTGCATGGCCTATATGGCGGACGCATCAGCAACCGGACGAACGGCATCACCTTTCGCCGCTGGCTGCACCGCGCCAACCCCGGCCTGACCCAAATCATTGCGGAAACGTTGGGTGACGGCTTCCTGACCGATCCGGAATGCCTCACAGGTTTGGCACAGCACGCAAATGACGGTGCTCTGCAGCTTGCGATCGCCAGCCAGCGCCGCACTGCCAAACAGGCCTTGGCTAGGCTAATACGTGAACGGCTCGGCATCGCAATCGATCCGTCGGCGATGTTCGATGTGCATATCAAGCGCATTCACGAGTATAAGCGCCAACTTCTTAACATCTTGCAAACCGTTGCGTTATACAACACCATACGCGCGCAACCGATGAGCGAGCGTGTGCCGCGTGTAAAGATCTTCGCAGGCAAGGCGGCGCCCGGCTATCGCACCGCCAAGCAGATCATTCGCCTGGCCCACGACGTGGCACAGGTGATCAACAACGACCCGACAGTTGGCGAGAACCTGAAGCTGGTTTTCCTGCAGAATTACAACGTCAGCCTCGCAGAACAGATCATTCCCGCCGCCGACGTGTCCGAGCAGATTTCCACTGCCGGCATGGAGGCATCCGGCACCGGCAACATGAAGCTGGCGCTGAACGGCGCACTCACGATCGGCACGCTGGACGGCGCCAACGTGGAAATTCGGCAGCATGTCGGCCCCGACAACATTTTCATCTTCGGGATGACGGCCGAGCAGGTTGCAGCCCGCACACGCGGTGACCTGTCCGGACATACAGCACTCGCCGCCTCATCGGCCCTCGAGCAGTCCGTCCAGGCCATCGCCTCCGGTGTTTTCTCGCCCGACGAGCCGAGCCGCTACCGCGAGCTGATCGACACCGTGCTGCGCCAGGATACCTTCATGGTGACAGCCGATTTCGACAGCTACAACGCCCGGCAGGATGACGTGGCTGCACTCTGGCAAACGCCGGACCGGTGGTGGCGCACCAGCATACTCAACATTGCCGGCATGGGCTGGTTCTCGTCGGACCGGACCATACGCGAGTACGCCGCTGGAACGTGGAACGTGCCCGTCTAGGCACCGTGATGGCGTTGTTCGTTATGCAACCCTCTACCGCAAAGCCACGGCCGCACGGCGCTGAGCCAGCCACGACTGGATGCCGTGCGCCGCTAGGACTCCGGTGCTGAAACAACCCTGCAGAAGGTAGCCCCCGGTAGACGCCTCCCAATCCAGCATCTCACCCGCCGCGAAAACGCCGGGCAGCCGGCGCAGCATCAACCCACCGTCCAACTCGCCCAGCGCCACTCCGCCCGCCGACGAGATCGCACGTTCTATCGGCTGCATTGCGCAGGCAACGAGCGGCAAACTCTTGATAAGCGCGCTCAGCGGCTCGGGACGCGCGCCTGAACGAAGCGCCTCCTGCACCAAAGCGATACTCACCGGCGCCAACCCGGCTGCCTGGCGCAGGTGGTTGGACAGCGAGCGCCCCTGCCGGACCCCATCGGTGCGTGCGGCAAGCGTGGATGAATCCATGTCAGGCCGTAAGTCCACGCGCAGCGTTGCGCTGCCCTCCGCGTCCAGCGCCGCCCGTATCGGGGCGGAAAGCGCGTAAATAACACCACCCTCCAGTCCGGCGCAGGTAATCACCGCCTCGCCGCGCACACTCTGCCCGCCGATGGTTAACATTATCCTCTTAAGCGGCTCCCCTTGGAAACGGCTACGCAGCACCGGCGACCAATCGATGATCACGCCACAATTGCTGGGGCGTAGGGCGTTCACCTGCACGCCCCGCTCCCGCAGGATCGGCACCCAGCCGCCATCCGACCCCATACGGGGCCAGGAGGCCCCGCCCAACGCCAGCAGCACGGCGTCCGCATCGGTCAGGCGTTCGCCGTCCGGTGTCTCAAAACGCAGCAAGCCGGTTCGGCTCCACCCCGCCCACCGACAGCGTGGGCGAAACTGCACGCCCAGGGCGCTCAAGCGATGCAGCCAAGCCCGCAACAAAGGGGCGGCCTTGAAGGCTGTGGGAAACAGCCGGCCAGAGCTTCCAACGAACATCGGCTGGCCAAGCCCCTCGCACCACGCCCGCAAGGCATCGGGAGGAAAGGCGCGCAAGGCCTGAACCATCAAGGGCGCCGCCTCCGCGTAGCGCGACAGGAACCGTTCGGCGCCTTCACTATGGGTCAGGTTCAGCCCACCACGCCCGGCCAGCAGAAACTTTCGGCCGGCGGACGCCATGTGATCGTAGACCGTCACGCGGCATCCATCGCGCGCGAGAACTTCCGCCGCTCCCAGGCCCGCAGGTCCAGCACCAACGACTACAATACCCGTCATAAGTCACCTTAGCATGCGGATCGTTTTTTCGGAACGAGCGCGCATCTCAACTATTTCGCAATTCATCTTGGGCATCCTGCTTGCGAGCGCTCGCCATCGGCGGCCGCATTGCACGCACCTAGAGGATACGCCCCACATGACAAGCCAGCTACAGACCGTCACCATCGCTCAGGCCCGCGCCAGCACGGCTACCGGTCTGCTGGTCGCCGACAGCTTGGCCAACATCGTAGCCGCTCTACCCAACCCGTCATTGGCAGCGCGCATTGCGTCCTTCACCGTCACCGCTGGCACATCGCTGTCCGCCGCACAGAAGAGCCTGCTATTCCCGATTGCGAGCAAGCTGCATGCTCCCGCCAATAGTCTCGCCCTTTCGGGTGCCAACACCTTCACCGCGGCCCAGCTCGCTACCTACGAGGCGCTTCCCGGCTTCACGCTCAGCCCGAGCGGCAGTATAAATCTGGCAGATACCACCGCCCAGGTTGTGAGTGTACTTGCCAACCACCAGGCTTGGTTCGCACAGATTTCCAGCGTGACCGTGCATCTCGATGGCACCTCGATCGGCGCGTACCCTGCCTCGCAGCTGAACGGCTTACTGGTGCACGGCAAGACAGTCGTGTTTGTACCCTCGGCGGGCAACACTGTGTTGAACATCGCCGCTGCCGCGCACGACTTGGCCACCAACATGGCTGCTCTGAACGCGCTTGGTACGCATCAAGCCCTGAGCTTCACGGTAACCAATGACGGCACCGGCGTGTCGGCTGTGGATGCCGTTAGTCTGACGGCGCTTCGAGGTTTCAGCCCGTCCGCGCACACCCTTTTCGTCGCCGATACCGGCGCCAATCTCGGCTCACACCTTGCAGCCCTGATCGGCCAGGGCTTTGCCCAGATCCAGGTTGTATCCGGAACACTCTCGGCCACAGCCGCCCAATTGCTTGGCCCGAGCGTGCACTTCTTGGCCGGCGCACATGCGCAGCTTGCCTCTAGCGTAACGCTGAGTGCGGCAGCGGCGGCGAGCCTCGCCGCCCTGCCCGGTCTTAGTGACGCGACCGGTGCAGTGCTCACCGTCGCCGACACTGCAGCAAATCTCGTCGCCGGAGGTAGTGCCTGGCAGGGCGCGGCGGGCGCGGTCTTGCTGAACACAGATGCTACCGTTTCGGCCGGCACCGCTGCTGCCCTTTCACAAATCGCATCGCGATTTGGAGCCAACTTTTCACTTTCCGGCCACAGCGTGACCGTAGCAGACACTCTGCCGAACCTGATTGCGCTATCGGCACCGGTTACGTCCTTGGCGACCGCCTTGCTACTCAGCGGGAACGCAACGGCTACGGCTGCACAGTTCTCTGCCTTTCAAGCCCTGCCCCATCTAAGTTTTGGCGGCCACACCGTCGCCCTCACAGACAGCGCTACCAACCTGCTGTCTATTGCAGGTGCAGACCTGTCCCACGTGTCCTCTGTAAGCTTGACGGCAGATGCTGTCGTCAATGTCGCCCAGATGCTCACCCTGGCCGCCGAGCCTAACTTCAGCGCGGGCGGACATACCCTTATCATCGCCGACACTGCGGCGAACTTGCTTACCCTACCGAGCAACGTCCTGCATCTCGCAAGCGTTGTGGAGTTGTCTGCAGACGCTACCTTGAACGCCGCGGCATCCCAAGCTCTCACGAGCGAGGCCGGTTACACTGCCGATGCGCACCTGCTCACCGTGGCCGATAGCGCAGCTGTTCTGGCAAACCTGACCGGCCCGGTCGTGGCTTTTGCCGCCGCCGAGCAGGTGAACGTCAGTGCCACCATCAGTGCCGCAACGGCCGCCGCCTTGGCCAGCTTGCCCCATCTATCGGAGGCTGCGGGCGTTACTCTGACGATACAGGACAGTATGGGTAGTCTGGCGGCGGCAAGCGCATCGGCGCTGGCCGTAGCGAGCGCCGTCCGCCTCATACCTGGCACCACCGTGGTCACCGACGTCTCCCATGCCGCCACCCTGGCCTCCATTCCCGGCTTTTCATCGGCCGGTTCTACTATCAAGGTAACGGACAGTCTTGCGCATCTCGAAGCTGCCGGCACAGCTAACTGGTCTTCGGTTGCATCAGCATACGCCGTAGTCGATAGCGTAGATGCGATATCGGCGGCGGCTGGATCGGTTCTTCTGACGTCCGCTACTTCCGTTGCGTTGACAGGTCCCTCCGTGGTCACAGCGTCTGCCGCGGCTACGTTAGCGGGCATGACCAATTTCACCGGTGCCGCACAGCTGAGCGTTGCCGATACAACAGCCGCCTTGGTCTCCCACTCGGCTGCGCTGGTCAGCCTAAGATGCCCAGTAACCGTGACCGACTCCGCCACGATCGACACGGCCACCGCCGCGAGCTTGGCCCAGATCGCGGCCGCCTCCGGCGCCGGTTTCAGCTTCGGGCACCAGGCGCTGACGATTGCGGACACGGCTGTAGACCTGCTGAGCCTGACTCCGGCACAATCGGCGCTTGCCCAGGCAATCACGCTGACTGCGGACGCAACGTTGACCGCCGCGCAGTTCACCATGCTCCGCAGCCTCCCGCATGTCTCACTGAACGGCCACATTCTCGCCGTCTCGGACACGGCAGGGAACCTGACCGGCCTCAATGGCGACCTCTCGATGCTAAGTGCCGCAACCCTGTCGGGTGATGCAAATGTCTCAGTTGCGAGCCTGTTGCAGCTCACGACTCTGCCGAACTTCTCTCCAGCAGGACACAATATAACGGTTATAGATACAGCGGCAAACTTGCTGAGCGCTCCGGCACTCAGTCTGTCACAGGTCGTATCCGCCGTGCTTTCGACAGACGCCACCGTGAATGGGCAGCAGGCGCAGCTACTAACTGCGGAGCCGGGTTTCACCACGGGTGGGCATCAACTCACCATAGCCGATACGGCGGAGAACTTACTGGCCTTGCCACGAAGCTTGCTGCTGTCGGCAACCAGCCTCGCTCTGTCCAGCACTCAGACCGTGACTGCCAACACCCTAAGTCAGCTTGCCACGCTTGGAATAAAGTTCACAGAGGCAAACCACACCCTGACCTGCGTCGATACAGCGAGCAATCTTGCCACTCTATCGAACACAGCAGTATCGTTGGCCCATGCTGAGGTATTGAACGGAAACAGTGTCGTAACAGCTGCAACGGCGGCTGCGTTGGCCAACTTGCCGGCGTTCTCCGTTCCAAGCGGGGTGTCACTGACAATCCAGGACAGCGTAACCAACCTGATAGCTCTTGGTCACACTGTGCCAACCGGCACGACAGTCGAAACCTTGCCGGCCGGTAGCACAACTATCATCAATGCCCAGCAAGCAGTAGCGCTCGCATCTATCCCGCACTTTACGCCTGTTGGGGCCATAGTGACGGTGTCGGACACAGTCCCTGGGTTGGCTGCGGCAGGCAATGCTGTGCTCCAGGCAGTCGCTAACACAGTGGTCGTGACCGACACGGCCGCCAACCTTGCCGCCAACGCGGCAAGCCCGGTCGTGCAAACGGCTGCACTCGTAAGTCTCTCGGCAAATGCTGTGGTGACGGCCGCCATGGCCGCCGAGATCGCTTCCATCCCCCACTTCGCAGCGAGCAACTTTCAGCTTGAAGTCGTGGACACGGCGGCGAACATAGCGGCGCACGCTGCGGCTGTGGCCGACGTAGCTACAGAAACCTTGGTGACAGACTCCGGTCCGATCAGCGCCGCTATGGCCGACGATCTCGCAGCGATCTCGGCAACACATATTCTCAGCTTCCAGGGTGGGAACCAGCTGCTGCTCCAGGACAGCTACGCCGCACTGACCGACCCCACCAACAGCGCCGGCGTGGCTTTGGCCTCCCGCTTGGGTGTGTTGGACACGGCCGGCAATCTTATAGTTGCTACACAACACAATTGGGGAGCCATCAACCCAAGCTTCACTCTCTCGCAGGGTGGCATAATCACAGCCAACACGGCCGCTGCCTTGGCGGCGCTCGGGTCCCGCTTCTCAACAGCAGGGCTCCAGCTCGCCGTCGCCGATACGGCCGGGGCTGTCGTCAATGCCGCCTCTGCGATCAATGCGCTGCATCTTACAGCCTCAGTGACGGACACTGCTGCAAATCTGAGCGCTCAAGCGGCGGGTCTTCTGGGCCTGGGAACCGCTGTGACACAAGTCGCAGTGTCAGACACCGGCCCTGTTGCCGCCTCAGTTGCATCGAACCTATCCAGTCTTGCCTCTTTGTTGACTGGCCCAGCATTGCAGGTGGTAGGGAGCGCCGCAGACGTCCAAGCGTCACTCCCTGGCTTGACGGCGTTGGCCGGACACGTCGCTATTTTTGTTTCAGACACTGCTGCGGGTGTGGCACCGTACGCTACGCTCTTCGCAGGTCTCGGCAGCGAGCTAACGGTCTCGCTAACCGGCCCAACCACTGTCACTGCGGCTTTAGCCTCCGCGCTAGCTCCAGCTCTAGCACAGCTCGCTCCCGTGCAACTGGTTGTTAGCGACACCGGGGCTGCGGTTGCTGCTCATGCAGCCACCCTGGCAGAAATGGGATCTGTTATCGGCACGATTAATCTGTCGGACGGGACCACGCAAACCATAGCCAATGTCTCTGCTCTGGCACAACTGGACAGTCACTTAAGCACCGGCGTCATGCTGACCGCTACTGGGACAGTAGCCGATGTTGTCTCGAACCTGAACGACCTTACAACGTTGAGGAACGACGGTCGGCTCGCGGCGATATCTGTCTCCAATTCCACGGTTAGCGACGCTGAGGCGCATCTCGCAACCCTCAACGCCCTTTCGGTTTCGGTGAGCATCAGCGACACTGCATCCAGCGTAGATGCCGACCTGTCTGGCTTGGGGCAGCTCAACAACCTCCATACGATTTCGTTGACGGACACCGGCACTCCCGCTTTGTCGCTGACGGTCGAGTCGCTCGCACTCAACACCCCTACGCTCGCCAAGATTACCACCCCATACGATATCGCGATCGTGGACACAGCAGCCCACATCGAGGCTGACTTAGCCTCTGGCGTAGGTTCAACAATTATCAATCATCTGAGCCAGATTGGCCAGATAAGCACAAGCGATGGCCAAGCGCTTCTGCTCGACCAGAACAGCATACTTGCGGCCGCAGTAGATTCCGGTCCTGGATCTGCTTTGGCTCTGTTCACCGGTTCCGTTCAGGCCGTCGGTGTTGATGTTGCCCACCTGTCGCAGGTTGCCGCCCTGCCTCGTGTCCCAACCAGTATCGCAGTCACCGATACAGTCTTGAACGTTCAACAAGACCTTGCTCAAGGCGGCTCGTCGTCAATACTGAACAACCTCGGTCTTCTGACAAGCATAGCTACGGCATCGGATCAAGCTATCACGCTTACCTCGGCTCAGGCGCTCGATGCCGGCGTTGACGACAGCCCTCACTCGGCTTTTGGGATAATGCCAGATGCCATTCTCAACGTAACAGCCGCCTCCGTTGCCGACCTGCCGCAGCTAATGAGCCTCCACACAGTTCCGACTGCGATCACGGTGACCGATACTGCGGCCAACCTGGCTGCTGATCTCGGATCGACCAGCTCCATGATCGTAGCCAATATAGCCAGGATCACAGCAGTGTCTGTGACCGATGGAATGCCTGTCTCTCTCAGTGAACAACAGTTGCTCGCGGCCGGCGTTGATGACTCCGCAAACTCAGCCCTCGCGAAGGCGAGTAACGTACAGCTCGCGGTCAATCATGTGAACGCGGCCGACGTAAGCCTAGTGCTAGGTCTTAGCAAGGCACCGGTCAGCATCTCGGTAGCCGATACCGCAAGCCATGTTGTTAGCAACCTGAACAGCTTGCTTTCCAACATAGGGGCAATCGCCTCGATCGACGTGACAAGTGGGACACTGACTCTAAGCGCAGCTGAGACGTTGCAAAGTGGCACCGACGACGGCTCCGGCTCGCTCGTGGACCGTGTTGTTGGCCATGCTTTCAATGTCACAGGTTCGACCGTGAGCCAACTGTCTGCGTTGACTGCTCTCCCCTACGCCCCGACAGCTATCTCAGTGACCGATAGCAGCGCCAATATCGTCGCCGACTTAGTATCCGGCCACTCACTGCTAGCAACCGCGGTCAACACCTTGGCCGGACTGACGGTAACCCACGGTACATTAACAATGACGGATGCGCAAGCTGACGTCGTTTTCGGAAACAACTCTCTAAATGCCACGTTAGGCTTCGGACCCATAAACAGGATTCCCGAATCGGCTGAAGCCTGATTCAAGC
>CAXUGD010000068.1:0-12106 GCA_964250355.1 uncultured Acetobacteraceae bacterium | reverse complement strand
CCGGCGCGCCGCGGGCCGATCCCGCGATCTACCGCATGGGCCTGCCGATCCTGGGCAGCTGCTACGGCCAGCAATCGATGGTGGCCCAGCTGGGCGGCGCCGTGCTGGGCCACGAGCACCAGGAGTTCGGGCGCGCCTACGTGGACGTGACCGCCCCCTGCGCGCTGTTCGGCGGCGTGTGGGCGGCAGGCGCGCGCGAACAGGTGTGGATGAGCCACGGCGACCGGGTGACAGCCTTGCCGCCCGGCTTCGCCGCGGTGGCCAGCAGCGAGGGCGCGCCGTTCGCGGTGATTGCCGACGAGGCGCGGCGCTTCTACGGCACGCAGTTCCACGTGGAGGTGGTGCACACGCCGCACGGCGCCGCCCTGCTGGCGAACTTCGCCCACCGCGTGTGCGGCTGCGCCGGCGACTGGACGATGGCCGCCTTCCGCGAGGCCGCCATCGCCCGGATACGCGACCAGGTGGGCACCGGCCGGGTGATCTGCGGCCTGTCCGGCGGGGTGGACAGCTCGGTGGCCGCCGTGCTGATCCACGAGGCGGTGGGCGACCAGCTGACCTGCATCTTCGTCGATCACGGCCTGCTGCGCGCGGGCGAGGCCGCCCAGGTGGTGGAAACGTTCCGCGACCGCTTCCATGTGCCGCTGGTGCACCGCGACGCGTCCGCCCTGTTCGTGGGCGCGCTGGCCGGGGTGAGCGATCCCGAAACGAAGCGCAAAACGATCGGCCGCCTGTTCGTGGAGGTGTTCGAGGCGGAGGCGGCGCGCATCGGGGGCGCCGATTTCCTGGCCCAGGGCACGCTGTACCCCGATGTGATCGAGAGCGTCTCGGTGACCGGCGGGCCGTCGGTGACCATCAAGTCGCACCACAACGTGGGCGGCCTGCCGGAGCGGATGCGCCTGAAGCTGGTGGAACCGCTGCGCGAGCTGTTCAAGGACGAGGTGAGGGCGCTGGGCCGCGAGCTGGGCCTGGCCGACGCGGTCGTGGGACGCCACCCATTCCCCGGCCCCGGCCTGGCCATACGCATCCCGGGCGAGGTGACGTGGGAAAAACTCGAGATCCTGCGCCGTGCCGACACGATCTACCTGGAGGAGATACGCGCGGCCGGATTGTACGACGCGATCTGGCAGGCCTTCGCCGTGCTGCTGCCCGTGCGCAGCGTGGGCGTGATGGGCGACCACCGCACCTACGACCAGGTGTGCGGCCTGCGCGCCGTGACCAGCACCGACGGCATGACCGCCGACATCTACCCCTTCGACATGGCCTTCCTCAGCCGCGTCTCCGCCCGCATCGTCAACGAGGTACGCGGCATCAACCGCGTAGTGTACGACATCACCAGCAAACCCCCGGGCACGATCGAGTGGGAATGATTTTCCGCCCGCAGCGCGTGTCCGTTTCTACGCTGGGGTACGACGTAAGCCACTGATAAGGACTGATTTTTTGGTCGCCAGCTTTCGTCGGCTATCGCCGAGCAAGCGTCGCGCCTGACTGCCGTATTGACGGTATGGTCGGGCTTGCCAAGGCTGACTTCCGCTCATACCGTCACCATGTCAGACCCGATTGACGGTGTTTTTCTCGGCCTAGAGCACTGTTCTAGCTGAGGAAAACTGGTGGTGGTGGCGCCGAATGGGGCTGACGGTATTCCATTGGAGAAACCGTCATGCTCACGGACGTAGCGCTCAAGAACCTCAAGCCGAAAGGTAAGCCCTTCAAGGTCACAGACCGGGACGGGATGTATGCTTACGTTTCCACGTCAGGCCTTGTGACCTTCCGCCTCGACTATCGGCTGAACGGGCGTCGGGAGACACTCATGCTCGGCCGTTACAGTCGGGATGGACTTACGCTTGCGCTGGCTCGCGAGCGTTGCATCGATGCACGGCGGTCGATTAATGAGGGTCGGTCGCCTGCGCTTGAGAAGCAGCGGGAGAAGCGCCGCTTGCGACAGGCGAGAAGCTTCGGCGATTTCGCCGAATCCTGGTTCAGCAAGGCGCCCATGGCAGACAGCACTCGGGCCATGCGGCGCGCCATCTACGATCGCGACATCGAGCCGGTGTGGAAGAACCGCCTGTTAACCGAACTGCTCCCGGAAGATCTTCGGGCGCACTGCGCCCGGATCGTGGACCGAGGCGCTCCGGCCACGGCGATCCACGTGCGCGACATCGTCAAGCAGATCTTCGGTTTCGCCATCCTCCACGGCGAGAAGGTCGCGAACCCGGCCGACGAGGTCGGACCCGCGGCAATCGCAACCTTTGTCCCGCGGGATCGGTCACTATCGCCCGCTGAGATTCGGATCATGCTCAAGCAGCTCGACCAAATCGCCACCCTTCCAACGATCCGGCTGGGCATGCGCCTTTTCCTGCTGACGATGGTCAGGAAGAGCGAGCTGCAGGATGCGACCTGGGACGAAGTGGACTTCGAGAACGCGCTTTGGAGCATCCCCAAAGAGCGTATGAAGCGCTCAAGAGCTCACAACGTGTATCTTTCCCGGCAGGCATTGGACATCATGGTCGCGCTCAAGACCTGCGCGGGAAACTCACGCTACCTTTTGCCTTCGAGATACGACGCGGATGCTCCAATGTCTCGGGCTACCTTCAATCGCGTTACCTACTCGGTCGTTGAGCGGGCGAAGGCCGAACGCCTCCCGCTCGCGCCCTTTACGGTCCACGACCTGCGTCGCACCGGGTCGACCCTCTTGAACGAACTGGGGTTCAATAGCGACTGGATCGAGAAGTGCCTGGCACACGAAGACGGGCGTTCATCTCGGGGCGTGTACAACAAGGCCGAGTACGAGCACCAGCGCAGACATATGATGCAGGAATGGGCGGACTTGCTCGACGCATGGGTCGCAGGCGGCAGGCATGTTCCCACGCTGTTGCCGCCTTCTACGCCCCTTGTGGTGTTGGACGCAGCTCTCTAACGGGCCGGGCTCGCCGGAGGCGCACGTCAGGATGCTGAGTGCGGGGCACAGGCGTGGCTTTCCTTGCGGCAAGCCACGCCTCGACCTCCGCCAAGTCCCAGACGACGCATCGCGACGTCAGAGCAAAGCGCCTCGGGAATTCGCCGCGTTGCTCCATTTCGTAGATGGTCGTATCCGCCAAAGGTACGAGCTGACGAAGCTCATGTCTCCGGATCGTACGTGGAAGTCTGTCGGTCGGCCGGTCCGGCACGGCGATCTCCCAAGAATTATTCGCCGCGATTGTTGCCGATCGGTAGCGTCTGCAGAAGGGCGGTTTTCATTCGGAGTGGAAAGACAAAGGATCGGTGGCTATCGGCGGTCAATGATCGTCTTTATCGAGCCTGCAAAATGCCACCTCGCAATGCTATAGAGCGCAGCCTGGCCCCAGCCAGACCCCCGCGGCGGTGCCGGCGGGCGCCCTCGACCAGACGGCCTCGTGCTTGGCTGGTTGTGCATCAGGCCGCTCCCTTAAACAAGCTGTTGTTTGAAAGCGATAAATTTGGATTAGATAAGGGGATTGAGTGCTGTAACTGGTATCGGTTCAGAATGAGCAACCGTGATCGTCACGTGGCATCTCTGTCGATCAGAGATAGGCGCGTTGAGGCACGGCAGGCAATCAGGTTCCGCGTGTCCCAAGCATCCAGCCCGTCCACCGGGTAAAGCACAGCCTTACCGATTTTGACGAAGTCTGGTCCGACCCGAGCTGAACGCCAGTTGCGAAGGGTGCCGATGCTCACCTCGCCGCGGTAGCGAGCGACCACCTCATCCGCTGTTAAAAACCTTGGATCACTCACCATCACCTCCCGCGCTTGCCGGTCCCGATGAGACAATCTCAATCAGCCACATGAGCGGAAGAGTGAAACCGACCTCGTCGCGGTGCAGCGCGCGCTCGGCGGCATTTCGGCGATCCTGTGTTCGTCGCGGCGAACGGGCGCGCTCCGAAGGCAGAGATCGTAAGTTCGAATCCTGCCGGTCGCGGCATCGCCGGCAGAAGTTCCAATCCCCCACGCCCCGCTGCGCGGTTAAGTAGCATCAACGGCCACTGAGCAGGTACGGCTACCCAGGCGTGCCGTGGCAAGCCGTCTCGCACCCGGCGGGCCGTGCAGGGTGAAGATGGGCATTACGCCTACTCTGTTCCACTCCGAGTGTGAGCGCGCCCGGTTCCAGTCGCTTGACGAAGGCTAGTCCGACCCGCTCCGAACTCCAGTTGGGCAGCGTGCCGACGCTGACCTCTCCGCGATACCGCTCAACTATCTCATCCGCGGTCAGGAACTTACGATCACTCACCTTGACGTCCATCAGCGGCAGAGAGCCGAACGCTA
This sequence comes from uncultured Acetobacteraceae bacterium, assembly GCA_964250355.1. GTDB lineage: Bacteria > Pseudomonadota > Alphaproteobacteria > Acetobacterales > Acetobacteraceae > BOG-908. The sequence continues at coordinate 7,831 of CAXUGD010000068.1, read as the reverse complement.
GACTAACGTCCGTAGCGACTCAAGAACGTGGCGACCGCCTCTTCGATGACCTCGGTAGCCGGTGGAAGCTCGGCGACAGAGGGTCCGATCGCCATTACGTATGGCCAGATCACCATCTCCTGAATCATCCCGAAGAACTGGTTTGCCGCTATCACCGTCTGCCGACATTCGATTAGGGTGGCGTCATTCAGGCGCTCCAAACATTCGATGAACCCGTTTAGCAAGGGCTGCTTGCCCAAACGGTAGAACTCTTCCGCGATCCAAGGTCGCTCGTGTGATTCCGAAATAACGAGCCGGGTGAACGCGACCTGCTCCGTCTCGACCACGAAGCGCACGATAGCTTCGCCGAATTGGCGCAAAACTGCCGCCGCGCCGTGGCTGGCGTCGAGGTCGTCGCCCAGCACCGCCTTCGCGTCCTTGGCGATGGTGGCCCAATGCATCTCGACCATCGCGCGGAACACGGCCTCCTTGCTACCAAACCGGTTGTAGACGGTCTGCCGGGTCACGCCGGCCGCCTTGCCGATCCGATCGAGATTCACCCTGTCGAAGCCACGTTCGAGGAACAGCTGTTTCGCCGCGCGTAAGACCGATTGAACGTTCTCAGCGCCGCCCCCGCCTTCCGCGGGCGCGGAGAGAGGCTTTGGCGTTTTCGGGTCTGACACCTGCTTTTCCACCAACGATGCTCCTCAACAGCTCTTGACTTTACGGTAAAGTCAAACCATCTCGTCTCGAGCCGATCGTCGACCCTGCCGCGACGATCCCGATCGCGAAGCTGATCCGCGCGAAGGAGCATAGCAACGGTGAACAAGCCACAGACCCACCAGATCGGCGACGCAAAAATCACCCGCGTCTCAGAGCTGCTGCTTCACGACTTTAAGACGACGGAGCTCGTTCCAGAATGGAAGCCTGAGCTTACCGATCGCTTTGAAGAGTGGATGGTGCCCACCTGTCTGGATGAGGCCCATACTCACGTGGTGATCAGCACCCACGCGTGGCTGGTGCAATCGCCGAAGCACACCGTGTTAGTGGATACTGCGGTCGGCAACGACAAGAACCGCTCTTTACATCCGTTCGGCAGCTTGCGGGAGCCCTTTCTTGAACGGCTCGCCGAATTCGGCGTGCAGCCGGAAGCTGTGGACTACGTGTTGCACACTCACCTGCATTCGGATCACATCGGCTGGAACACCCGGCTGGAGGGCGGGCGCTGGGTGCCGACCTTCCCGAACGCGCGCACCATACTCCCGCAGCAGGAACTCGACCGCTGGGACGAGCTGGTGAAGACGGAAGGTTCGGACTCGCCAAAGGCGGCGCCGTATTTCGACAGCGTCATACCTGTGCTGGAGGCGGGCCGGGTCACGCCGGTAGGCTCTGAAGGTGGTCCGGTGCTCGACGGCTTCGTGTTCCATCCGACACCGGGGCATTGCTCGGGTCACATGTCGATCGGGCTCTCGTCCGGCGCGGACTACGGCTTCTTCTCAGGCGACGTCATGCACCATCCGATCCAAGTCCCGAGGCCGGAGTGGAGTTCCGTATTCAGCGAAGACCATGAGAAGGGCCGCGCGTCGCGTCACTGGGCACTGAACCATGCAGTCGAGACGGGGGCCTTGGTTTTCACGCCCCACTTCCCGGGTTCGAGCGCGGGGCGCGTATCTCGCACCTCCGAGGGGTTCGCCTGGCGCTTCGTCTGAGCCGCGGCAACGCCGACCTATTCGAAACTCGGGGACAACCGCATGCAGGGCGAACGACCCTCCGTAAGATCGCTGCACGGCATGGTGGCCGCCGGGCATCCCTTGGCCGCTCAAGCCGGTGCGCAGCTGCTGGCTGATGGCGGCAATGCGTTCGACGCCGCCGTCGCCGTAGCGGCCGCGCTCGGCGTCGTGGAGCCCGCGATGTCCGGTCTCGCCGGCATGGGCGTCGCGACCTGCTGGATCGCATCCGAACGGCATGTGAGGGTGCTCGACTTCATCGGCCTCGTCCCCTTCGAGTTCCCCGCGGAACGCTTCAACAGCGTCGCGCAGCTCAACCGCGGCGCGTTCAGCTGCGGCGTCCCGAGTAATCTCGCGGGATGGGCCGAGCTGATCGCAGTCCACGGCAGGAAGAGCCTGGGCGATTGCCTCGAGCCCGCGACCGCACTGGCTCAAGACGGCTTTCTGATAGGCGACTATACGGCGGACGCCATCACACGGACGGCTGCCGAAGCGGCGGGCAAGAGCCTGTTTGACGAGTGGCGGCGCACCTATTCGCAACCTCCCGCGACCGTGCTGCGCCAGCCGGATCTCGCCCGGACCTTGGCGTCGATCGCGTCCGACGGACCCGCCCAACTCTATGATGGTCCGCTTGGCCGTGCACTCGTCGACTGCGTGTCGCAGGCCGGCGGCTGCATCAGCCAGCGCGACCTAGCGGCGGTTCGACCGCGATGGGTTACGCCATTGGATGCGTCCTATCGTGGGCGGATCGTTCATGCGCCGCCGCCGCCTTCGGAGGCGTTCCAGTACCTGCTGACGCTGCGCATCCTCGACGGCTTCGACCTCGGGAGCCGTCCGCGAGGCGGCGTCGACCACCTGGACGTCCTCTGGCGCGCCATCAGGCTGGCCGCAGGCGTCCGCGTCGCATGCGACGTGTCGCCCGAGAGCATCGCGTCCGCCTTGAGCGACGAAAGCGTGGCCGCGTTGCGCGCCGAGGTGTCGAACGGGCAACGGATCAGGGGTCAGACGGAGCAATACCCCGATCCCGTCCCGCCCGATGCGGCGCAGGACCACACGACATCATTCAGCGTCGCGGATCGCGACGGCAACGTGATCTGCTGCACTCAGACGCTGGGCGTGAGCTTCGGCAGCGGAATAGTGGTTCCGGGCACGGGTGTGTGTCTGAACGACCTCCACTATTTCGGCGATGTCAACCAAGCCGGTCCTAATACGCTTCGGCCGGGAAGGCCGCTCGGACTTCCGATCGCCCCGACCATCGTGACCCGCGCCGGTCGCCCGGTGCTGGCACTGGGCACGCCTGGCGGATACGGCATATGCCAGACCCAAGCCCAGGTGCTCGTGAACTACCTCGATTATGGGTTGCCGCTGCAGCAAGCAATCGACGAGCCACGCGCCCGGCTGTGGAACGGAACGGACGTGCTCGCGGAGTCGCGGTTCGAGGAGGGGACCATCGACGCGCTGCGAGCACGCGGACACGACATCGAGACGCCGGATGGGTGGAGCATCCGGGTAGGCGGCATGCACGGGATCGAAGTCGACCCGACGACCGGCGCCACCGTAGGCGGCGCTGACCCTCGTCGTGATGGTAACGCAACCGCCCCTGTCATACCACTCAGGGTCTCGGACGCCGTTACCTCCGCCCTCCCGGCGGACGAGGCGCAACAGCAATGACGCGCTCGCGCGAACCGGAAGCATCGCCCCCCGTCGCCTCAGACGCGCTGGTCCGCTGCCTCGAAGCCGAAGGCGTCGAATACGTCTTCGGCATACCGGGCGAAGAAAATATCTGGCTGATCCGCTCCATCCACGCCTCGGAGCGCATCCGATACATTCTGGTGCATCACGAGCAGGCCGCCTCGTTCATGGCCGATATCTACGGGCGGCTGACCGGGCGCGCCGGGGTCTGCTCGGCCACTCTGGGACCCGGGGCGATCAACCTCATGCTCGGGACTGCGGACGCTCAGACCTGCAGCGCCCCGCTGGTCGCCCTCGGCGCCCAGGTCGGCTTGGAGCGGGTCTTCAAAGAGAGTCACCAGGCGATTGATGTCGCCGCGCTGTTCCGGCCCATCACCAAATGGTCTGACACGGTGCTTACCCCGTCGGCGATCCCCGAGATGGTCCGCAAGGCGTTCGACTTGGCCCAGACCGGTCGGCCGGGCGCGGTGTTCCTGGCGGTCCCCGAGAACATCGAACAAGGCGAGATCCCGGACGCGCCGACGCCGTTGCGCATTTCAGACAGCAGGCGACCGCACGCAAACGCCGCCGCGCTTGAGCGCGCATCCCAACTTTTCGACGGCTCGCGACGTCCGATCGTGTTGGCGGGGCATGGGGTGGCCCGCGCCGGCGCCTCGGACGCGCTAGTCCGATTCGCGTCGGCCGCGAACGTCCCGATAGCGGTCACCTTTCAAGGTAAGGGCACCATCCCCGACAAGCATCTGAACGCGATCGGCACGATCGGCTTCATGCGACCCGACTACCAAAATCTGGATTTCGACGAGGCGGATCTGATCATCGCGGTCGGCTACGAGTTGCAGGAGTTCGATCCCGCGCGGATCAATCCTCATCGCGATAAGAGGATCATCCACGTCCACGAGTTCGCGCAGGACAGCGACAAATCCTACCAGCCCGAGATCGACGTCATCGGGGACATCGCGGCCACGCTCGACGCGCTCGCGTCCCGCGTCGGTCCGCGCCCGGCGCTGCTTCTGTCGCGCGCTCGCTCGATGCGCGAGGATGAACTGGCCCGGGGTGCCAAAGACGACTCGTTCCCGGTCAAGCCGGCCCGGGTCGTCTCTGATATTCGTAAGGCGCTCGGCGACGAGGACATCGTGCTCGTCGATACCGGGGCCGCGAAGATGTGGATGGCGCGGCTCTACCCGACCCAGGTTCCGAACACCTGCATCATCTCCAATGGTCTCTCAACGATGGCATTCGCGCTGCCGGGAGCGCTGGCGGCCAAGCTGGCCTTCCCGCACCGCCGCGTGCTCGCGTCCATGGGGGACGGAGCGTTCCTCATGAACAGCCAGGAGATCGCGACCGCAGTCCGGGAGAGGATTCCGCTCACAGTACTCATCTGGGAGGATCGCTCCTACGGTCTAATCAAGTGGAAAATGGACCTCGAATTCGAAGAGCACGAGAGCGTCGACTTCACCAATCCCGATTTTGTCGCCTATGCAAAAAGCTTCGGTGCTGGAGGTGTACGGATCGAAAAAGCGTCCGATCTTCTCCCTGCTATCACGTCTGCATTGTCTCTAAACACCGTGACGGTAATCGTATGTCCGGTCGATTACAGTGAGAACGTGAAGCTTACTACAAGACTCCATTCATTACATGCGGCTTTCTAGGACGGTTCGAGTCTAGGGCCGGACATTGAAGGTTCAATTGGAACTCCGTGGCCGCCGGGCGCGCTCGCAGCATCGCGCGAGCTGCCGACACCCCAGCTTAAACGCCCCCGATTGCGGGTTTTCCCGCATCCACGAGGCGAGTTCCCCTCGGTATGTTCTGACCTGAGAAAAGGAGAACCGCCATGAGCATCCTGCCGTTCAGTAAGGAGCCTGAGCTCGATAAGGCCGAGTACAACGCATTCTTCCCGTCCCACTACGCGCTCGGGAAGTACACGACTCCGGTCAGCAACCTGGAGGACGCTGAGTATTCGCGACCTTACCAAGGCAGCAGGCGCGTTCTCGTCATCGGAGTCGATGAGCGTTATCTGAAAATGGAGAACGGCACGCTGTTTTCGACCGGCAATCATCCAGTTGAAACGCTGGTGCCGATGTTCCATTTGCATCAGGCCGGCTTCCGGTTCGATGTCGCGACCCCGTCGGGTAATCCGATGAAGTTCGAGTTTTGGGCGATGCCAAAGGAGGACGAGGTCATCACCGGCTTCCATCAGCTTCTGCTAGAGCAATTCCAAAAGCCGCTCCGCCTCGCCGACGTCGTGGCCGGCTTGGGCCCGACCAGCGACTACGCTGCCGTGTTCATACCCGGCGGCCATGGCCCGCTGATCGAGCTACCCTTCAGCGCCGACGTCGCTTCGGTGCTGCGCTGGGCGCTCGACGCCGACCGACACATCGTCGCTATCTGCCATGGGCCGGCCGCCCTCCTGGCCCTCGCAAAGGACGGAGATGCGAGCGGCTTTCCGTTCACTGGCTATACCATCACAGCCTTCCCGACCGCGGCGGACCGGCAGATCCCTGATGAGGGCTACCTCCCGGGCCAGCTGACCTGGCAGTTCGGCGAGAAGCTGCAAGAGCTCGGCGTAAACATCGCCAACAGCGAGCCAGACGAGTCTACCAAGGTCGACCGCAAGCTGCTGACTGGCGCGAGCCCGCTCGCCGCCAACGCGCTCGGGCGACTCGCCGCCGAGACGCTGCTCGCCGAGGTCGCGTCAGTCTGACAATGCGTGGATCGGCGTTGAGCGGAGCAGCGTCGGCCGTAACGGCGGTCGAACGGAGCGCGGACTTGGACGTGCTCCGCTCCAGCGTCCGCGGTTTTGCCACCCCGCTCGGCTACGACAGTTTCATCCTCTACACCGCCCCTCCGCCGGACAAGGATCCCGACGATATCGTCGAAGAACTTTTAATGGTGGAGGGGGACTGGTTTAAGGGCAGCGATTTCGAGCCCAAGGCCTATTTGGCGCGCTGTCCCGTCAACAGGCACGTGCTGGAGACTGATCGTCCATTCTTCTGGACTAAGAGTGGCAAACCGGGTCGCGAAAGTTACCGTGTCGGTCAGCCGCGTGGGGCAGGCATGCACGGTCTTCAGGTGCCGGTATTCGGTGCCGCAGGGCTCGCGGGCGCGATGAGCTTCGGCGGCGTCTTAATTGACAGCAGTCTTGAAGCTCGGTTGGCGCTAACCTTGATTGCTGTCGCCACGTTCCAAACGGCAAGGCGCATCACCAGCGTCGCTGCCGCGGCATCAATCCCTCGGCTCTCGAAGCGCGAGCTGGAGGTAATACGCTGGATCGCCTCAGGTCGCCGGCAAGCCGACGTCGCGCTGCAGCTCAAGCTATCGGAGCGCACCGTGGAAGGTCACCTCCGCCGCATACGCAGTCGCCTAGGCGCGGCCAGCACCGCACAAGCCATCTATCTTCTCGTGCGTGCGGGCGAAGTCGAGGCTTAAGGGTGAGATGCGAAACGCCCGCCGCGCCGAAGCCGGCGAACGGCAATCGAAATCTTTCAAAATGGATCGTTGCGGGTCGCGCCGGAGTGGAGCATCGGTTGGTTACCCGGAAACCGTCACGCAGGTTTTTTTTGGGTCAGGCAGAGCTGACCGCCGCCACGACCTGAAGGCTAATCTAAACAGGGACGGCAGAACTGGCGCTGCCCGTAGGTGGCCAAGCGATCGCCGATGCATATCTCCACGCAAATGGCCGAGGTGAAACTGTAGCTAAGCCTACATGAACAATCTCTGAGATAGGTACGATTCTATACTCTCGGCTGCTTGCTGCGCCAAGCACCCACCGAAGGTGTCGAATCCGTGGAGTCCGCCCGGATAGACTTGAAGCTCCGAGGAGCCTCCCGCCGCAATCCAGCGCATGTGCATAAACAAGCTATCGTCGAGCAGCGGATCGAGGGTGCCGACGGAGAACAACGCCGGCGGTAGATCAGACAGGTCGGCGTGGAGCGGCGACAAACGAGGATCGGTAAGGTCGATGTCGCCGCGGAAGGCCGCGATGCCTATCTCATAGAATGCACGGTTCAGAACCGGCGTGTCCTGGGCCCGGCGCGCGCTCGGGGTGAGCGACAGGTCATAGCAGCCGTACAGCAGGTTGGCTGCTGCGAAGGCGGCGGCGTGACCTTCGTCACGCAGACGGAGGAGAGTTGCGACGGCCAAGTGTGCGCCGGCCGACTCGCCGCCGATCGCGAGCACCGATGTACCGAACTCACGCTTCGCTGTGTCGATCAACCAGCGTGCTGCGGCGACGCAGTCGTCCACCGCCGCTGGGAAGACGTGCTCGGGCGCTAGACGATAGTCGACGCTGACGCAGGCGAGTCCGAGGTGTCGACCGAAGCGGTCAAACTGCTCGTCCCACATGTCATTGGTGCCAAGGATCCAGAGGCCACCGTGGATGTGGAGGTACACGCCTCGCACGACATCGGGCGCAACGATCCGCAACGGCACATTCG
>CAXUGD010000067.1:0-12268 GCA_964250355.1 uncultured Acetobacteraceae bacterium | reverse complement strand
GCCCCCGCCCCAGCGCCCAGGCGGTGATTGCCCAGCCCAGCACCAGGCCGACCCCGGGAACCACCAGCGCCAGCAGCAGGCTGACCAGGCTGAGTGCCGCCACCAGCAGGCCCACCACCACACCGTCCCAGACTTGCGCACCCAGGCTGGCGCCCACCGGCCTGGGCAAGGCGGGATACCAGCGCCGCTCCACCGCGCGGCAGACCGGCTCCATGAATAGCGAGGCGATCACCACCGAGACCGGCAGGAACAGCCATGCGCCCGACAACAGCACCAGAAAGCCGCCTACCGCCCCGGCCAGCCAGGCCAGCCACGCCATCCTGGCCAGGATAGCGGCCAGAAGGTGGTGCAGGCCATAGGCGGTGCCGGCGCATAGCAAGGCGAAACAGGCGGCCGAGAGCAGCACGCTGCGTATCAGCACGCCCAGTATGGCTGGGTCGTCGAGCTGCTCGACGGCGCGGGTGAACGGGGTGAACATGCGGCGCCGTTCTTGCCCGATGCCGCGATTTCGGCAAAGAGGCGGCCCATGAACCCCGCAAGATTCGACATCGTCGGTATCGGTAACGCCATCGTCGATGTGGTGGCCCCCGCCGACCACGCATTCCTCTCGCGCCACGGCATGCACCCGGGCGGCATGGCGCTGATCGACGCCGAACAGGCGGAGGCGCTGTACGCTGCCATGCCGCCCGGCCAAGAAAGCAGCGGCGGTTCGGCGGCCAACACCTGCGCGGTGGCCGCCGCCCTCGGCGCGCGCGTCGCCTATATCGGCAAGGTTGCCGCCGACACGCTGGGCCGGGTTTTCCGGACCGACATCACCGCCGCCGGCGTGCACTTCCCCACCGCACCGCTGGAGGAGGGCGCGCCCACGGCTCGCTGCCTGATCCTGGTCACCGCCGACGGCCAGCGCACGATGAACACGTTCCTCGGCGCCTCGGTGGCGTTCGGCGCCCACGACGTGGACGAGGCACTGATCGCGGACTCCGCCGTGCTCTATCTGGAGGGCTACCTGTTCGACCCGCCCGCGGCCCAGGCCGCATTCCGCGCCGCCGCCCGCGCGGCCCGCATCGCCGGCCGCCAGGTGGCGCTCTCGCTGTCCGACGCCTTCTGCGTTGACCGTCACCGCGCGGCGTTCCGCGGCCTGCTCTCCGACGTGGACATCCTGTTCGCCAACGAGGCCGAGATCTGCAGCCTTTACGAAGCCAATCGCTTCGAAGACGCGGCCGATGCCGTGCGCGCCGACGTGACGTTGGTCGCGCTGACCCGCTCGGAGCAGGGCAGCCTCATCCTGCGCGGTGACGAACGCGCGGCCGTGCCCGCCGAGCCGGCCCGCGTGGTGGACACGACCGGTGCCGGCGACGCATACGCCGCCGGGTTTCTGGCCGCCTACACGGCAGGCCGTGACATCGCCGCCTGTGGCAAGCTCGGCAGCATGGCCGCGGCCGAGGTAATCTCGCATTACGGCGCGCGGCCGGTGGCCGATCTCGGCCAAATGCTGTCGCATGTCTGACGCAACGGAGTAGCCGATGATCGACCTCTATCTGGCAGGCACCCCCAACGGCCAGAAAGCCGCGATCATCCTGGAGGAGACGGGGCTCGCCTACGAACCGCACGTGCTGGACTTTTCCAAGGGCGAGCAGAAGACGCCGGAGTACCTGGCCATCAACCCCAACGGCAAGATCCCCGCCATCGTCGATCGCGACGGCTACGGGGGCAGCCCGACGACCGTGTTCGAATCAGGCGCGGTGCTGATCTACCTCGCCGAGAAGTCCGGCCGCTTCCTGTCCGCCGATCCCACTTCGCGCATGACGGCGCTGGCCTGGCTGATGTTCCAGATGGCCGGGGTCGGGCCGATGTTCGGCCAGGCCGGCTTCTGGGCTCGGGCCGAGGACCCCCCGCCTGCCGCGGCCAAGCGCTACCGGGAGGAGGCGGACCGGCTGATGGGTGTGCTGGACCGCCGGCTGGCAAGCGCGCCGCATCTCGCCGGCGACGAATACTCCATCGCCGACATCGCGACCTGGCCCTGGGTGAATGCCCATGCGTTCATTGGCCTCGATCTGGGTGCTGCGCCCCACGTCGCGCGCTGGCACGCCGCCATTGCCGAGCGCCCCGCGGTGCAGCGCGGCCTGCTCGTGGCCAAACGTCGCACCTGAACCTCGCCGTGCACGACGCGGCGCCCGGCCGCTCCCTGCAAGCGGGTGGACGAGTGGCGACGCCGGCAGCGCTCGACCCTGGAAATCGAACCTGGCGAGCAATACTGGTCGGCTTTCTCGCCTGCTCCCTCGGCGCAACACTCTACCAGACCCGGACGTTCTACTTCTTCTCCGACGACTTTCTTAACTTCGTCATCGCTTCCGACATGGGCCTTACCAGCGCCTACCTCGCCAGGGACGTCTTCGGCCAGTTCGTCCCCCTCTACCGCCTGGTCAACTACGCCTACCTGCACTGTTTCGGCGTCGTCTTCTGGCCATTCCGACTCCTGCTGGTGCTGTTCCACTGGATCATGACCCTTGCGGTGTTTCGCCTGGGTGCTGCCAAGAAGGTCCACGGTGCCGGGTTGCTCCTCGCACTCTCGCTGGTGACGTTCTCACCGGTATTCGCTTCGACACAGCAATGGTGGAGTGCCGCGTTGAGCGTTCTGGTTTCAGCCGGCGCCGTCTCGCTCGCCCTCATCATCGGTTTGCGCCGGTCCCGCCCGTTCCCCGGCGACCGCATCCTGATCGCACTGCTGTTCACGACAGGTCTGGCGGTCTATCCGAAAACCCTGCTGACGATCATCCCACTCTTCTCGGCACGCCTGTTCGCCCGCCTCGAGGATCGGCACGAGACGGTCCGCAAATCCGTCCTCGCAAGCCTGGCCGACCTTTGGCCCATCGTATCGGTCGCAATCATCTACACGCTTGTCGTGTCGGTGGGCGGCTACAGCGCAGCCGTGAAGCGGCCGACGCTCTCCCTGCTTGCTGCGTTCATCCTGCGCGGCTGGAATCGCGGCTTCCTGTCGAATGTTTTCGGTTTTGCGCATGCCACCGCCAGCCTGGCGGTCCTGAACCTCCTGGTGCTCGCCATGGTCGGCCTGTCCATCGCCCGCCATCCTCGCACCTCCATACTTTGGGCGGGCTTCATCGTTTATTTCGTCGCCAGTACCGGGCTGATAGGCTGGAACCGCACGATCGTTTTCGGCCTGGAAGTGGCCGACATAAGCCGCTACTACGTCGATACGCTCTGCTTCTTCCTGATAATCTCGATCGCCGGGTTCGGCAGTAACGGCGCGTCGCAAGGCACGCCGCGCAATCCCACCTGGCCCGGCGCCCTGGCCGCCGGCGTGCTGTCGATGCTGCTGGTGAGGGCCGCGGGAGACGTCCCGCATCTCTGGTACGCCGGGCCGCAGAAACCGGCTGCCTTCGTCACCAGCGTGAAGGCAGGCCTGGCGCAGGCTGGCCACGCCACCCTTGCCAACCCCATGGCGGTCGTCCCGCAAACGGTCATGCCGGCCTGGATGTGGCCGCTCACCCAGTACAAATACTTTCTGCCGATCCTCGGCTACAAGCCGACCGACGCCGCGGGTGGAGCAGCCATGCAGATCCTCGACGACGGCACGGTCAAGCTGCAAAACCGAAGCTGAACCGCGGCCAAAGGCGGCAGCATGGCCCCCGTCGCAGCAGGTCAGGGCTGCGTGCGGGTGGACACCGGGATGTCGTGGCGGGTAGCGGTATCAAGGCTACCCAGCCCCATCAGGATCGCCAGCCAGAACACGCCGGCTGCCGCAAACACCTTGGCGATAGGAGAAGCTCGTGGCAGGCGCATGACCGTGACCGACAGCATGAGCGCCATCGCCGCGCCGAGAACCGGGGCGGCCATGCTGCCGAACGAGGTGCGGGCCGCGAGGACCTCGCACGCAAGCAGGCCAAGAAGACTGGCCCAGAGCCCCAGGGTCTTGCCCGCGCTCATGCACCGATCCGGCCGGCCAAGTAGATCGCCGGGTACAACACGAGCCAAACCATGTCCACGAAGCTCCAATAGAGGCCAACAATTTCCACCGGCGTCACATGCCGCGCGGAAAAACGCGCTTGCCTGGCCCCCCAGGCGATCCAGCCGACAAGGCCGATGCCAACCGCCATGTGTACGCCGTGCAGAACCGTGGCGATCCAATAGAAGCACCAGAACAAGCCCGCGCCCTGCGACCCCGGCCCAGTAATGGAGAAGTCCGGGCCGGGAAAAAGGTGCTTGTCCAAATCGTCGGACCATTCGTAGCCCTTCAACCCCAGAAACGCGCAGCCGATCAGGGCAGTGGCCAGGCACGCCCAAAACAACGCCCGGTTGCGTCCTCGCTGCGCGCAATCCGACCCGTAGGAGAACACGGCGCTGCTGGTCAGCAGCAGAACGGTGTTGACCGTGCCGACTGCCAGTTCGGTGTGCCGGGAAGCCTCCGCCGTTCCCGCCGGATACTGGTGGCGGTAGATGGCGTAGAGGAACAGCAGGCCACCGAAGAACAGCAGTTCGGTGGCCAGGAACAGCCACATGCCGCTGAGTGCGGTCTGCGACTGGTGTTCCATGTCCGCATACTGGAACTCGATGTGGTGTGCCACTGCCGCGTCGGCCGATGATGCCGCCCACACGGAATGCAGCCCGCCCGCGCCGGCCTCGCCACCGACCAAAGCCGTCGCGTGCCGATCAGACATGCTGACGCTCTTCCGGCTTCGGATAGTAGTAGGGCGGCGACGTGACGACCGGTGTCGCGGTAAAATTCTGCGTGCGCGGCGGTGACGAGGTCTGCCATTCCAACCCCGTCGCGTCCCATGGGTTGGCGGACGCCCGTTCGCCACGCAACAGCGACCATGTCAGGTAGACAAGCGGCATCACATACGCGACTGCGAGGATCACCGCCCCCGCCGAGGACAGCACGTTCAGCACCTGGAACTCCGGCGCGTAGCTGGCATAACGGCGCGGCATTCCCTCGATGCCGAGGATGAACTGGGGGAAAAAGGTGAGATTGAAGCCGAAGAAGATCATGAAAGCCGCGACCTGGCCCCAGATCTCCGGATACATGCGGCCGGTGATCTTGGGCCACCAGTAGTGCAGGCCGGCGAAGAACGCGCTGACCATGCCGCCCACCATGATGTAGTGGAAATGGGCAACCACGAAGTAGGTGTCGTGCAGGTGCACGTCGGCACCAAGCGCGGCCACGAACAACCCGGTCAGCCCACCGATAGTGAACAGCCCGATGAAGCCGAGTATGTAGATCATCGGCGCGTTGTAGCGGATGAAACCCTTGTGCAGCGTGCCCAGCCAGTTGAACACCTTGATCGCCGACGGCACCGCCACGATGAACGACAGCAGCGAGAACACCACGCTGGAGTACAGCGAAGTGCCGGCCACGAACATGTGGTGCCCCCACACGAAAAAGCTGATGATCGCGATTGAGACGGACGACCAGGCGATGAATTTGTAGCCGAACACGCTCTTGCGGGAGAAGGCCGTTATCACCTCGCTGACCACGCCGAAGCCCGGCAGTATCATGATGTACACGGCCGGGTGCGAGTAGAACCAGAACAGGTGCTGGAACAGCACGGGATCGCCGCCCAAGGCCGGGTCGAACACGCCCACGTGGAAGATGCGCTCGAACAGCAGCAGGATCATCGCCATCGTCAACACAGGCGTCGCCAGCACGTAGATGACGGAGGTGGCGTAGAGCGACCACAGGAACAGCGGCAGCCGGTACCAGCCCATGCCCGGCGCCCGCAGCGTGTGGATGGTGATGATGAAGTTCAGCCCCGTCGCGATCGAGGAGTAGCCGGACAGGATGATCCCGAAACACACCAGCACGACGTAGCCGTGCGCGTAATTGGTCGAGAGCGGTGTGTAGAAAGTCCAGGCCGTATCCACGCCGCCTATGGCCAGACCGGCCAGCGCCATCAAACCGCCCGTCAGGAACAGGTAGAAGCTGGCCAGGTTGATGCGCGGAAACGCCAGGTCGCGCGCACCCAGCATCAGCGGTGTTATGAAGTTGCCCAGCGTCACCGGGATGGCGGGTACCAGGAAGAACCACACCATCAGCACGCCGTGCATCGTGAACAGGCGGTTATACAGCTCGTGATCCACGATCAGACCGCTGGGTGCCAGCAGGTTCAGCCGCATCATCGCCGCCGCAGCCCCTCCCAGGAAGAAGAAGCCTGTGATGGCGGCGAAGTACAGCAGCGCAATCCGCTTGTGGTCGGTGGTCAGCAGCCAGGACCAGATCGACGTCTCGTCGGTGAGGTAGCTCTCGTGGTCGCGGCGCAACGCCACCATGTCGCGCGACAGCGTAGCACTCATCCGGCGTCCCCCTGCACCACGCGCGGCGCCAGCGATTTTATGTAGGCGATGATGCGCACCAGGTCCTCCTCGCCGATCACGTGGTTGAAGGACGGCATGCGCGGCTCATAGCTCGCCACGATCTGCGACTCCGGATAGACGATCGAGTCGTGAATGTAGCGGTCGTCGGCAATCACCGTCGTGCCGTCCGACAACGGCACCGGACTCATGTACAACCCGTTCAAGGAGGGCGCGCGCACCGTGCCACCCCCGCCCGACAATCCGTTCTGGTGGCAGCCGTCACAGCCGTTGCGGATGAACAGCGCATGCCCCTCCGCGACCAGGCCGCTGCTTGTGCCGTTCTGTTCCAGCCATTGCTGGTAGTCCGGTGCCTGCATCACGCTGACCACGCCCACCATGGCGGCGTGGTCGGTGCCGCAGAACTGGTCACAGAACAGGTGGTAGTCGCCCGGCCGGTCGGCGCGCAGCCACAGCGCCTCCTCGCGGCCGGGCAGCACGTCGCGCTTGATGCGGAACGCGGGCAGGCCGAAATCGTGGATCACGTCCTCGCTGGTCAGCAACAGCTGGATGTTGCGGCCGACCGGGATGTGCATCCGATTGATCTCCCGCTGCCCGCCGGGATACTCGGTCTTCCACATCCACTGCTTGCCGATGATGTTGATCGTCAGCGGACGGTCGTGCGGTTGATAGATTCGCACGTAAAGGTTGGCACCCCAGATGAACAGGCCGAAAAATGCGGCCAGCGTCGCGGCCGTCCACGCAACCTCCAAACGCCACGTCTTGCCCGCCTGGTTGCCGCGATCGAGCGGGGCGTCGTGCCGGTAGCGCACCATATACACGAACATCAGGCCGAGTACCAGCGCCAGCACCAGCATCGAGATGCCGAACAGGCTCAGCAACAGCCAGTCGGTCTCGCGCGCCAAGGCAGAGGCAGCCGGGATCAGCATCATCGGCGTGCGCCCCCGCTTGCCGCCGGCGCGGCCGGCCAGCCCGCAATCCCCTCGCCGGCCACAAGGCGCATCGCCTGCTCGATCGGGATGTGAACGCGCGTCCGGGCTGCGTCCTGCCAGCCTGCGCCGTTCAGCCGGGCCATTTCCTGCCGGTAGAACACCTGCATGTCCAAGGGTGGGCTCGGCTGCAGCACCGGCGCCGGAAAGCGGGTAAACGGCTCGGCAAATCGCCTGTCCGCCGTCTCCTCCGGGAACAGCAGCCAAGCCACGCCGGCCATCACGAGCAAGGTCGCCCCGGCCAGTGCCAGCAAGGCCAGCATGGACCGCAGGCTGACGTCGGTCGTCTCGCGCTGGACAGGCGGGAGTGCCCGCTCGCCGATGGCGGGGTCAGGCATGGCGCGCCAAATAGGCGAACCGCGGCCCGCGCATAGCCCATAGCGCCGTACCGAGTGCCATGCCGCCCAGCCCGGCCATGCACGCCAGGTCAACCCAGCTGATGAAACGGTGGAACGCAGGCAGCACCGTCCACCAGCTGCGCAGCATCTCCATCGCCACCAGCAGCCCTGCCACGCCGGCGATAACGCGCCTCGAGCGCTGCAGGCGCGGCGAGATCAGCAGGACCATCGGCAGCACGAAATGCCCGGCCACGACGGCGATCCTGACCGCACCCCAAGCACCGCGCGAGCGTGCCAAGTACCACGGCGCCTCACGCGACAGGTCGGACTGCCACACGATCAGCAACTGCATGAAATCCAGGTAGATCCACAGGACGACCGAGGCCAGAAGCAGTTTGGCAAGATCGGCACGCAAGCCATCGTCGGCCGTGCCCGCCGCAAGCAGGATACCCATCGAGAGCGCCAGCAGCACCATACCCGACCCTGTCATCATGCCGTAAATCGAAGAGTTGAAGCGCGGGTCCAGTGACATGGTGCTGTCGATCGCGGCAAAGCTGACCGTCACGGCAAGGAGGAACAGCCCCGGCCCGGCAACGCGGGCAGCGGATCCGCGCAGGATGAAAGCGGCCAGTGCGAACCAGGCGGCCAAGTAAACCCAGCCGCGCACGATAAAGAACGGCACGTTCAGGTAAAAGCCGTTTGCCGGATGCGCGAACGGCTGCGCCCAGCCATACGTGCCCGGCAGGCTCACGGCCAGCAGCACGGCCGCCGGCAGCAGCAGCGGCAGCGTGCACAGCCCGGCCAGCAGCGCGGGGCGCAGCGCATCGCCCCAGCGCCCACCGGTCAGCGCATGGATCAGTAGCAGCGCCATGCTGCCCAGCGGCCAGCCGGCGAAGAACACCAGCGCGGCCAGCCAGGCGCCGCGGGCGGGCGCGCCCAGCATCCAGCCGGATGCCGCGGCCAGCAACCCCAGCAGCCCCACGCCGAATGCCGCACGTTCCACGCCGATCATGGCAGCGCCGCCTTCTGGCCTGGCGTAAGATCGGCCAGCGTCGCATCCTCGCTGCGTTGCAGCGCGCGTATGTAGGCTGCGATGGCCCAGCGGTCGGCCGGCTGCACACGATAGGCGAAGGAGTACATCGCCCCGTACCCGTTGGTGATCACGTCGTAGAAATGCTGCACCGGCGCCGCCCGAAGCCGGTCCGTGTGGTACGAGGGCGGCGGCGAGAAGCCGCGCTGCACCACCATGCCGTGCCCGTCGCCAAGCTCTGAGTGGCAGGGCGTGCAGTAGATGCGGTATCGCTGCTGCCCACGCTCAAGCAAAGCCAGCGTCACCGGCGGCGGTGCCACCGGGCGGGAGCGGTAGTCCACGATGCGCGCCGGGATCGGGCCTGGCCCGACGCTGCGGTCGGCATAGGCGCCCTTTTTCGGCTGGTGTATCATGTTGTCGCAGGCGGCTAGGAGCAGCGCCGCCAACAGCGCCGCGCACCTCCACGCAAGCGGCGCGCGGCCCGTCAAGACGGCACCTGCTCGATGTGCAACGCGCCGCTGCCGCTTAGTATGCCGCGCACCTGTGCCGCCACGGATGGCGCGTCGTCGCGCACCGCCAGCACCCAGCCGTCGCTGCTCGCCGTGCGGATGCAGCTCGCCTCGTCCACAGGGTCGTATAGACGGGGAAAGCCGTTCACGATCATGAACGCCGCAAAACCGGCAATAACGGCCGCCAACACGGCATTCTCGAAGATCGTCGGAATGAACGAGGCCCAGGCGAAGTAGGGCCGGCCGCCGATCTCGAAGAGGTAGGCGAACACCGAAGAGTAGCTTTGCAGGCCAAAGCTGGCCGCCCCGCCAAGCACGGCGGCAACCAGGATGATCAGCGGCACCGGCGAGGCCTCGTCCCCACCGTGCAGCGGCGCCGGCGTGTAGGTCTCCACATGCTCCACCCGGGCGTCACGCAACCGCTGCAGCGCCGCGCGCAAGCCGTCCTCGCGCTCGAACAGGGCAACGATCATGCCTGGCCACGCCCGGTCAGCATCTCGCGCATCTCGTACATCGAAACCATCGGCACCAGCCGGATAGTGACGAGCAGCCCGGTTGCGAACAGCCCCAGCGTCCCGCCGAACACCATCCAGTCCCACACGGTCGGCACGTAGCCACCCCATGCCGAAGGGAGCTCCGTGCGGCGCAGGCTCAGCTCCACGATGTTGAACCGCTCGAGCCACATGCCCACGATCGCCCCGGCGCAAACGGAGGCAAGCCACCCGTGGCTGGCCCGCACGCGGGCAAAGCACAGGATCAGCGGGTACACGCAGTTCAGCGCGATCATGCCCCAGTAGATCGGGGCGTAGGTGCCGAACAGGCGCGAGAGGAACTGCGTCCGCTCCGTATCCGCGCCGCCGTAGAACGGCTCGAACGCGTCGAAGATGTAGGCGTAGCTCATGCACAGGCTGCTCGTCAGCAGCAGCTTTGCCATCACCCGTATGTGGCGCTCGGTGATCACCGGCGACAGCCCGAGCGGGCCGCGTAACCCCAGCAGCAGCAGCGTGACGGTGGCGAGCCCCGACCACAGCGCGCCGAACACGAAAAAGGGCGGGTATTCGGTGGAGTGCCACCCCGGCGTCGCACCTCCGGCGAAATCCAGCCCCACCACCGAGTGCACCGAGACGACGAGTGGTGCCATGATGGCGGCAAACACGCCGTAGGTGGCCTTCAGGTGCCGCCACTGCGCGGCGCTGCCGCGGAACCCCATGGCGAACGCGCCGTAGGCCAGCTGCGCCGGCCGGCTGCGCGCGCGGTCGCGCATGGTGGCCAGGTCCGGCAACAGGCCAAGATACCAGAACAGGACGGAGGCCACCACATAGGTCAGCAGCGCCATGAAGTCCCACAGCAGCGGCGATTTCCACTGCGGCCACAGCGTCATCGTGTTGGGATACGGAAACAGCCAGTAGGCGAAATACGGCCGCCCCAGATGCAGGATCGGATAGATGCCGGCGCAGGCCGCGGCAAACAGCGTCATCGTCTCCGCCAGCCGGTTGATCGAGGTACGCCACTCCACGCGCACCAGAAAGAAGAACGCGGAAACGAAGGTCCCACCGGACGCGATCGCGATCCACCACACATACACCAGGATGGGAAACCCCCACATCACCGGCCAATCGTTGCCCCAAACGCGGATGCCGTACAGGAACGCGTAGCCCACGCCGAACACGCCACCGGCCAGCAGCGCCACCGAGGGCGTAAGCGCAATCCACCACCACCGCCAAGACCGGCCGTCCAGGGCCACGGCGGTAACCCGGTCCGTCATCGACGAGATCGTCTCGCGCGGGCTGACGACCGCGAGCAGGTCGGCCGGCAGGTCGCTCACGCGCCCAGATCCCCGTGCCGGTTCAGGATGCGTCCCTCATAGGTCAGGCGCGGATGCGTGTTCTGCTCGGCCAGCAGCGCGTAGTCGAGCGGGCTCTGCTTGCGGCGTGCCACGTCGCTTGCGGGGTCGTTGATGTCGCCGAAGGTAAAGGCCTGGGTCGGGCATGCAGCCTGGCACGCGGTCACCACCTGTTCGGCGGTGCCGTCGCGGTCATGCGCAATCCGCGCCGCGGCAATCCGTTGCACACAGAACGTGCACTTCTCCATCACGCCGCGGCTGCGCACCGTCACATCCGGGTTGCGCGCAATCTCCGGCCGGGTCTCCTCGGCCGCCCAGGCACCGAAATTGAACCGGCGCACCTTGTAGGGACAGTTGTTGGAGCAGAAGCGCGTGCCGATGCAGCGGTTATAGACCTGCAGGTTCAGCCCCTCGCTGTCGTGGATGGAGGCCTCCACCGGGCACACCGGTTCGCAGGGCGCGTCCTCGCAATGCATGCACAGCATCGGCTGCAGGTAGCTGTCCGGGTGGTCGGCACTGCCTTCGTAGTAGCGGTCGATGCGCAGCCAATGCATTTCGCGGCCGATCAGCACCTGCTCGCGCCCCACCACCGGCACGTTGTTCTCCGCCTGGCAGGCCACGACGCAGGCGTTGCAGCCGATGCACGCGTTCAGATCGACGCTCATGCCCCAAGCCACGCCCCCGGCCTGACGCCGGTGATAGATGGAGGGCTCCTGGCCGCTGTCGTGCAGAACCTGGCGGTTGGCGTTGAACGCAGCCAGGGTTGCATGGCGCACGATGCTGTCGATGGTCTCGCGTTCCACCTCCAGCACGTTGTGGTGGTCGGTGCTGGCCACGCGAACGCGCCGTCCGGTCTTGCCCAGCACCGGCACGGCCGCGATGCCACGCAGGGGCGTCACGTCCACCCCCACGCCGTTGCCTACCTCGCCGGCGGCGGTGCGGCCGCCGCCCAGCCAGGCCAGCACGGTGTCCGGCGCCTGCCCCGGCAGCACGGAGACCGGCGCCTGCACCCTGGCGGCGCCCAGGCTCAGCGAAACCTCGTCGCCGTTCTCCAGCCCCAGCCGGCGAGCGGTTGCAGGCGCCAGCAGCAGCGGGTTGTCCCACACGATGCGGCCTAGCGGGCGCGGCAGCTCCTGCAGCCACGGGTTGTTGGCGTGCCGGCCGTCGATCAGGTTCGGGTCCGGCCGGATCAGCAGCGTCAGGTCGCGGATGGGCGGCGCCGCCGGCAGGGC
>CAXUGD010000066.1:0-12310 GCA_964250355.1 uncultured Acetobacteraceae bacterium | reverse complement strand
CGCCCGCATCGCCGGTCGCGCGGCGCTGGACCCGTTCGGGCTCGGTGCCGAAGATCTGGACCTGGTCGAGCTTTACAGCTGCTTCCCGGTCGCTGTCCTGTCCTACGCCGAGGAGCTCGGGCTGGGCACGGGGCGCGACCTGACGGTGACGGGCGGCATGCCGTTCGCCGGCGGCCCGTTCAACAACTACGTGCTGCAGGCCACGGCGCGCATGGCCGCGCTGCTGCGGACCGGACCTGCTAAAACGGGGCTGGTATCGTCGGTATCGGGGCTGCTGACCAAGCAGGGGTTCGGCCTGTGGTCCAGCCGGCCAGCGCCGGGCGGCTTCCGCTTCGCGGACGTGTCAGCGCAGGTGGAGGCCGCCACACCGCTCAGGCCGATCGTCGGCGCCTATCAGGGTTCCGGGCAGATCGCAGGATGGACGGTGCTGCACGACCGCGAGCGCCCGCCGGCCGCCATCATCGTAGCCGACGTCGAAGGCGGCAGCCGCGCCGTGGCCAGGTCGGACGACCCCGCGCTGGCCGCCCGGCTGGAGGCCGAGGATTTCGGCGGTGCCGCTGTCGCTCTCCGCGACGGGGAATTCAGCGCCGCCTGACCGCCCTCAATCGGCGGCTTCGGAGACGCGCTGGCCGCGCAGCTCGAAGCCTTCGTAGCCGCGCTCCGCCACGCCGGCGCAGAGCTCTGAATACGTGTGAATCCCGTTCGGGTAGGCGAGAAACACGCGCGGCTTGCCCGGGATGTTTGCCCCCATGTACCAGGAATTGGCGCGCGGCAGCAGCGTCTTGTTCGCCTCTTCCGCGATCATGCGTGCCCAGGCGTCTTCCGCCTCCATCGACGGTTCGATCGCGTCGCGGCCTTCGGCGCGCATGCGCGCGATGCAGTCGGCGATCCAGTCCACATGCTGCTCGATGCACACAGGGAAGTTCGCCAGGATGGACGGGCTGCCCGGGCCGGTGATCATGAACAGGTTGGGGAAGCCGGCGGTGCACAGGCCCAGATAGGCGCGCGGGCCGGCCGACCATTTTTCGCCCAGCGGCAAGCCGCCCCGGCCGCGCAGGTTCATCTTGATCAGCGCGCCCGTCACCGCGTCGAACCCGGTCGCGAACACGATGCAGTCGAGCGTGTGGCGGTCGTCGTTCTGCAGCACCAGCGCGTCTGCCGTTGCCTCCCGGATCGGGTTTGCCTTGATGTCCACCAGGGTCACGTTGTCCCGGTTGAACGTCTCGTAATACGCCGTGTCGATCGGCGGCCGTTTGGTGCCGATCGGGTGGTCGAAGGGGCATAGTATCTTGGCCACGGCCGGATCGCTGACCTTCTCGCGTATCCTCGCGCGCACGTACTCGGCGGCCGTCTCGTTCGCCTCGATATCCAGCACGAGGTCGCTGTAGCTCTCGAACATGAAGCGGAAGCCGCCGGTCTCCCATAGCGCGTCGTATTTGCGCTTGCGCTCTTCCGGCGAGGCTTCGAGCGCCGAGGTCTGCGGCACGTCGAACGGCATGCCGATCGGAGATTGGAGCGTCTTGCGCCGCAACTCGTCATAGTTCTCCTCGAGCGCGCGCCGCGACTCGTCCGTGTGCAGGTGGTTGCGCGCGGGCACGCTGTAGTTCGGCGTGCGCTGGAACACCGTCAGGTGCGCCGCCTCCTCCGCGAGGCGCGGCGTGCACTGGATCCCGCTCGATCCGGTGCCGACCAGCCCCACGCGCTTGCCGGCAAAATCGACCGTCTCGTGCGGCCAGTGGGCGGTGTGATACACAAGGCCCGCGAAACTCTCGATGCCGGGGATGGCGGGAGTGCTTGTTGCGGCAGCCGACGTGCATCCAACGCCGGTGATCAGGTAGCGGGTCCGGATGACTTCGCCGCGGTCGGTCTCCACGTGCCAGAGGTTCTGGTCCTCGTCGTAGGTGCCGGCGATCACGCGCGTATTGAACTCGATGCCGCGCCGGAGGTCGAGCCGGTCGGCGACGAAATTGAGATAGGCGAGAATCTCGGGCTGCGCCGGGTAGCGGCAGCTCCATTTCCAGTCGCGGCGTATCTCGTCGGAAAACGAATAGCAGTAGTAGTGGCTCTCGGAATCGCAACGCGCGCCGGGGTAGCGGTTCCAATACCAGGTGCCGCCCACGCCCTCTGCCGCATCGAACGCGCGCGTGGTCAGCCCCAGGCCGCGCAGGCGGTGGAGCATGTAAAGCCCCGAGAAGCCGGCGCCGACGACGACGGCATCGACCGGAACGGAGGGGTCTGGTTGCGTTTGCATGGTTGTAAGCTCCGTGATGGCCCGCTTCCCTCGGTTTCGTTACCCTCTGGCAAGTGCGAACATCAGAAAGTCCTGCTCAGCTGCACCCCGTAGAAGCCGGGCAGGCCGGCGTAGCGGACGGTGGCATCGAGGTAGGGAACGGCGTTGGTGTAGTAGAGCCGGTTGAAGATGTTCTTGCCGAAGAACCGCAGCGTGGTCTTGCGATCGGGGAACTCGTAGCCGATGCTCGCATCCACCAGGCCGTAGGCGGGCAATTGGAACGGCTTGGAAAGCTGGGTGGCGTTGCGGTCACCCGGGCCGGTGAAGAGCCGATCGTGCTGCCGCCCAATTCCGAGGTCTCGTTGGACTGGCCGTGCCACGTGATCGAGACGAACGGCGTGCCGCCATTGCCCAGCGGCATCCGGTAGTCGCCCGAGAGCGCGTAGTTCCAGCGCGGCGTGAATGGCAGCTGGGTGCCGGCGAAATTGGTCGGGATGCCATACACGGAGGGTCCGCTATACTGATCGATCTCCGACTGGAGGTAGGTGAGAGCGGCATTCAGGGTGAGGCCGCGGACCGGCGGCAGCCAGGTCGCGTCGCCTTCCACACCGTAGATGTGCGACCGCGGGACGTTGATCAGCACGTCGAGCACGTCGAAGATTGGGTCGATGATCTTCCCGCGCACCTGCTTGTCGTTGTAGGTGTAGTAGAAGCCGGCGCCGTTCAGCTGCACGCTGCGATCGAACAGCCCTGCCTTGAACCCGAGCTCGTAGGCGGTGACCGATTCCTGTTTTACCGGCTCGAACTCCGCAAAAGTCGAGCCGGCGAGCGTCGGGAAACTGCCGGCTTTAAAGCCGCGGGAGATGTTGGCGTAAACGAGGGTGCGGTCGTTCACGCGCCAGTCCACGCCACCGCGCCAGGAGACGTTGTTCTCGTTCAGGCTGCCGTTGAACGGGAAGCCCGGCACGTGGTTAAAATTCAGCGTGTAGTTGCCGCCCGTGGTCTGCGGCGGGAACGGCTGCGTGCCGATCTCCTGGCCGATGACGTTGAACAGGGTACAGACAAGGCCGTTGCCGTTGCAGATGCCGCGCTCGAAAGTGCTGTTGTCGGACTCGGTGTAGCGCGCGCCGCCCTTCAAGGTGACGTTCGGGAGGATGTCGTATTCGAGGTTGCCGAACACGGCGTAGTTGTTGATGATGCCGGTGTTGACCGAGCCGGTCGTGGCGATGTTCAGCGTGCCGGGGTACGAGGACGAATCGTCGGAGAAATCCAGCGACTGGTTCTCGTTCGTGTAGTCGTGTTCGTAGTTCACGCCCAACACCCACCGGAACGGATTCATCGCGCCGGACAGCCGCACTTCCTGGTTGACGGTGGTGAGCCGCCCATAACTCGGCCCGACATTGGCCAGGGCCAGGCTGGTGCCGTCCTCGTCGGTGAAGATGTTTTGGTCGAAATGGCTGAACGAGGTCAGCGAGGTGAGCTTGAGCGCGTCGTTGATCGACCAGTCCGCGCGAAAAGCGGCTTGGTAGAGCTGGCGGTCGCTGCTCGGCGCGAGAAAGCCGGGATCCAGTCGGCAGCGTTGATGCTGTGGTCCGGCGGGAACGGATAGACGAGCTCGGACGGGTGCTCGCCCGCGGGGATTTGCGGCCGTATGGCGATCAGCTGCGGCGCTTCCGGCTGGGACTGGTCGTTCCACGCATCGAGGAGGAGCGAGAACTTCAGGTCTTCGCTCGGCTGGTAGTCGAAGATGGCACGGCCGGCCACGTAGTCGATGGCACCGTTATGGTCGTTCGGCCGTGTGTAGCTGTACTGCCAGCCGTCCGAACGCTCCCCCGTCAAGGCAAAGCGCGCCGTCAGTTTCGGCGCTAATGGGCCGCTGACATAGGCCGATCCCTGCACGTCGTTGTAGGTGGAGTAGCTGACGTCGGCGCCGGCGGCGAACACGTCGGTCGGCTTCTTGGCGACGTAGTTGATGGCACCGCCCGTCGCGTTCTCGCCGAACAACGTGCCCTGCGGACCCTTCAACACCTCGATCCGCTGTAGGTCGAAGGCGGAATGGAGCGTCATGGCCGGGAATTGCAGCGGCACTTCGTCGATGTAAACGCTGACGTCCGGAAACACGCCGAGGGTCGACTCGTTGAAGCCGATGCCGCGCAGCGTGTAGATCGGCGTATCGGTGCCGCTCTCCGAGAACTCGAGTCCGGGGGTGGTTGCCGCCACGTCCTGCACCGAGGTGATGTGCTGGTTCTGCAGCTGTGCGCTGCCCACGACGCTGACGTCCTGGCCGACCTTGTTGAGCCTCTGCTCGCGCTTGTTGGCGGTGACGACCACTTCCTCAACCGTGTTCGCGCCCGAGGCCGGCGGTACCTGGCCTGTCCTGGCAGCCCTGGCCCTTCGTGAGGCCTGCGTGGCCGCCGCGGTCCCCGGGGCAGCCGGGGTTGCCGGGCCGGCGGTTTGCGTTGCTGGCGCATCGGCCGCGCCCTGGGCGAAAGCGCCGGTGGCGGACAGTTCGGCCGCGGCAGCCAACCCTATGAATAGCCGGATACGCAGCTTTCCCATCGTTCGTCTCCCAGCCGCCGCCTCTTCGGGCGTTGATGGCTTTGGTAGCCACGCAGAACAATACTGTCAATTGTCTTACCGTAGGACCAATGCTTTTTTGGAGAAAACGGTCGTGTTGCCGCGTCGTGTCAGGCCGTGAGCACGGTGTCCGCCTCGAAATCGTGCTCCCGCCAGGCCTGCAGCAGTTGCATGTAGGCGAACGGACCGCCGCCGTAGCTGCTCAGCCAGATCGAGTCCGCCTGGTTCCGCCCCTCGTTGTTGTAGTACCCAGGCGTGCAGTCCCGCAGGAAGTCCTCATCGACGCTTGCGGCGCGCAGCAGCGCGTCGCGCCAGGCCGTCTCGGCCTCGGGCTTGATGTCCATGACGCGCGTCCCGCTGTCCAGGCAGCGTTTGACGACATGCGCGAAATGCTCGCCCTGCTTGCGCATCATGTAGGTGATGTTCCAGGTGATCGCCGCCTGCTTCAGGCCGTTCATGATGCCCAGGTTGGGGAAGCCGTGCACGAAGATGCCGTGCAGCGACCGGCGGCCGTCCTGCCAGTATTGCGCAAGGGTCTGCCCGCCGGCGCCCACCAGATCGAAACCGCCGGTGCGGTCGGCGGGTGCCGCCACCTCGAAGCCCGAGGCGTAGATGATGCAGTCTACGTCGTAGGATTTGCCGTCGAAGACGATCGCGTGTTCGGCGATCCGGTCCAGGCCGCAGCCGGCGACGTTCAGCAGCGTCACGTTAGGTCGGTTGAACGTCTCGAAATACCCGTCCACGAAGAGCGGGCGCTTGCACATCCAGTTGAAATACGGCTTCAGCGCCTCCGCCGTCTCGGGGTCGTGCACCACGGCGTCGATCCTGGCGCGTATCTCGTCCATGCGCGCGTATTCGGCCGCCTGGCGCAGGCGCTTGCGCTCGGCCTCCGACAAGCCTTCGGTGCGCGCGGCCTCCGACAGCTTCGCCCAGTTCGAGGTCCACCCGTCGGCGACCAGGTCCTCGTCCTGCGGGATGCCGAGCAGGAAGCTTTCGAAGTTGGCCGCCCGCTTCTCCCACCAGCCGGATGGCTGCGCCTCCCACCAGCCGGGATCGGTCGCCATGTTGCCGCGGTCGTCCACGGCGGCCGGCGTGCGCTGCACCACGTAGAGCTGCTTGCACGCGTCGCCCAGATGCGGGATCGCCTGCGCCGCGCTGGCGCCGGTGCCGATGATGGCCACGCGCTTGTCGGCGAGCTTGTGGAGGCCGCCGGTCGCGTCGCCGCCGGTGTAGGCAAAATCCCAGCGCGAGGTGTGGAACGAATGCCCCTTGAAGTCGGCGATGCCCGGGATCCCCGGCAGCTTCGGCCGGCTGAGGATGCCGGTGGCCAGGCAGACGAAGCGCGCGCGTATGCGGTCGTGGCGATCGGTCTGCACGATCCACCGTTCCGCCGCCTCGTCCCAGCGCATGTCGGTAACGCCGGTCTGCAGAAGGCTTTTCTCGTACAGGCCGAGCGCGCGCCCGAGCCGCTTCGCGTGCTCGAAGATCTCGGTCGCGCGCGTGTATTTCTCCGACGGCATGATGCCGTGGTCCTCGAGCAGCGGCAGGTAGATGTACGATTCCACATCGCACCGGCACCCGGGATAACGGTTCCAATACCAGGTGCCGCCCAGGTCGCCGGCCTTTTCGATCAGCCTTATGTCGGCCACGCCCTGCTTCACCAAGGCGCTCGCCGCAAGCAGGCCGGAGAAGCCTCCGCCGACCACCGCCACGTCCACGTCCTCGGTCACCGCGTCGCGGGTGAAGCCCGGCGCGACGTAGGGATCGTGGAGATACGTGTCGAAGCCGCCGGACACCGAAACGTACTGCTCGCCGCCGTCGGCGCGCAGCCGCTTGTCGCGTTCCGCCAGGTATTTCTGCCGCAGCGCGTCGCCGGCGTCGCGGGCCTGCATCATGTCCGCCATGTCGAACCTCCCTGTGTCAAAGCGCGGCGCCGGCTGGCGTGCGGTCGGCGAACACCACGTTGTCCCGGACGAAACTCTCGCACTCGGCGGCGCTGTAGCCGCACTCCGCCAGCACGCCGAAGGTGTGCTCGCCGAGGCGTGGCGGCGGCGTCCTCTCTGCGGTGCGCAAGCCGTCCGCGCGCAGCGGCAAGGCCACGCCCGGTGCCTCGTTGCCGCCTGCGTCGCGGGTGCGGATAACCATGCCGGAGTGTTCGGTGTGCGGATGATGCGCCAGTTCGCCCAGCGTGTGCACCGGCGAACACGCAATGCCCTCGGCCGCCAGCAGCGCCAGCCAGGACGCGCGCGGCCTTTCGCGCAGCAGGCCCGCCACCAGGCCCACCGTCTCCTCGCGATGCGCCACGCGCGCGACGGCGGTGGCAAAGCGGGGATCGTGTGCAAGCTCGGGCCGTCCGGCGAGGTCGCAGAAGCGCCGCCACATCGCGTCGTTGGCCACGCCCAGGATCATCGGCCGGTCCGCCGTGGCGAAGGCCTGGTACGGACAGAGGGATTCGTGGCCGGAGCCGGCCGGCACAGGGTCGCGGCCGGTCTGCCAGTAGCCCTGCAGCATGTAGCCGAGGAATCCCACGGCGGTATCGAACAGCGAGACCTCGATCTTGGCGCCGGCGCCGGTGGCGCGTCGCTGCATGAGCGCGCCCATGATGCCGATGACAGCATATAGGCCAGTCCCCTGGTCCACCGGCGAGAACGGGCTGCGCACCATCGGCCCGCCCGGCTCGCCGGTGCAGGCGAGCATGCCGGTGAAGGCCTGCGCGATCAGGTCGTAGCCCTTGTCGCCACGCATCGGCCCCCTCGTGCCGAAACCGGAAACGCTGCAATAGACGACCGACGGGTTGACCGCCCGCAACGCTTCGTAGCCGATGCCCAGGCGCTCGGCCACGCCAGGCGCGAAGCTTTCCAGGACCACGTCGCAGCGCCGCACGAGCCGCAAGCAGATGTCGCGCCCCGCCGGCACCTTCAGATCGACGGCGAGGCTGCGCTTGTTGCCGTTGACCGAAAGGAAGATCGTCCCCTCGCCATCGCGGAACGGCGGCCAAGCCCGTGTGTCGTCGCCGCCCCGGCAGGGCTCCACCTTGATAACGTCCGCGCCCATGTCGCCCAGATGCTGGGTGCAGAGAGGCCCCGCCAGCACCTTGCTGAAATCAAGCACCCGCACGCCGCGCAACGGCAAAAAGCGGTCGCCTCTCAAGGAGGCTTCGGGCATGACGTGTCGCCTCCCAGAGTCGTCGGCTGCCGTTCGTTCTACGGTCTGACAATTGACTTCATTGGACGATAACGCTAGGCAATCCGGGTGACAATAGTGAAGCTAGACACCGAAAGCGGGGAGAGCGGCAGCGAAGCGGCGACGCCGCGCATGCTCGACAGGCTGGACCGTATTAAGGTGCTCAAATCCAGCGACGTTCTTGCGGGCAAGCTGCAGGAACAGATACTCAGCGGCGCTTTCCCGCCCGGCTCCTCGCTGCCCACGGAGCGTGAACTGGTGGTGGCGACAGGGCTCAGCCGCGGCTCGATCCGCGAGGGCTTGCGCATCCTGGAGACGCAGGGCTTGGTGAACACGCGCGCCGGCCGCTACGGCGGTGCCGTCGTCTCGCAGCCCTCCGACGCGTTGCTCGCCAACCACATCAGCGTGTTCGCGCGCGGCCGGAGCATCTCCCTGCGCTCGCTCGTCGAGGTGCGGCAGGCGCTGGCGCCGATGATCGCCTACCTCGCCGCGCAGAACCGCACGGCCGAGGACCTGGCCGAACTCAAGCGTGTTTCGGCCGTGCTCGAAGCCACCGCGTCCTCGGACCTCAACACGTTCCTGGACGAGAACGCCAACTGGCACACGGCACTGGCTGCGGCCAGCCACAACGAGCTGCTGTTCGCACTCGCCGCCTCCATCTTTCCGCTGATGATGGAAGCATCCCGCATCGAGAACTTCGCCTCCGAGGCGGTACGCGGCCTGGCGGTGCGCGCACACCGCCGCATCCTGCAGGCGATCGACGACGGCGACGCCGACACGGCACGGCGCCGTGCGGAGCGCGACGTGCAGGCCTATGGCAGCCACCTCGAAGCGGCGCTGGCGAACGCGTCGGGGCCTGAGCGGGGTGGCGTGCCGGACGCGGCGGCGTAACCCCCATGCGCCGGAGGCGGATGGAGCTCCACCGGGGCCGGCTCGTCACCTGCTACGCAGACCGCCCGGCGACGGTCGGGGCCATGCTGGACGGCAGTTTCTCCGGCAACGCCGGCCGGCTTGCCGTGATCGACGGCGAGGCGCGGCTCACCTACGCAGCACTCGCGCAACGGTCCGCCGCGGTTGCAGCCGGGCTTGCGGCGGGCGGCGTGCGAGCGGGCGACCGCGTGGCCGTCATGCTCGATAACGGGCTGGACGCCGTGCTGAGCCTGGCAGCAATTGCCCGCCTGGGCGCGATCCTAGTGCCGCTCGGCACCCGCCTGCGGGCGCCCGAGATCGCTTACATGCTCGGCGACTCCGAACCTGCGGCGGTGATCCACAGCGCCCGCTTCGGCGGCGAGCTGGCAGAAGCCGGCGCGCCGCAGGACATCCGCCTCGACACGTCGTCGCCGGCCTGGCGCACAGCCGGCGAAGGCGCCGCAGCGCCGCCGCCAGCCGCCGCCGGGGAGGACGACGTCTTCGCCATCCTCTACACCTCGGGCACGACCGGCCGGCCCAAGGGCGCCACCCTGACCCACCTCAACGTGGTGCATTCCTGCCTGCACTGGCAGGAGGTGCACCGGCTCGGCCCGGACGACCGCACGCTGCTGTGCGTGCCCTGGTCGCACGTGACGGGCCTGTGCGGCGTGGTGCTGCCGTTCCTGCACGCCGGCGGCGCCGTGGTGACGGTGGCGGAGTTCAAGCGCCGCCGCTTCCTCGAACTGGCGCAGGAGGAACGCATCACCCACGCGCTGCTCGTGCCCGCGATGTATAACCTGTGCCTGCTGGAGCCGGACCTGGCGGCGTTCAACCTGTCGTCCTGGCGCATCGGCGCCTTCGGCGGCGCGCCGATGCCGGGGCCCACTGCGGCGCGCTTTGCCCAGGCGTTTCCCGGGCTGCAACTGCGCGACTGCTACGGCGCCACGGAGACGGCCTCGCCCGCCACCATCACGCCGCTGGGCCAGGGTGGGGATCGCGCCGGCAGCGTCGGCCGCGCGGTGCCGTGCGGCGAACTGGTCGTCATGGGCGATGACGGCCGGGAAGTGGCACGGGGCGAGCAGGGCGAGCTCTGGATTGCCGGCCCGATGGTGGTGCCCGGCTATTGGCGCAGGCCGGAGGCCGACGCCGAAGCCTTCGCCGGCGGATACTGGAAGTCTGGCGACATCGGCAGCATCGACGCGGACGGCTACGTCCGTATCGCCGACCGCAAGAAGGACATGATCAACCGGGCAGGGTTCAAGGTGTACCCCGCCGAGGTCGAGAGCACGCTCGCCGGCCTCCAAGGCGTGGTGGAAGCCGCGGTGGTCGGGCGGCCGGACGCAGTATTGGGCGAGACCGTCACGGCATTCCTGTGCGTCACCGACCGCGGGCCGACCGCGGAGCAGGTGCGGGCCTGGTGCGCCGAGCGGATGGCTGACTACAAGGTGCCGCAGCAGGTCATCATCGGAAGCGCGCCGCTGCCACGCAACGCCAACGGCAAGATCCAAAAGGCCGAGCTGCGCGCCGCACTCGCCGCATCCGCACCGGCCGAGGCCCGGGCGTGAACGGCGGCGCCATCCCGGACAACACGCCCGTCCTCGTCGGCATCGGCACGGCGGGGAAGCGGGAGGACGATTGGCGCCGCGCGCCGGAGGCCATGGACCTGATGCTGGAGGCCGCCGCCGCCGCGGGCCGCGACAGCCTCTCCACCGCCACGCTCGCCGGCGTCCAATGGATTGCGGTTCCCCAGGGCCGCTGGAGCTACCGCAACCCGGCCAAAGAGATTGCCCGCGCCGTGGGGGCCGCTGGAGCTACGGCTACGCGGGCATAGAGATTGCCCGCGCCGGGTGGGGGGAGCGGCCGACCACGGGCCTGGCCAGCATCGGCGTGTTGCAGCAGACGCTGATCGGCGAGGCCTGCGAGCGTATCGCCCAGGGCCGGATACACACGGCACTCGTCGTGGGCGGCGATGCCGGCCACCGGCTGCGGCGCGCGCAGGCCGCCGGCGTGGCGGCCGAGGAACGCAATCAGGCGAGCGAGCCGGAGGTGCGCCTGGCACCGGCAGCCGAGCTGCGCCACCCGGCGGAACTGGCGGCGGGGCTGCGCATGCCGGTCGGACTTTACGCGGTCCTGGAGAGTGCGCGCGGTGCGGCACGCGGGATCGGGGTCGAGGAGCATCGGACGGAGCTGGCAGAGCTTGGCGCCGCGTTCAGCGGCGTCGCCGCCGAGAACCCGCAGGCCTGGCTGCGGCGGCGGATGGAGCCGGCTGCGATCCGCGACGCTTCGCCCGGCAACCCCATGCAGGCGTTCCCCTACACACGCGCCCACTGCTCCAATTGGAACGTCGATCAGGCGGCAGCACTCCTGGTCTGCTCGGCCGCACGGGCCACGGCGCTCGGGATCCCCCGGGAGCGCTGGCTGTTCCCGGTGGCCAGCGCCGAATCGAACCACATGATCCCGGTGGCCGCCCGCGCGTCGTTGGGCGACTGCCCGGGCGCGGCGGTGACCGGCCGCGCCGTGCTGGAGGCGAGCGGGCTCGACGCCTCCGGCATCGACCTCATCGACCTCTACAGCTGCTTCCCGATCGCCGTCACCGCCTATGCCGAGGCGATCGGATTGCCGGCCGGCAGGAGCCTGACCGTCACCGGCGGCATGCCGTTTGCGGGCGGCCCCTATAACAACTACCTGTTCCAGGCGGTCTGCCGGGCCGCCGAACTGCTGCGGGAGGGGCGCGGCCGGACCGCCCTGCTCTCCTGCGTGTCGGGCGTGCTGACCAAGCAGGCGTTCTGCGTCTGGTCCAGCGCGCCCCCGCCTCGCGGTTTCGTCCGCTGCGACGTTACGGACGCGGTCGCGCGGCAGGCGCGGGTGCTGGACGTCGCCGACAGTTTCACCGGGCCGGCGCGGGTCGCCGGCTGCACCGTGCTGCATGGCGGCGACGGTGCGTCGCGCGGCGTCCTGCTGCTCGACACGCCGGACAGTGCGCGAACGCTGGCCACGACGCAGGATCCCGGGCTGATTGCGCGGCTGCAGAAAGAAGAGTTCGTCGGCCGCACGGTCCGGGTCGAGCGCAACCTGGTGCTGGCATGACTGGCCGGTCAGGGTTCCGGCAAGACGGCCCGACGCTCGCCGAGCCGCTTGCCGACACCCCGGCCATCGTCGTGGCGGAGGACGTCTGCGCGTTGCCGCTGGCACGGCGCCTGGCGGCGATGCTGGACCGCGATCCCGCTACCTTGCGCCCCGGCCAGAGCCTGCCGCGCGGCTGGCACGTCATCATGTTCAACCCGCCCACCCCGCAATCGCGCCTGCGGCGGGACGGCGCCGCCGAACTGGGCGTGCCCCTGCCCGATCTCGGCCTGCCGCGCCTGCTGTTCGGCGGCAATCTTACGCGCCAGCCCTACATGATCGGCCGGA
>CAXUGD010000065.1:0-12433 GCA_964250355.1 uncultured Acetobacteraceae bacterium | reverse complement strand
ACCACCGTCAGCCCCAGGCCCATCTGCTCCGCCCGCGCGGCCAGCAGTTCCACCCCGCCGCCGCGCCGATAGCCGAACGCGAAATCCGGCCCGCAGGCCAGGTGTGCGGCCCCCCAGCGCCCGCCCCAGCACGTCGGCGATGAACTGCTCGGCCGTCAGCCGCGAGAACGCCTCGGTAAACGCCACCTCGTAGATCCGCCGCACACCCAGCGCCTCCAGCGCCCCCGCCCGCTCGGCCGAGAGCGACAGCCGGAACGGCGGGTCGTCCGGCCGGAACAGCTCGCGCGGATGCGGCTCGAAGGTCAGCACCGCCAGCGGCAGGTCGGGCCGGGCCGCATGGGTGGCCCGCACCAAATGCGCGTGGCCCAGGTGGACGCCATCGAAGTTGCCCAGGGCCACGGCCGACCCGCGCGCCTCTGCGGGCAGCCTGGCCCAATCGGTGTAGAGCTGCATGGGGCCGCGTTGTCCCGCATGGTTGCGGAGAACGCAAACGGGACTCGGTGGCCAGGCACCCGGGCCTGGCAGGCCACCACTGGTGCAACGACCAGGGCGGCGCTTCGGTCAACTCACCAGCGCCGCGTCCCGCCAGGCTGCCAATGCGCGGTCGAAGGTGGGCTGGCCGATCTCGCAGGCCAGCGTGTCACGGTTGGTGCGGATCGGCTGGTTGGGCACCGTGTTGGCCAGCCAGGCGCGGCCGAGTTCCACGATGCGCAGCATGTCGGCCTGCGCTACCGCGTCGATGTCGAGGCGGGCCAGCGCCCCGAAGTCGCTGATGCCCGGGGGCGTGGCCCAGCGGCCGTCCGCATCGCGCACCGGCTGGATCATCGGGTTCAGCCTGACCACCGGG
Organism: uncultured Acetobacteraceae bacterium; assembly: GCA_964250355.1. Classification (GTDB taxonomy): domain Bacteria; phylum Pseudomonadota; class Alphaproteobacteria; order Acetobacterales; family Acetobacteraceae; genus BOG-908. The sequence continues at coordinate 11,586 of CAXUGD010000065.1, read as the reverse complement.
CCGCTGGCCTGCACCAACGCCGGGCCGGCAGGCAGCTTGCCGCCCAGCGCCACATGCGCGTGGAACGAGGCGGCGTCGGGCGGGTCGTCCAGCACCGCGGTGGCCAGGGTGGTCACGTCGGCCAGCAGGTCTTCGACGAAGTTGCTGCGGGGCAGGCAGCGGGACGGCTGCCCCAGCACGCCCAGCCGGTGATCCGGGTCGGCGGGCAGGAACACGGTGCCCGTGCCGATGCTGAGCGCCCGTATGGCACCGGCGGCATGGCCGTTCGCCAGCGCCTCGATCACGGCGACCAGGACGGGGTTGTTATCCCCCGCGATCCCGCCATCCCAGAACTGCCGGGTCGGCGCCGCCTGCGGCAGGTTCGCCGGCACGTCGAAGAAATTGACCGGGGCGTTGGTGGAGGCATGGATCGCCTCGGCCAGGGTCAGGTCGAGCTCGTCGGTGAAGCTGGCGGCCCGGCTGGCGCGGTTGGACCGCAGCAGGATGCCTCTCAGCCGGTCGTAGTCGAAAGTGCAGATCACCAGGTCCGGCATCCCGGCCGCCGCACCCCCAACTTTGGAAAGCTTGGTGGCGCCGCACCGGCTCAGCAGCTTCTGCAGCCCGGCCAGCTTGCCCGCCGTGCTGTATTTCGGGCCGAGGTGAAGGAGCGCCTGCGGCAGGCTGGCCAGGCCGCCCCGCGCCACGAACACGCTCCGGCGCGCCGCCTCGTTCAGGAAGAAGTTGTCGCGCAGATCGGCCAGCGTGCGATTTTCCAGCAGGCCGCCGAGCGTGAGGCAGCCGCCCGAGTTGGCGGCCACGAGCTGGAAGTCGGCTAGCACCTCGTGCCCGGTCGCCGTCTCGCCATAGAGCGCGGCCAGGGCCATGACCTGCAGGACGGCCCAGGAGCCGCCGCCGTCCAGCGACAATATCTTGTAGGTCATCCGGCTTACCTCCGTTTGGTTGCCCGGCGCAGCTGCGGCCTTCACTGGCGCCGGCGCGACACTACGTGCCCATCATGCTTCAGACCCTGCCACCCCGTGCGCCGCTTCCCACCCGTCTGCGCACGCAGCTGGAATCGTTTCTGGTGTTGCGGCGCAACTTCCTGGAACTCTGGGGTCAGCCGGCCTACGAGCTGGAAATCCTACCAGGCCGCTTTCTCGGGCGCGAGCAATTGATGATCAACGCGCCCGAGGCGATACGCCACGTGCTGGTGGGCAACGCGGACAACTACCAGCGCAACCCGGCCACCCGCCGCGTGCTGCAGCCGGTGCTGGGCGGCGGGCTGTTCCTGGCCGAGGGCGATGCCTGGCGCCACCAGCGCCGCACGATCGCGCCCGCACTGGTGCCGCGCACCATGCCGATCCTGGCGCACCACGTGGTGGCTGCAAGCGCTGCGAAAGAGGCGGAGCTGGCGGCACTCACCCACCGCCCGGTCGAGCTGCTGCCGCATCTGCAGCATTTGGCGCTGGCCATCGCCGGCCAGTCGATGTTCTCGCTGGAGATGTCGGGCTTCGCCGGCGAGTTGCGGCGGCTGCTGATGAGCTACGGCGCCCGCTACGCCACGCCCGGCATCCTGGACCTGCTGCTGCCGGAGAACGTGCCCTCGCTCGTGGACCGCGGGCGGGCCGCGTTCCGCCGCGAGTGGCTGGCGTTCCTCGACCGGCTGATCGCCGTGCGCGCATCCTATCCGCCCACCGAAGGCCGCGCGCGCGACCTTTTCGACCTGCTCTCCGCCGCGCGCGACCCGGAGACCGGCGCCGGCTTCGACCACGCGCAGCTGCGTGACGAGGTCAGCACCATGATTCTGGCCGGGCACGAGACCACGGCCGTCACCCTTTTCTGGTCGTTGTACCTCGCCGCCCTGTATCCGGAGCAGCAGGAGCGCTTGGCGGCCGAAGTGGCGGGCCTGGACCTCCGTCCCGATCAGGCGGCCGCCGCGATCCCCCGCCTCGTGAATGTGCGCGCCCATGTGGACGAGGCGCTGCGGCTGTATCCGCCGGCCTTTCTGATCGTGCGCCAGGCGCAGCGTGCCGACAGCATCATGGGCCACGCGGTGGCGCCCGGCACCACCATCACCATCAGCCCCTGGGTGCTGCACCGCCACCACGCGCGCTGGCACGCGCCGGACGCCTTCGACCCGGACCGCTTCATGCCGGGCGCGCCGCAGCCCGAGCGCTACGCCTACATGCCGTTCGGCGCCGGCCCGCGCATCTGCGTCGGCGCCCAGTTCGCGCTGACCGAGGCGGTGCTGGTGCTGGCCCGGTTTCTGCGCGCGTTCCGCATCGAGCTTGCCGGCACCGGCCAGGTGCTGCCCCGTGCGATCGTGACCACGCAGCCGGACCGGCCGGTGCGCTTCGTGCTGTCCCCGCGGCCTGCTTGAGCCGCAGCTTCGCACGCCTGAGATGCGTAAGGATCTGCTCGACTAAAATCGTGCTGGGATGTCGGCCTGGTCGTAAAATACTGCAACGATTACAGGGGCTGGGCCAAGTCTGTAGGCAACCCGGTAGCGTCCGGACAGCACCCAGGCGACTTCGGGTCTGGCAAGCGCAGGATAGGGTCGCGGCGCGCTGAGGCCAGCCTGCGGCATCTGTTCAATACGGGACTCCGCCATCCGAAGCGCGTCGTCGAGCCGGGCTACCGCTTCGGGCCTATCAAGGCGAAGATAGTGGTCGGCAAGCGCGGCTACAGCGTCGAGGGCTTCCTGCGAGTAGCCGATTAACGGGCCTGATCTGTCTCGTGCTCCGCTGCTGCGGCGCGTGTTGCCTGATGCAACAACGCGTGAACGTGGCTGGCGTGGACGACCCGGCCGGCTTCCACGTCGGCGATGGAACGGTCCAGCGACTCCTGCATGTCAGCTAGCGTGCGGCTGGTTGGATTGTCTGGAATCATGGCACGACCATAAACTAGGGCCGCCCGCTTTGCTACCATCCGGCTGGTGGCCTGGATGAGAAGCTACGGTGCTGACGGCTGGCCTGTCCAATGTGCAGAGTAACCGGGTTCCGGAGCAGGACTGCCTCGGCTTGGCTCTGAGTGCAATCTTTCGCCGCCTACGGCGTTGACGGCACGCGCTCTCCACGCGCCAACACCCGCATGAAGGAGTATGACCCATGCGCCTGATTCCAATAGCGGCCGCCCTGGTCGGTCTTGCCTGCACGTCCGCCCTGGCCCAGCCTTTTGCCCACGAGCCGGGCACCGGTCTGAGCGGCCCGGCTTCCGCCAAAGCAAGCAACGTCACCGGGTCCGATACGCAATCGCCCATCGCGCCGCACCTGCCGCAGCCGGAAACCGGCCCGAACCAGGGGCCGCGCGGCTACCTGCGCGCCGCCGACCGCGCCTTGGCCATGCACCACACCGGCGAGGCGCAGCAGGCGCTCGAGATGGCGGAAACCAGGCTGCTGGACCGCGCTACCCCGGCCTATGCCGCAAACGCGCCCTCGCAGAACCAGATGGTGGCGCGGGTGGCCGAGGCACGGCGTGCGCTGGGCCAGGGCGACGTGGCCGGCGCACGCGCCGCGATCCAGGCGGGGCTGGCGGGAGCACCGCCCGGCGACGAGCAAGGACAGTACTGAACAGCGCCGATAGGCCGGCAAGGGCGGCAGACGCGCAGCCCTGCCATTCGCCGGACGGCGCGCGGCGGTTTTTTCTCGCATCTGCGAAGGCCAACGCCTATCTACCTGACAGACGCGGTACCCCAAGGGTCTGACACATCGGTCAGGCCCTTTTCGTATGGGCCGCACCCTCGTTCCGACAGAAGTGCCCCATGGACATCCGCAACATTGCCATCATCGCCCACGTTGACCACGGCAAGACCACGCTGGTCGATCAACTGCTGAAGCAGTCGGGCGCCTATCGCGAGCACCAGGCCGTCGTCGAGCGCGCGCTGGACCGCAACGACCTGGAGAAAGAGCGAGGCATCACCATCCTGGCCAAATGCGCCAGCGTGGTGTGGCGCGAGACACGGATCAACATCGTGGACACCCCGGGCCACGCCGATTTCGGCGGCGAGGTGGAGCGGATCCTGAACATGGTCGATGGCGCCATCGTGCTGGTCGATGCGGCCGAAGGCGTGCTGCCGCAGACCAAGTTCGTGGTCGGCAAGGCGCTGCAGCGCGGACTGAAGCCGATCGTGGTCGTCAACAAGATCGACCGGCAGGACGCCCGCGCCGACGAGGTGCACACGGAGGTGTTCGACCTGTTCGCCGCCCTGGGCGCCAGCGACGAGCAGCTGGACTTCCCCATGCTGTACGCCTCGGGTCGCCAGGGCTGGGCGGATGCCGAGCTGAACGGCCCCCGCCGCGATCTTTCCGCCCTGTTCGACCTGGTGCTGAGCCACGTGAAAGCGCCGGCGCTGGATGCGGACGCGCCGTTCGCCATGGTCGCCTCCATTCTGGAATACGACCAGTTCCTGGGCCGCGTGCTGACCGGGCGCGTCGAGCAGGGCCGCGCCAAGCTGAACATGCAGGTCAAGGTTTTGCGCCAGGACGGCTCGACCGTGGAGACCGGCCGGCTGACCAAGCTGCTGGGCTTCCGCGGCCTGGACCGCGTGACGGTGGAGGAGGCGGAGGCCGGCGACATCGTGGCGGTGGCCGGGCTGACGGATGCCACCATCCCCGACAGCATCGGCGCGCCGGAGCTGACCGAGCCGCTGCATGCCATCCCGATCGACCCGCCGACGCTGGCCATGACGTTCCGCGTGAACGATGGCCCGCTGGGCGGCAAGGAGGGCAAGAAGGTCACGTCACGCCAGATACGCGACCGCCTGCTGCGTGAGGCGGAGGGCAACGTCGCCATCAAGGTGACCGAGAGCACGGAGAGCGAGGCTTTCGAGGTCGCCGGCCGCGGCGAGTTGCAGCTGGGCGTGCTGATCGAGACGATGCGGCGCGAGGGCTTCGAGCTGTCCATCGGCCGGCCGCGCGTGCTGACCCGGCAGAACCCCGAGACCGGCGAGCGCGAGGAGCCGTTCGAGGAGGTGCTGGTCGATGTGGACGAGCCGTATTCGGGCGTGGTGGTGGAAAAGCTCAGTCGCCGCAAGGGTCAGATGCAGGACATGCGGCCCAGCGGCGGCGGTAAGGTGCGGCTGACCTTCATCATGCCTAGCCGCGGGCTGATCGGCTATCACGGCGAGTTCCTGACCGACACGCGCGGCACCGGCATCATGAACCGCCTGTTCGCCGGCTACCGCCCCTGGGCCGGCACCATCGAGGGTCGGCGTAACGGCTCGCTGATCAGTTCGGAGAACGGCGCCACCGTGCAGTACGCGCTGTGGTACCTGCAGGAACGCGGCACCCTGTTCGTCAACCCCGGCGAGGCCGTGTACGTGGGGATGATCCTGGGCGAGCACTCCCGCGAGAGCGACCTCGATATCAACCCGATCAAGGAAAAGAAGCTCACTAACATCCGTGCCGCCGGCAAGGACGAGGCGATGCTGCTGATCCCGCCCCGCCGCCTGAACCTGGAGCAGGCAATCGCCTACATCGAAGACGACGAGCTGGTCGAGGTGACGCCCAGCGCAGTCCGCATCCGCAAGAAGTGGCTGGACCCCAACGAGCGCAAGCGCAACGAGAAAAAGGCGGACGCCGCGTAACACGCGTAGGGCAGAAAAGCGAAGCGCCATCCGCCGTCGCCCACAGGGGGCGATGGCCTCCAACATGGAGATAATCAAACAACGGTGTGCACGCGACGTCATCGTCCTTGTGACCAGTCATAGACTGCAGCCAACGCCGTAGAGACGGAAGGCGCTTCGCTTTCCGTCCTACACGTGCTGTGAGGCTTCGAACGCTCTCATGCAACATCAGAACACACCACCACCATTGCAAAACGAGAATAGAAGAAACAGATCAAACTTTGATGCCGTTAGTATAAGGTGTGGACTCGGTCAGCGAGATGGAAAGTCAGGAAAGAGTTGAAATTTTCATTGGATGTATGGAAGAAGGTTATCCGTTTGTAAAACAGCGAGTGACAGTTCCTTTCGAGTTTAGTCTTACTATCCGCGGCTTTTGACCAAACCAACAAAGATTTGCAACGTTGATACTATTGTTCCACTCTATAACGTCAGCCCAATGCCTGACGGGTCGATCATCAGGTCTGAAGTAGTGTCGCAGTCGACCAGAAGGCCGAGCCGCTGGACCACCGCGTGGCCCGGTCTGAGCGCATCGCGATGGCGGTTGAGACTATCCGCGCCGAAGCACCAGTCGATAAGCGCGCCATCGGCGATCGCGACCGCGTTCGTGCCAGTCAGGTGCCGGTCGGGCGCGAGCGCCTGGTCGTGTCGTGTCGCCGCCTGCGGCAAAATCTCGATGTCGTGGACTGCAAGCAGCGGCAGGTCGGCGTGGATTACCAGCAACGGGCCGGCTCCGGCCGCGAGGCGAACGCGCGCAAGCTCCTCGTTCAGTCCCCGCCCCTCGTCCGGCACCCAGTCGTAGGATCCGACCGGCGAAGGCGAGAGCAGCACGACCCGTCTGATCGACCCACAGTCCCGCAACCGCTCCACAACGTGGTGGAGCATCGCTTCGCTCAGCCTCGCCCGTTCCGCGGCCGACAAAAAGTCAAGACCTATCGAGATTATTCCGGGGTAGCGATGCAGACGTCAAGACTCTCGGAAAGACAGCTTGCCCAGCAATCCAGCGGCTTACGGTTTCCGCAAGAAATGACCAAAATCGAGCCAAGGCTCGCTCGGGCTCGGAAACAGCAAGCGACACTCTGGGCAACAAAGGAAGAGACGAATGCCTATGTAATCCGTCGCTGCGTTCGAACATCAGTCGCCGTGCGGGCTCAGGTTGGGCAACGGCGCGCCATCCCGTAGGTAGCGGTTGAACCAGGCGATCTCCATCTGCTCCTGCTCGCCGGCAAACTCCTCATTACCGTGCGACCCGCCCTCGAAGATCACGAGTCGGAACGGGATCTTGGCGTCCAGCAACGCGCGGCTCATCGCCAGGGCGTCGTGCGGGCCGACGCGCCAGTCCGCCGTGCCGTGCAACACCAGGATCGGCGTGACGTGCGACAGTTTATCCGCCCACAGCACGGGAGAGCGCGCGCGCAGCGCTGCATCGCGATCCGGTGCCCGTCCGACCCCCTGCCCCAGCTTTCTGGCCATGCCTGTAACCGACAACATGCGCTATCGGGACAAGGACTTTTCAAACCTATCGGCAAAATGCAACGTCACAGCATTACGAGATCGCAAAATAGCCGACTGCTTTTAGCAACGATGAAAAGGAAACAAGTCACGCTCTGTGCAGCCTTGTTTATCGCGTTGTTTCCTTTGCACTCCAGGGCGAACAGAGCGATGTGCCTGGCGGCTGGCATGGTGGAATGCTCCACAAACTGGCGACCTCCGCGATTACGATTGAGCGCTTGGCGGGTTGGCCCGGCGGGATCGTCCAAATTTGCCTATAGGCCGTTGGCAAACTGGCATGCGGTGGCCTTAGCCTGCGGCCGTGTGGACAGGGGAAGTAGTAGTCCGGGACCAAGATGCGAGATGATCAACCGACTCGGGAGGCAGGATGTGCCGCAGCACCCAGAGTAAAGCTCGGTTGCATCGGCCTCGCCCATGACGTTAAGACTCTTGCATGGCCGACTCGCAGGAAAACATCCCGTCCCCGTCACGCTTGCCGTGGCAGTTCCACCCTGCGTTGACCGAGGAACGGCTACGGATCTGCGCTAGGTTGCTGGCCAACGCCCGCCGGGATGCGGTCGCGATGGCCCGCTACGAATTAGGCGACGATACTTGGTCAGTCGGATGCCGCGCCTACGCCTTCGGTAAGCAGCGACTCAGGCGAGCCGCCAGTTCGCGCGTTCATAGCTGGCTATCCGTCATGGACGACAGTCACCATTTTGTATTCCTTATCGAGAAGGTGCCCGTACGCTTCTACCGGGGGTTTGCCGAGGAGCCGACGGTCCGAACGCTTCGGCGGCAAGAGGCCGAGGCGCAGCAGTTAGGCTTGGCGTTTGGGATCGATGAGGCAGATGGGCTCGTGTTCCGCTTTGCCATCGAGACTGGTGTAACCGGCAACGTAGAACGCGTGGTCTTCCTCGCTTTGCGCGGCGAGGAGGGCTACTCGAAGTGTGCTTGGCAGGTGCCGCTTGATGTACCGGCGGAACAAGCAAAGCCCGGGGTCCAGCTACGGCTGATTGAAGATGACGGCTACAAAGGGCCAGACAGATTGCAACTCACAACGGCATCGACGGAGCAACCTGCTCGGCCAAGGCGTCTCAAGGTCAGCTGAGAAGCTTCTTCAAAGTCGTTTAAGGGTTCAACAGTTAACCCACGAGGCGCCGGCACGTCTCACCTCGCCCAAGCGGAAGCCAAATCTGCATCGAGAGAATATTGACTGAAGTCGACCAACTAGATCTGCTTCGCCCTGTCGTTCGGGTAATCTCAGCTTATGTCGCCAACAATGAAACAGCGGCTGAAGCACTGCCGGAGCTAATCCGATCCGTTCACGCTGCTTTCAGCGTAGCTCCTGAAGACCCTGAGCTTGTGTCAGCAGCGAATCGCAAACCTGCAGTTTGTGTGCGCGGACCCCTCGCTTGCGAAGTCACCATCGGCGGTCGACAGGATAGCAAAAAGCCGCACTTGCTCAGAAATGCTTGCAGCATTTCTTCCAACAGCAGGCCTGATCTTTATGTAACGTCGTCAACCTTGGCAAGCGCAACTGACTTGAGGAGGAAGCCTCCAGAGCCAGACGGCTCAATCTTCCCAGATACCCACGTATCCCCAAAAGTGTGAGTGGCATGAGGCGCGGCCGGAATACGGCGTTGGCGGTTGACTGTTTAAGCCGAGCTTGAGGCCTTGATGGTGAAGCGTGTTGGCGAGATGAAGAGGGCGCTGAGGTAGGCCCGGCTATGTTTCATTTCGCGCACCCACCCGCTACGGGTTGAACGTTAGTGGAATCTGACACGTTCCGCTTAACGGAATGAACCTGCGGTCACACCAGAGCCAAGGGGTGCGTCGCTTTAACCCCATTCCAAACGTGACTGAAGCTGCACCCAGGGTGCTTTTGGAAATGCTCAAAATGCGCGGCTTGGCCCGTAGTGCCGGTTTTGTGCGCACGCACGCGCCCATGACACTCGGGACACCGCATGGTAGCCGGCAGGACTTGTTCTACGGCGTCGGCAATATCCCTAAGTAGCCAACGACCATCAACACGGACTTCACACGTTGTGCTTAGCGGCATTCTTCCAGCTCTTGCTTGGTTGCGTCTTATCGTTTGGTTCGTAGTTAGCAACCGCCAGAAAAGCGACATCAAATGCGTCCGGCCTGTCTTCTACGCCCAGCTCACGCGCTATAGCGTCAAAACGGCGAGATTGTTCGGGGTCGTCTTGGGCTGGCGCATCGGCTGCGTTAATTTCTATTTGCGCCATTTTGCTTGTGTCGTTTTCATTCACCGTGTACCTCTGCTTCATCGACGAGAGCGGAACTCCCCCAAAGCGCGGGGCTAAGGCGCCCCGCCCTTATTTTGTGTTGGCCGGCGTCATCATACACGAGGCCCAATGGCATGAGATAGCTAGAACTTTTTGCTCTGCGAAAATGTCAAGATTTCAGGTGTTCGGAGAGGTCAAATGGCGATTCTTTGGCGCGCAAAATCAAGATGGAAGAAACAGCGTTTCTCACCTAAGCATAGAATTAAGAGATGAATTTAGGACTAGGATGTTCAACATCCTGACAAAGAGAAGAAGCGTCAAATGATTTGGTGTGTTGCATGTGCAAAAAAAGCCTACAGAATAGTATGTAAAAGATGAAGAAGATCTATACTTCCATACGTCCAAACCGCTTACTGAACGGTTTCAATATCTTTTGCAGGACATCGGAAAAGAGGTCGGTTCTCGTCAGCTAGGTGTTGTTGCTGCTGATCATCTTGGTTAAAAAAACAGGATGATGGCCTTCGCTCCAGCCATCAACGGATCATTGAGGATGATGCTACCTTCACAAGCAGCTATCCATATTATGTCGAAACGCTTTTCCTAACTCCATCCCACTTAAGTGTTGGAATACAATTTGCCGACATGGCGGCGGGTGCCATTGCTCGTGGTGATCTTTGTTCTCCAGGGGAAAGCCAATATTCGACCACAGCACACCGCTTCACCACCACGTCTGGACAATGACTCAGGGTTGGTAAGAATGCGGCTGGCGGGGTAAGCATCGAGCAGCACCAAACTCCCGGCACATCCGCCGGCCTCGATTTGCAAGCACCATCAACAAACAGATGGGACAATATCACTGGTACTGACATCTAGACGGCGCGCGCGCTGCCGAGCGTCTCGCCACCATCGACCGGGATCAGTATGCCGGTAAGGAAGGCCGTCGCGTCCGACGCCAAGAAGAGCGCCGCCGTGACCACATCGCTGATCTCGCCCCACCGGCCGACCGGGACCACGCGGCGTATCGCCGTTTCGCCGAAATCAGGATTGTCGTACCCGCCACGCGACATGGCCGTTTTGACAAAGGTTGGGCACACCCCGTTGCTCCTGATATTATCTGCCGCATACTCGAGCGCTAGGCACCGCGTCAGGTTCGCCTGCGCCGCTTTCGCCATGTTGTAGGCGGCCTGCCCGGCATGGCCGCGCAATCCGGCCGTGGACACCACATTGATGATGCTGCCGCCCCGCGCGAGGCCCTCCGCGGCGTTCTGCGCCAGGAACGCTTTCACGGCTTCCTGGGCGCCGAACCAGCTGCCCTTGACCAGCACGCGCCAGCACGCGTCGAGATCGTCTTCCGTCATCTCGTGCATGCGGCGGCCGCCGCGCCAAACGCCGGCGTTGTTGACCAGCATGTCCAGCCCGCCGAAGCGGTCGCGGGCGGCTGCGACCAGTGCCGCCACATCCGCGCCACTGGTCACGTCGCACGGCACGAACGCGGCCTCGCCACCCGCCGCCCGGATGTGCTCCACGGTAGTCGAACCGGCATCGTCGTCGAAATTGCCTGGCCGCGGCTCCTCGGTAATGTCGCCCACCACCACCCGTGCGCCGTGCCGCGCGAACGCCGCCGCGATGCCGCGTCCCAACCCGGTCGAAGCGCCGGTGACGACCGCAACCTTGCCGGCAAGGGTGTCCGGCGCCGATGTCCTGATTTCCATACCGGCAGTCTGGGAACAATGGCCGGCAACGTCAATCGGCGGCATCGCCAAATTTGAGTCGGCGGTTTGCGCTCCGTCCGACCCGCTGCTAGCCTTTCCGCATGGCCGAAGAAATCGCGCGCACGCCCGTAACCATTTGGAGCGAGGGGGCCCGCCTAGCGGCCGAGGTGATCCGGCCCGCCGGCGACGCCCCGCCCCGCCCGGCTATCCTGCTATGCCATGGCTGGGGCGGGCTGAAGGAGCATCTGGCGGAACGGTATGCCGTCGATTTCGCCGAGGCCGGCTATGTCTGCCTCGTGTTCGACTATCGCGGCTGGGGGGGGTCGGACGGGCGGCTGATCTCGGTGGCAGGCGCGCCCATGCTGACCGAGGCCGGCGAGCGCACGGTCCCCGCCCGCGTGATCCGTGAGCTGGTGGACCCGCTGGATCAGGTTGCCGACATTCGCGCCTGCTTTGCCTGGCTCGCCACCGAACCGGGGGTCGATGCGGGGCGGCTCGGCCTCTGGGGATCGAGCTACGGCGGCGGGCACGTGAT